>JACQDH010000066.1 GCA_016201215.1 Acidobacteriota bacterium | reverse complement strand
GACGTTTTCCGCCTCGAACACGTGCTCGTTGTGCAGGATGAACGGCTCGTACAGTTCGATGAGCTTTTCGACGCGCGCCAGGTCGCGCTCCTGCCGGGCTAGCGGCGCGCGCCGCAGCACTGGCGAAGCGATGCGGTTGATGCCCTGCACGAACGCCTTCTGCGCGGGCACGGAAAGTCTCCGGTAGCGGCTCTTCGAGACCGGGATGGCCTCGAGCTTCGAGCGCAGCCAGTTCTCCAGTCCCTGCTGCGCCACGTAGTGCTTGCGGTGGGCCAGACTGGTCAGCTCGATCGAGCGGCCCATGTCGCACGGGTTGATGGCCGAGGTGGCCAGTTGATAAAGCCGCTGGTGGCGCCGCGCGATCACTGCCGCGGCGATCAGGGTCATCCCGGCTGCGCGGTCGAAGTCTCCACGATCGAAGGCCGCACCACCGCCACGGGCACGTCGGCGGCGCGCCGGGCGATCAGCGACTCGGCCAAGCTCTTGGTAAACGTGTAGGTATTCGGCCAGCCCAGATGCCGGGCCCGTCGGGTTCCCGCCCGGGTCAGGCGGTTGCGCAACCACCGCGCCCGGTTGCGGCGGATCAGATTCTCAATCTCCGTGCCGGGGAGTTTCCCGTTCTGTGCGCGCCTGCCCAGTGTCTGCCGTCGCAGCGCCGCGGTCACTTCGGCGCTCTCCGAGCGCTCCTCGGCCCTCCTCACCAGCTCTTCCAGCGACTCCCATTCCCGCTCCGCGTCGAAGTCGCCGAGATGTGCTGGGGTGTAGTCAGCGCGCAGCTCCTCGCTGACGCGGCCGTCGCGCGCGCCCACCACGTAGCAGGTGGAAAGGTGCAGCAGCCCGCAGTGGTCCGAGCCGCGCACAAACTCGATCACATTCGCCACGCCGGCGACGTTGATCGCCAGGGCATCCCGCAGGTCGGGGTTGAAATCCACCAGCCCCGCGCTGTTCACCACCAGGTCGAGCGTGCCCTGCAGCCGTGCCTGCGTTTCCGGCGCCAAACCCAGCCCCGCTTGGCTGACGTCTCCCTCGACCACTTCAATCCGCTCGCCCAGAAACCGGGCCAGGTCCGCGCCGTAGCGCTGGTACATGGGGTCGAAGGCGGGCGACTCCTCCACGATTTTTTCAAGCCGGCGCTGTGCGCTGGCCGTCTTTTGCCGCCGGATGAGCAGATAGATCTTGCCGATCTCCGGCAGATCGCTGAGCAGACTGGTCAGCCAGACCTTGCTGATGAACCCGGTCACCCCGACCAGAAGAATCTGTTTTCCGGCCAGCGTCTCACGCACCGAGAGCCGCTCGACCTTCTTGGCGGGATCCAACAACACCAGCGGCCGATGACTCTGCGGCGCAGGTCTTTTTGCCGAGAGAATCGCGGCCTGCAGGGCCTCGGGCCTCGCTTCCAATCCCAGGTCGCGCGTCAACCGCTCGCGCGAAACCCTCCCGTCGGCGCCGCGGCTGGTGAGCAGCGCCAGACCTCCCCGGGGCCGGATCACCGGATCGAGCAGCCGCCCGGTAGCTAGGCCGTCGCGGAATTCCAGGTGATTTGCCACCAGTCGCTCCACTCCCAGGAATTCCGCCAGCGGCCGCATGACGTGGTCCAGGCCCTGGCTGACTAGAACCACCTGGCCGTTCGCAGCCATCCATTCCTTGAGTTTCCGGAGCCCTTCGGCCTTGAGCTGCGGTTTCAGGACGTAGTGGAAATACTCTTCCCCCAGCAGGTCCAGGCGGTCGCGGGTTACGCCCCGCAGCAGCGTGTGCAACGCGCGGGTAGCGAATACGCGATCCGTCGCATAGAGAAACGGCCGCACCAGCGCCAGCAGGGCCGCGCCCCCACGGCGTGCCCAGCGTTCCGCAAAGCTCTGCGCGTTCCACGTGAAATAGGCCACTGGGCGAACGGCGCTGAGGTCCAAGAGGCTCCCCTCAACCCGCCAGAAGGTGAACTCGTCACGGGACTTCCCCGAGGCCGTGCCCTCGCGGTGAGGAGCCTGAGCAGTTCCTGGAGCGGCACCCTCAGGGGCTTGGCGTTCGACTTGGACTTCGCGTGTCCTCACGGGCTGCTGGGCAATCTACAGAAAATCGTATCGAACGTCCCGCGGATCCACCAAGGCTAGAGAAGACATGAAATTAGCACTCTCTGTGGCAGGTAGCAAGGGGCTGGCAAGCTCCGGAGCAGGTTCACGGCTGCCCCGTAGGCACGGGGCTCTGGCGCCACCTCGGAAACCGGTCAAACGCCTTGTCGACAGCGACGCCATGGGATGGCTCGTTGGGGCGGTGGATCTGCCCGACAGGTGGGTCGGGTGCGGGACGGTCCCCTGCTCAGACGCCCCACCCATAGCGCTCGATCTGTTCGAGCGATGCCCGCATCTCCGCGCGAATCATCTCGGTCAGATCGGAGCACCCCACGACGGTGCTGCCAGGCTCGGCGATGTCCGCGGTGCGGTACCCGGAGCCCAGCACGCGGTCCAGCGAAGCTTCGATCCATTCCGCCTCGGTCGCGAGGCCGAAGGTTTCGCGCAGCATCAGGCTGGCGCAGAGTACGGCGCCGATGGGGCAGGCCCGATCTTTTCCGGCCAGCAGCGGGGCCGAGCCGTGGATGGGTTCAAACAGCGGCGGCCCCAGGCCGCAGCTCATCGAGGGCACCAGCCCGATCGAGCCCACCAGGCCGGCGGCGCCGTCGCTCAAGATATCGCCGAACAGGTTGGACGTGAGGATTACATCGAACTGCTCTGGCGCCAGGACAAGCTGCATGGCGGCGTTGTCCACGTACATGTGTTCCACGGCGACGCCGGGGTAGCCCGCCGCCAGGCTCGCCACTGTCTTCCGCCACAGCGCAGAGCTCGCCAGCACATTGGCCTTGTCCACCGAAGTCAGCCGCTGCGACCGGCTCTCGGCGCGCGCGAAAGCAAAGCGCGCCACCCGCTCGATCTCCCCCGTGCTATACGTTTCGATATCGAGGGCGCGCTCTGCGCCGTTCTCCCGCTCCAGCCGGTGCGCGCCGAAATAGATTCCTCCGGCCAGTTCGCGCACGATTTCGAGGTCGATTTTTCTGGTTCGCGCGGACTTGAGCGGCGAAATCCCGCGCAGCGGCTCGCGCAGGTGAATCGGGCGCAGGTTGACGTACAGCTCCAGCTCTTTCCGTAGCGCCAGCAGGCCGCTCTCCGGCCGTTGCCCCAGCGGCAGGCTGTCCCAGCGCGGCCCCCCGGTGGCCCCCAGCAGAATCGCATCCGCCGCGCGGCAGGCCACCAGGGTCTCCGGCGGCAGCGGCGAGCCACACATCTCAATCGCGGCCCCGCCGATGGGGAACTCCACTAGCTCAAATCTGTGGCCGAATTCTGCGGCGCAATCTTCGAGCAAACGTACGGCTGTCCGGATCACTTCCGGCCCGATGCCGTCGCCCGGCAGCAGGACAATCGTTTTGGTGACAGGGTTCATCCGAGGAGCCTTCCGCCGGCTGGGGTCACGTCGCCGCGGGCGCATCCTGCACGAGGGTGGCGGCCGCTGCGCCCCGCCGGCGCAGCACCTGGTGTACGATGGCGAGCAGGTCGCGGTCGCGCACCTGCTTGGTCTGGTCGGCCAGCGCCATCGCTTGCCGGTAGCATTCGGCCAGCTCTTCCTTGGTGGTCTCGTAGCCGAGTTCCCGCAGCCGCAACTGCAACGCGTTTCTCCCGGAATGTTTCCCCAGGACCAGTTGCCGGGACGGCACCCCCACGGCCTCCGGCGAAATGATCTCGTAGGTCAACGGGTTCTTGATGATGCCGTCCTGGTGAATCCCGGCCTCGTGGGCAAACGCGTTCGCGCCCACGACCGCTTTGTTCGGCGGCACCGGCACCCCCGTGATGGCGCTGAGCAGCCGGCTGGTGCCGTAGATCTTCTCCAGGCGCACGTTGGTGCGCACGCCAAAGCTGGCCTGCCGCACCGCCAGCGCCACGGCGATTTCTTCCAGCGAAGCGTTGCCCGCGCGCTCCCCGATCCCGTTGATGGTGCACTCCACCTGCCGGGCCCCGGCGCGGACAGCCGCCAGGGAATTGGCCACCGCCTGCCCCAGGTCGTTATGGCAGTGCGCGCTGAGCGTCACCCCGGGGGCATCCCCCAGGCGCTCGCGCACGCGATAGAACAGGTTGGCGTACTCCTCGGGCACGGCGTAGCCGACCGTATCCGGAATGTTCAGGATCGTGGCCCCCGCATCGGCCGCGGCCGCCAGGGCCTCGCAGAGGAAGTCCACATCGCTGCGGCTGGCGTCCTCGGCGGAAAACTCCACCTCCGGGCAGCGCTGCCGGCCGTAGCGCACCATGCTCCGGATGGCCTCCAGTGCCTGCTCGCGCGTGGTCCGCAGCTTGTAGCGCAGGTGGAGATCGGAGGTGGCTAGAAACACATGCAGGCGCGGCTGCGGTGCCGGTTCGAGCGCTTCGAGCGCGGCGTCCACGTCCTCCCGCTTGGCGCGGGCCAGCGCCGCCACCCCGCAACTGCGGATCTCCCGGGCCACCGCGCGCACCGCTTCCAGGTCGCCGCGCGAGGCGATGGGGAAGCCTGCCTCGATGATGTCCACGCCCAACTGCTCGAGCTGCCGCGCCAAACGCAGCTTCTCCTCCACGTTCATGGAGAAACCCGGCGACTGCTCGCCGTCCCGCAGGGTGGTGTCGAAAAACTGGACCGTATCCATGCGCACTCCTCGCCGAAGCCCTGTCAGCTAAGCGCGAAGGCGCCGCTCAAGTCAAATTTATATTCCTTGTGGATTCAATAAGAATCGCTTATACATATCCCTCCGCGTCCGGTGCGCAGGAGGCCCCATGAACCTCGCCCAATTCCAGGTGTTCCTCGCCGTGGCCCGCGAGCGGAGTTTCTCCCGCGCCGCGGAAAAGCTCTATCGCACCCAGCCCGCCATCAGTATTTCCATCCGCAAGCTCGAAGAAGCGGTCGGCCAGCCGGTCTTTGTCCGCGGCGCGCGCCAGGTCAAGCTCACCGACGCCGGCGAACTCCTCCGCGACTACGCCGAGCGCATGCTCAACCTGCGCGATGAAATCCGCAAGGGCATGGAGGACCTCAAGGGCCTGCGTCGAGGTCACCTCTCGCTCGGCGTGAATGAAAGCTCGATTCACGCCCTGCTGCCGGCGCTGGCCCGCCTCCGGCAGCTTCATCCCGACCTCCACATCGCCGTCCATCGCACTTTTTCCCGCGACATTCCCCGCGAAGTCCTTAACTACCGGCTCGATCTGGGCGCGGTGACCTTTGTGCCCCAGGAAGAACAGCTCTCCGCCGTGGAAATCTTCCGCGACGAGCTGACCTTGGTCGTCTATCCCGGGCATCCCCTGGCCGAGCGCCGTTCGGTGGACATCTCCGAGGTGGGCGGGGAGATCTTCGTCGCGCACATTGTCGAATCACCCTTTCGCTGGCGCGTCATTCAACTTTTCGAGAAGCATCGCGTGCCCCTGCACATCCAGGTGGAGCTGCCCACCATCGAAAGCATCAAGCGGTTTGTGCAGATGGGCATGGGCGTGGCCATCGTGCCCCGGATGTGCGTGCGCTGGGAGGTCGAGCGCGGCCTACTGGTTGAGCTGAAACTGCGGCAACTAAAGATGCCCCGGCATCTCTATCTCATCTCGCGCCGGGGCACCCGGCTCTCCCACGCGGCCGTGGCGCTGGTGCGCCTGCTGCGCTCCCGCCGCCCCGCCCCCCGGTCCGAGTAAACTTCGCGAAGAATCCTGGGAGAGGTCCCTCGCCCCGACTTTGTCGGGGCTCGGGAGGACACCTTCGTTTCCTTTCGCGCAAAGGCGGTATCCTTCAGCCGCGTGCCGCGCGGAGCAGTCTACCGGCGGCTGTACTGATCAATGACGCGTTCGATGGCGCGGCGGCAGACGGCGCAGAAGCCAACCTCATCCCGCGCGAACATGATGCAGTCGGTCTGCGGGCGGTAGAGACCTTTGGCCTCGTAGCCGGCGCCCTCGAACGCGCCGACCTTGCTGGAATATTTCATTCCTGCGAGCAACTTGGTCTCCCGCGCCTGCTCCTCGCGGAAGAGTTTCTCCATCGCTTCTTCGGGAGCGCCGGCGGCGCGCAGCTTGCGGCGCTCGGCCTGAGCTGCGCGCGACTGCGTCTCAAAGGCTTCCTTCTCCCACGGCGTGGGGATGGGCGTGCCTTCCGCGACTAGGTCTTTCCATTTCAGCCTGGCCGGGTTGTGCAGCGCAGTGAGATTGGGCTCCCAGGGCTCCGGCTTTTCCGCCGCGCCGGTCTCGTAAGCCACGTCCGAGGTGTAGTACTCGTCGCCCAGCCCGCCGAAGTTGTGTCCGAACTCGTGCACGAAAAGATAAATCGAAAATGCGTTGCTGGCCGCGGCGGTGGTCTGGTCATGGAAGATTCCCCCGCCACCGTAGGTGCGCTCGTTGAGCAGAATGACCAGGAAATCGTACGGCGCGGCGGAGGCGACCTCGCGCAGCGTGCGGTTGTCGTAGGTCAGGACGTAGCGCTCGGAATCGAAGCTGCTGTACTGCGTCGCAAGCGCCGAACGATGGAAGACGCCCGCGTGAGGCCGGCTGACACCGCTTTCGGCCGAGGCGAGATCCATGGCGCGGACGTTGAAGTCGGTCTTACGGTGCCGGAAAGGCTCTTCGAGAAACAGCGCCTCGGTCAGGTGCTTCGCATCAGCATGGAATTTATCCATCTCGGCGGCGGTGTAGCCATCGCCGAGCAAAAGCAGGTCCACTTTGTCGGCGGGCGGGCCGTTCTCGAAGAGCGTCCAGACGCGGCCGCGAGGGGCCACGTCGGCGGGCACCACGAAGCGCGAGTTCGGGTCAATGGCCGTGGCCCAGATTTCGCGGAAGACATTTTCCGCGTCGCGCTTTTTGAGCGTCACCTGCACGGGGCGGCGGGGCCAGGGGAAGCGCAGCGACTCATGGAAGGTGCGCCAGATCTTCTTGGCTTCGCCGGTGGTCTCCCACTCGCCGTACACCGAAGAGAAGCCGCGCGAATAGAGCAGGCGGTTGGTGGCGCGGTGAGTGACCTCGAAGAGATACTTGCCCAGGTTGAGGTCGTCCAGCAGGCGCGTGCGGCTGCCCGACCACGGGCCGTCTGAGACCACGCGGTCGAGCGAGATGTGTTCTTCTTTCGCGGTGCCGCTGTGGAAATAGTCCACGCGCATCGTCTGGCGCGCAAAATCGGCATCAACATTTTCTGCCGCTGCGACGGCCGCCCTTAGCGCGCCCGTGCCCGTCGTGCTGCCGTCGCGGTATTCGGTGTGTGCGGCGGCGAGCATCGCCGCGCAGAGAAGAACGACACCCGCCATCGCCCGCCAGGATTTCAGTGGGTATTTCACTCGCCATTCCTCCAATGCAACAGCGCCAATCCTACACGACTTATGGCCAACCTGGTCTCCTTCCCAGCCCGCCGCGGCGGGCGAGGAATCCCTCTGCGTCGAGCCATTTGGTGGTGGAAAGCATTCGGAGAGATGCCTCGCTCCCTCGGCAAGGCTCGAAACAAGTGCGCTCGGGATGACAGGATAGGGTCAGCAGCCAGTACCGGCCGTGGCTCGCTGGCGGCCGGAAAAAACGCCGCCGGGACGGCGGGGTTACCAAACGATTGTCCCGGGCGTAGCGATGTGTCAGCCGGCGGCACGAGCTTCCTCCGATTCGTCTATATCCTCGTCAGGCGGCAGCGCTGCGTGGTGCGTCGTCTGCACGAGTTGCGACGCAGTGGGCTTGCGCGAGGCGTTGCGCAGGGCAAGGTTACGGGCGAACTCCCGGGGACCCTTTTGGCGGGCCCAGGCTTACCGTGCATCCTCGCGCGTGGCGGAGCCGGCCGACCGGCTGCCGTCTCGGGAATTGATTGACTTCTGCAGCAGGGGTGGTATGCTCGCGGCGCATCGTATCGGGGCGCTCTCAAGAATGACCTGGCATGTCCAAGGCCTGCATCCCGATGGCTCCTGTTGCCTGCGCTCCGCTTTCACCCGCTAAAGGAGAACGAAGTGAAGAAAAGTATGTTTCTATTTGTAGCCGCGTGTTTGTTTCTTTCCACAACCTCAATTGCTCTGGCACAAGAGCAGGCGCCTTCGGGTCCGCCGAAAGTGCTTCAAATCTACCGCGAGGAAGTGAAGCCCGGGAAAGGGGCTGCGCATGAGAAAGTGGAAGCCGGATGGCCCCGCGCTTTCGCCAACGTGAAGTCGCCGACGCACTATCTCGCGATGGTGTCTGTCACCGGCCCGAGCGAAGCATGGTTCGTGACGGGGTTCGATTCGTTGGCGGCCTGGGAAAAGGATCGGCTGGCTACCGAAAAGAACCCGGCGCTGACCGCCGAACTCGATCAGCTTGGCGCCAAAGATGGAGAGCTTCTCTCCAGCGTCCGCAGCATCGTGGCCAGCTATCGGGAAGAGTTGAGCTATAGGGCCACTGGTGTCAACCTGGGGCAGATGCGCTATTTCTACGTGACCACGTTTCGCATCCGTCCCGGCCACGAGAACGATTTCGTCGAGGCGAATAAAATTATCCGAGCGGCGCACGAAAAGGCCAATGTGCCCGAGCACTGGGCCGTTTTTCAAGTCCTATCAGGCCTGCCCAGCGGGACGTACCTGACCTTCCAACCTCTGCAATCGCTTGCTGAGGTGGACACTTTTCCTCAGACGCACGGAAAGACCTACCAGGAAGCGACTGGCGATGAGGGCCGGCAAAAGTTGCGCGAGCTGACCAGCGCCGGCATGCTGAGCTCGGAAACAAGCATCTTTCTTTTCAGCCCGAAGATGAGCTACGTCTCGAAAGAAACGGCCGCGGCCGATCCGGGCTTCTGGACACCGAAGCCGGCAGTCCAAGTTGCCGCCGTAGCCAAGAAGGAAGGCAAAGAGGCCGCCGCAGGCAAGAAGGAGATCAAAGAGGCCGCGGCAGCCAAGAAGGAAGTCAAAAAGACCGTAGCCAAACCATAACCGTCGAATATCCCGCACCACGAGCAGGGGCATCCCGGAGTCATGATCGCCGGACCGGGATGCCCTTGTTTTTATTTTCCGTCCAGGTGGAACAGGCATCAGGCTTTGACTAAACAGGTGCTTTAGCCACAGTGGACTGAGATACACCAGGGCAAACGCCACCAGGGACTTACCCACCAGGTCTCAGGAAGCGGCGCCTCCATAGGTTGGCCTGGCCCCCCTCCTGAAAATGCAAAAAGGGCCGAGCACGTTTCGTGCTCGACCCCCAGGATGTATGCCTGTTGCTCTTTGACGAATCGGATGAGACTTGCGAGAACCCGTGCGGCTAAAGCAAACCGAGTGACGATCCTGCGCGGCCCGTGAGAGCCACGAAGGGTTGGGCAGCGTTGCCTGCACACCTGCACAGGCGCGACTGCCGCTCTATTTAGAAAGGAGGTGATCCAGCCGCAGGTTCTCCTACGG
>JACQDH010000070.1 GCA_016201215.1 Acidobacteriota bacterium | reverse complement strand
CGGCGCAAAGCCGCGGCGCACGCCCACGGCGCCGAAGGCGCCAAGCGCGCCATCCGCGCGGGAATCGACTCCATCGAGCACGGCTCCTTCCTCGACGACGAAGCGCTCGAGCTGATGAAGGCCCGCGGGACGTATCTCGTTCCCACCATGATGACCCTGGTGGCCTTCCGCGAGAAGTTCGATCGCGCGGCTAAACTCCCGCCGCAGATCCAGGTCAAAGCGCGCGCCGCCGCTGCGGCACCAACTTCAACGGTTAAGCGCGCGATCGCGAAGGGCGTCAAAATCGGCTTCGGCACCGATTCCGCTGTCTCACCGCACGGACGCAACGCCGAGGAATTCCACCTGCTGGTGGAAGCCGGCCTGAAGCCGATTGACGCGCTGCGCGCGGCCACCTCGGCCGATGCCGACCTTCTCGGCGTCGCCGATAAGCTGGGCACGCTCGAGCCGGGCAAGCTGGCCGATGTCATCGCCGTGCCCGGCGACCCCACCCAGGAGATCCGCCAGACCGAAAAGGTTTTCTTTGTAATGAAAGAAGGCGTGGTCTATCGCAATGACCGCGCGATCGCCGCACGCTAGCTTGCCACGCCTGCGCGGCGCAATCCGCACCGTGCTCAGGTCTCCAGCTTGAAGTGCGTCTCCGCCGGCCGATAGAGCCGCTGCCAAACCAGCCGGTTCATGGCCACCACGATCGCGGCCATGGCCATGGTTGCCGCGAGCAGGACGTGGAAGTGGCCCGCGTCGATCGCGCGGCGCGAGCAGGAACATCTCGCAGGCCATCAGGAAAAACCAGCCGCCCGCCACCGACATCGTCAAATTCCAGACCAGCCCGAGGGCCGCGTAAGGCAGTTCCACTCGGGCGCGGGCAACTGGCGCGCGAGTAGTGGATTCTGTACTCTGTGTGACTCGTCGCGAGGCCAGAGTGAAGTTGTCAGGGACCCCAACCAGGCAGCGGGAAAGCCCGAGCGCCTTCGACGCGCCGCCGCAGGGTGCGACTCCCGGCCGGCTGGCAGAGCGCCAAGCGGCTCTGGTAGCGATGGGCGCCGTGATGCTGGCCGCGCTCGCGGTTGTCGCTCCCTTCTTCCGTTACGGCACCGCCTCCGGGCACGATATTGCCTTCCACCTCGCCTCGTGGATGGACGTCGCCCGGCAGTGGCAGCAGGGGATACTCTATCCCCGCTGGGCGGCGTGGGCCAATTTCGGCTACGGCGAGTCGCGCTTCATTTTCTACCCACCGATGTCCTGGCTGCTGGGAGCCACGCTCGGCTCGATTCTTCCCTGGAAAGTAGTCCCGGGGACGTTCATCTGGCTCTCGCTGACACTGGCGGGCGCCACGATGTATCGCCTGGCGCGCCAGTGGATGCGGCCGCGGGAGGCGATTTGCGCCGCCGTGCTCTACGCCGTGAATCCCTACCAACTCCTGCTGGTCTATTTCCGCAGCGACTACGCCGAGTTGCTGGCGAGCACGCTATTTCCTCTGGTTGTGCTCTACGCCTCGCGCCTCGCGGCTGCCCCAGCGACCCGCTCAGCGCCCGCCACGGCGCAAGTGCCTCGGAGTGCCTTGGCTCGAAATGTGGCCATGCTGGCGCTGGTCTTTGCCGCTGTCTGGCTCACCAATGCCCCGGCTGGTGTGGTGGTGACCTACAGCCTCACGCTTCTGCTGGTGATCCTCGCACTGCTGCGCCGGCGGGCAGCGACGCTTCTTGCGGGCGCCGCGGCCATGGTCTTGGGCTGGCTGCTGGCCGGGTTCTACATCGTCCCGGCGGCATATGAGCAAGGTTGGGTAAGAATCGCCGAGGCACTCGCTTCCGGGTTGCGGCCGGAGCAGAATTTCCTGTTCACCGCCATCAACGACCCGGAGCACAACCAGTTCAACCTGACGGTTTCGACCATCGCCGCGGCGCAAATCGCCATCACCGGCGTCGCTGCGGTCGTATCGAGCCTGGCGCGGCGGGCAGCGCGCGAACTCTGGTGGGCGCTGCTCGTCCTGGGAGCCGCCGCGGCAGCGCTGATGTTTCCTGCGACGCAACTCGCCTGGCGCTACCTCCCCGAGCTGCGCTTTGTGCAGTTTCCCTGGCGCTGGCTCTTCGCCCTGGGCCTGGCCTTTGCCTTTTTTGTTGCCGCGGCGCTGCGCGAGACACGCGCGCGGCTGGCCTGGACGCTGCTGATGGCAACAATGCTCGCGGGAGTGGGCGCCTACCTGGGGCACCTGACCTGGTGGGACACGCAGGACGTTCCCGTCCTGCAAGCGGCCATCGGCCGGGACTTGCGCTCCGCCAGGGGCTACGAAGGCACCGACGAATATCAGAGCCTCGGCGCTGACCACTACGACCTGCCGCGCGGCGCTCCACTGGTGGCCCTGGTGCCCGCCGGCGAGGAGGGCCTCCGGACAGAAAGCGCCAGAATGGGCCGCGTGCACATTGAGCGGTGGGAGGCCCAGGAAAAACTCCTCACTGTGGACGCGCGGCAGCCGGTCGCCGCGACCCTGCGGCTGATGAACTATCCCGCCTGGCAGGTGGAAGTGAACGGCGCCACCGCCGAGGCCGAATCGCACCAAGACACCGGGCAGATGATGATTGCATTGCCAGCGGGATACAGCCATGTGCGCGTGCGCTTTGCGTGCACCACCGACCGCACGATCGGCGCCCTGCTCTCGGGCGCAGCGGCACTCGCGCTGCTGGGTCTGGCCTGGGCCGGCCGGAGGCGTTCCGCCAACATCCCGGAGCGGCAGGACTAGCGCCGGTCGAGCGCGGGATGGCGGACGTCTTTTCCCGCCACGAGGTAGATGACGTCTTCGGCGATATTGGTGGCGTGGTCGCCGATGCGCTCAAGATTCTTGGCCACCAGGATGAGTTCAAACGCGGGGAAGACTACCGAGGAATCGCCCATCATGTAGGTGAGCAGCTCGCGGAAGATCTGATCGCGGAGCGCGTCCACTTGGTCATCGCGGCTGAGCACCGTCTTGGCGAGATCGAGGTCGCGCCGCACCACGGCATTCAAGCTATCGCGCACCATCTGCTCGGCCAGCTCGCTCATGCGCGGCAGGTCCACGTAGGGCTTGACCTGCGGGTGCCGCAGGATGCGCTGGGCGCCCTGGGCGATGTTCACGGCCTGATCGCCGATGCGTTCCAGGTCGCTGTTGATGCGCGAGACGGCCAAAACGAAGCGCAGGTCCGCGGCCATCAACTGGTGCAGCGCCAGCAACCGCACCACGCGGTCGTCAATTTCAATCTGCAACTCGTTGATGGCGTTTTCTTCTTCGAGCACCTTCTGCGCTAGCCTCGGGTCTGCATCTAGCACCGCATGGATGGACTGGTGCACGGCCCGCTCGGCCAGGCCGCCCATCCAGAGCAGGCGCTCCTTGAGTTCATCGAGGTCTCGTTCAAAGTGGCGTTCCATATCTCTGATCCTCTCCTGATTCTTGCCCTGGAGAGCAGCCGTGCACTGCGCTCTCAGCCGAACCGGCCGGTGATGTAGGCCTCCGTCCGCGGGTCGGCCGGCGTGGTGAACAGTTGCGGCGTCGGGCGGAACTCGACCAGGTGGCCGTTGAGCAGGAACGCAGTGAAGTCGCTCACCCGCGCCGCCTGCTGCATGTTGTGCGTGACGATCACAATCGTCCAGTGCTGTTTCAACTCGAACAGTAGCTCCTCGATTTTCGCCGTGTTGACCGGATCCAGCGCCGAGCAGGGCTCGTCGAGCAGCAGCACCTCGGGGCCGACCGCCAGGGCGCGCGCGATGCACAGCCGCTGCTGCTGCCCGCCGGAAAGCCCGTAGGCCGACTTGTGCAGTTGGTCCTTGACCTCCTCCCAGAGGGCCGCTCGCCGCAGGCTGCGCTCCACCGCTTCATCGAGCGAGCCCTGGTACCCATTGACGCGCAGGCCGTAAGCCACATTGTCATAGATGGACTTGGGGAACGGGTTGGGCCGCTGAAAAACCATGCCCACGCGCCGCCGCAGCCGCGTCACGTCCATCTCCAGGATGTTTTCATCATTGAGCAGGATCTCGCCCTCCAGCCGCGTGTGCCGCAGCGTTTCGTGCATGCGATTGAGCGTGCGCAACAGCGTGGACTTGCCGCAGCCCGAAGGACCGATCAGCGCCGTGATGCGGTTGGCGGCAATCCCCAAGTTGATCCCGAACAAGGCCTGCTTGCTGCCGTAATAAAAGTTCAGGCTCGACATCTTGATTCGCAGGTGCAGATCCGCTGCCGGCACGGCAAGGCTTCCGCGAAGGGGATTCGCCTGCGGATTCTGATCGAGAGCGAGTTTGATGGACATGTGCACGGCCTACGACCTCTGCGCCGACATCCCTCGCGCCAGCACGCCGCGCGCGACCATGTTCGTGATCAGCACCAGTCCCAGCAGGACCAGTCCCGCCGCCCAGGCCTGCCGGTGCCAGTCTTCGTACGGTGCGATGGCGTAGGTGTAGATCATCACCGGCAGCGAGGCGGTAGGCTGGCTCCAGCCCGGGCTCCAGAAGCGATTGTTGAACGCGGTGAACAGCAGCGGCGCAGTTTCTCCGGCCACCCGCGCCATGGCCAGCAGGACGGCGGTCAGGACGCCGCGATAGGCTGCCGGAACGACCACGGTCAGAATCGTCTTCCACTTGCTCGCCCCCAGCGCCAGCGCGCCCTCGCGCAGCGCGCGCGGCACCAGCCGCAGGAATTCCTCCGTGCTGCGCAGCGTGATGGGAATCATCATCAGGCCCAGAGCGATGGCGCCCGCCAGCGTGGAGAAATGCCTGAACGGCAGCACCAGCGCGCTGTAAGCAAAAATCCCGATCACGATCGAAGGCACACCGTTCAACAAGTCGGTCGTGTAGCGAACCAGAAACGCAAACGTCCGGCCGCCGAATTCAGCCAGGTAGATTCCGCCGAAGAAGCCAATCGGCACGCCCACCAGCGCGGCCACCAGCAGCAGCTTCGCGCTGCCCAGGATCGCGTTGGCCATCCCGCCGCCGGCCTCGCCGACCGGCTTGGGAAGCTGCGTGAAAAATTCCCAGTTCAGTGCTCTCCCCCCGTGCCAGACCAGATAGCCCAGAATGAAAAAGAGCACGGAAACCGCCAGCAGGGCGCACACGCCGGTGAGGGTGAGCATCACCGCGTTGACGGCTTTTCTCCACTCCATACGGTAGTTCATTCTTGCCCCACCCCGCGCTGCGTGGTGGCCAGGATCAGCAGCCGCGCCAGGCCATTCAAGATGAAGGTCAGCAGAAACAGCACCAAGCCAAGTTCGACCAAGGCGTGCAGGTAGAGATCACCGGTGGCTTCGCTGAACTCGTTGGCGATCACTGCGGCGATCGAGTAGCCGGGAGCAAACAACGAAGCGCTGATCTGGGGGTTGTTCCCGATGACCATGGTCACGGCCATTGTTTCCCCCAGGGCGCGCGCCAGCGCCAGAAAAATCGAGCCCAGGATGCCGGTGCGCGCGTAGGGCACCACGACTTTCCAAGTGGCCTCCCACCGCGTGGCGCCCAGCGCCAGCGCGGCTTCCCGTTGATCCCCCGGCACCCCCAGCAGCACTTCCCGGGAAACCGAAATAATGAACGGCACCACCATCACTGCCAGGACCACCCCGGCCGCAAGAAAACCAACCCCGTAGATCGGGCCCTGAAAGAGCGGAAGAAACCCCAGCGTGGCCTTCAGAAACGGCTGCACGTACTCGCGCAACAACGGCACAACAACGAAAATACCCAGCAATCCATAAATGACGCTCGGCACAGCAGCGAGGAGATCAATCACAAACGCCAGTGCGCCAGAAATTTTCGGCGGCGCCAGCTCGGCCAGGAAAATTGCCGCGCCCAGCCCTACCGGCACGGCAATCACCAGGGCCACTGCGGAAGTCACCAGCGTCCCATAAACAAAGGGCAGCGCGCCAAACTGATCGAAGATGGGATCCCAGACGCGCGTGAAGAGAAAACTCAAACCGAACTTGTGCCGTGCGAGCGCCGAATTCACCCACAGCTCATAGACCAGCAGGCTGGTGATCAGGATGACGCTGGCCGCGAACACCAGCGTGAACAGGTGCGCGATTTCGTCTCCGTTTCGCAGGCGGCGCGCCAGAGCACGCAGGCCCCATCCAGGACCTGCGTGCTTGACCGGAATGGCAGCAGTGGCCACGCTATTGGACCTGGGCGATGGCCTTCATCTCCTTCTCGATGACTTCCCTCGGCAGCGGCGCATAGGCCAGGGGCTCGGCGTATTTCTGCCCGTCTTTCAGCATCCAGCGCAGGAAGCCGGTGATGGCCTCGCGCTTCCGGGGGTCTTGAATCCGCGCGGGCACCAGCAGCCAAGTGAAGCTCGAGATGGGATAAGCGTTTTTCCCCTCCGCGTTGGTGATCGAGACGCGGAAGTCGTCGGGCATGGATTTCGCTGCGGCCGCCGCGGCGGCACTAACGCTGGGCAGGTCCGCCCGGATGAAGTTGCCGGCTGCATTTCGCACCCGGCCGTAAGGCAGCTTGTTCTGAACGGCGTAGATCAGCTCGACGTAGCCGATCGAGTTGGGAGTCTGCTTGATCAGCCCGGCGACGCCTTCGTTGCCCTTGCCGCCCAAACCCACCGGCCAGTTCACCGATGTGCCCTTGCCGACCTTGGTCCGCCAGGCCTCGCTCACCTTAGAGAGATAGTCAGTCCAGATGTAGGTGGTGCCGCTGCCGTCCGAGCGGTGAATCACCACGATGTCCTTGGCCGGCAGATTCACGCCGGGGTTGGCCCGGGCGAGCGCCGGGGCGTTCCACTTGGCGATCGTGCCCAGAAAAATTCCGGCCAGCGCCTCCGGGGTGAAGTTCAGCTCTTGTGAGACGCCGGGAATGTTGTAGGTCGGCAGCGCCGCGCCCAGCACGGTGGGAAAATGCAGAACCTTAATCTTGGCCTGCGCGAGCTGCTCAAGGCTCATCGGTCCATCCGAAGCGCCGAAGTCCACCGTGCCGGAAAGCAACTGACGGATCCCGGCACCTGAACCGACTGACTGGTAGTTGATCTGGATGGCCGGATGCGCCTTGTGATACTCGTCAAACCACTTGGAATAAATCGGGTCAGGAAACGTGGCGCCGGCCCCGTTCACCAGAACCGGGCCGGAGCCTTGCGCCCAGGCCATCGTGCCTAGTGCCAGCAGGAACACCGTCACGGCAAGTTTCCTGATCATCATTTCGTATCCCTCACTTAAGTTTTGTCCTCAATTGTTACAGTCCTGTTACAGAGCGTTTACAGCCTTGTGAAATCCCCGACTAAAACTTGTAGATGAAGTCGAACTGAAACCGCCGCAGGTAGCGCTCCGGGGTCACGCTGGCCGTCGGGCTGGTCGCGGTCACCAGTTGCTTTCCGAGGAAGCCGGTCATGCCGACGGTGATGTTCTTGTAGGCCTGATAGAACACCTCGAACCGGTGCTGCGCGATGTTGGTCGCCTGTCGCTTGTCGTCGAAGTTGAAGGCCGACGGTACCGCGTCGCGCTCGATGCGCATGAAGGTATAGCCGAAGCGCACGTCGCCCTGCTCCTGTGTCCTGCCAAATTGAGCCTCGGACCAGTACGCATGTCGCTCCCGTGGGTCGCAGAATGGCGCCGTTGCCCCCGCCGAAGTGAAAGCCGCGCCATTCGAGCAGGCCTGTGTGTTCTGGGCGTAATTGAACAGCAGCATCAGCGGGAACCGGCTGATGCCGGTGTCCGCATCTAGCCGCGCAATCATGTCCAGGACCCCGAACTGCGAAGCGAAGAACCGCTGGCCGTTGACCACGCCGGTGTAGTTCGTATTGCTGTTGCCGCCGAGCACGCCGGTGCTACCTGTGACCGAGCCTTGGTTCTGCGCGATCTGGTCCGGGTTGCGGTAGTGATAGTAGGCAGCGTAGGCGCCCAGCTTCAGCCGCTCATGCAGCTTCCAGTTGGTCTGGACCTGGCCCCCGAAGACGGCGCCGGACGGTGTCGGGGCGGCCGCGCCGCCCACGGAAACGCTCTCATTGAACGGCGTCTGGAAGGCCACGATGCCCAAGTGCTGCAGGAAAGAGTCTTTCCAGTTCCAGTGCACCGACTCGGAGAGCCCCTCCGGGTTGAGGTCGTTGTCCCAGGCCAGCTCGGTGCGATACCACGTGTAGGCGAACTTGCCGGCGGTCACCGAAAGCGGCTTGAACCACCTCGGGCTGTAGGTCACGAAGGCCTTGTCGATCGCGATCGGCTTGCGGAGATAAAGCGTGCCGAAGGTCTGGTTGGCAGAAATCGGGTTGTTGAGGTCGCCGCTGGCCAGGCTTAACCCGCCGGAAACTTCCTCGTTGAACTTGGCGTTGGCGTTCAGGCGCAGGCGGAAGCGCTCGCGGTGCTGCGCGACGCCGGCCGAAACGTTTGTCGCGCGGCCGCCGAAAGCGTTCTCGTAACGCACGCGCATGTCACCACTGAAGCTGAACGGGCCAAAACCCTTGAGGCGTCCTTCGAGCGACTTTTTCGTTTCCGACAAGTCCTTTTCGATCTTGCCGACCTTATTTCCCAGCTCTTCCTGGCCCTGCGCGACCGCCTCGAGCGAAACCGGCGAGTTGCCCGGCTGCGCCGAGGCGCTTGCCGCAGGACTGTGGCTGCGCACTGCGCGCAGTTCTCCGGCGAGCGCTTCCATCTTCTCTTGCTGTTCGCGCAGCGCCGCCCGCTGCGCTTCCAGCTCTTTGGCCTGCTCCAGAAGAAGTTCCCTGAGTTGCTGGATCTCAACCTCCACCGCGGAGGTTTCCCGCGCCGCAGCCTTCTCACTCTTCGCCGCTGCCGGATTTGCCGGCGTCACTGCTTCCTTCTTTGCTGTTTCCGCGCCGGCAGACTTCCCGGCACTCTTGGCCGGTGCCGGGGGCGTTGCGGATCTTGCAGCCTCCCCGCTGGCGAACACCAGCGCCGCCAGCAGCATTCCGAGGACAACCATCCCCATCCACTTCCGTCGCATGCCTTCCTCCTTCGGTGTTGCAGAGGGGGCTCTCAGGTGTTGCCATTGGCCCCGCAGGAACGCACTGCCATCCTGTCAGCCCAAGACTAGACACTGCCTTTCAATGAGAGGTGAACCCCGCGTGAATTCTATGTTACACGCCTTCCTCGCCGCGCTGGCATGGCGGGCCGCGCCGGGAACACCTTGATGCGAGGGAAAATCGGGGCCGGCGTCAGGGTCGCCGGCCCCGCGGAGGGGCATAACTGGAGGCGTTCTGCCCAGAATCAAGAGGGCTCCAGAGCAGAAGGAGCTCCTCCTTTGGTCCGGGTAGGTTATCCGCCTGACGTGAAAGTCATATCACGCGCGCTTGAATTCTCCGTGACACCTTCCGAAGTGCCGGAGTCAGGCCCGGAAAACTTCACTGCTTGGGCTCATCGCGGGGATGCTGAAGTGAAAATCGGAACCCTGGCCGACCGTGCTTTCCACCCAGATGCGCCCGCCGTGGGCTTCGACGATGTGCTTGGCGATGGAGAGCCCGAGGCCGGTGCCGCCGACCTCGCGCGAGCGCGCCGCATCCACCCGATAAAACCGCTCGAAGATGCGCTCCTGGTCGGCCTGCGGAATGCCGATGCCCGTGTCCGAGACGGTGATGATGACCTCGCGCTCGGCGGCCCGCGCGCGGAGGGTCACGCGCCCGCCGGCCGGAGTGTATTGCACGGCGTTGTCGAGCAAGTTTTGCAGCACCTCTGCCAAGCGTGCGCGGTCGCCGCCCACCGCGGGCAGGCCGTCAGGGCATTCTGCAGCCAGGGTGAGCTGTTTCTGCTCGGCACGGAGGCGCGTCGTTTCCACACAACCCTCGATCAGCTCCGCGACGCTGACGGCGCGGAAGTCGAGCTCCATCTGCTCCGCTTCGATCTGCGCGAGCTTGAGCAGATCGTCGGTGAGCCGGCCCAGCCGCCGGGCATGTTCGCTGATGATCTCCAGGAACCGCGGCCGGTTCTCCTGATCCTCGAGCGCCCCGGCCAGCAGCGTCTCGGCAAAGCCCTGAATGGCGGTCAGCGGGGTCTTGAACTCGTGCGAGACGTTGGCCACGAAATCCCGCCGCACGCGCTCGAGCCGCCGCAACTCGCTGATGTCGTGCAGCACCAGCACCGCCCCGGCCGTGGCCTCTGTCCCCGCGTTCGCACCCGCAGCCGCAATCGGCGCCGCCGTCACCGCGAAGCTCCGCGGGCGCACCGTGCCCATCACCAGCCAGCTCCGCACGCCTTCGCGCCCGGCCAGCACCTGCTTGACCACGCCGAGCAACTCCGCCTGCCGCGTGACCTCCACCAGGCGCCGGCCCTCGCTTTTCCCAGCCTGGAGACCCAGGATCCGCGCGAACGCCTCATTGCAGAACAGAATGCGTTCCTCCGCGCTGATCACTGCCACCCCCTCCACCATGCTGCGCAGGATGGCGGCGGAGCGGTTGCGCTCGTCGGTGAGCGTGCGGATGGTCTGGTCCAGCCGCGCCGCGGTCTCGTTGAGCGACCGGGTGAGCGCGGTCAGCTCGTCGCCGCGGCGTTCGAGCGGCAAGGGGCGGAAATCGCCGTCAGCCACGCGCCGTGAAAACGCCTCCAGGCGCCGGACGCGCGCGGAAAACGCGCGGGAAACCCCGAGCGCGATCGTGCCAGCCACCAGCAGGATCACCAGCGAGGCCCCCGCCAGACGCCAGCGAATCTCCGCCAGCGCTTCGTCAATGCGCTTGAGTGGCAGGGCCAGTCGCAGCACCACTGCCTGCCCCCCGGCGGGTTGTTGCCGCAGCGCCAGATACACCAGATCGCGATCGAGGGTGTCGCTGTGGCGCACCGAGCGACCCTCGCCGCTCGCCAACGCCTGCCGAATTTCCGGGCGGCCGGCATGGTTTTCCATGGCTTCCGGATCGTGTGCGGAGTCGGCAAGCACGCGCCCATCGGCAGAGATCACCGTGATGCGCGCGCCGCCCTGCGCCAGCCAGGCCACCCAGGAACGCAGCGCCGTCGGGTCGTCCAGCTGCGGCGGGCGTGCTTGCGCGACCTTGCCCAGCGCTGCCAGTTGATCGAAGGCGTCGCGCAGGTAGTCGCGGCGCAGCGTCCGGGCGGCAAAGATATCCACGGCCAGCAGCACCGCCAGCAGCAACCCCAGAAAGGCGAGTCCGAATTGCCAGAATAGTTTAAGACGCACGGGTCTCGAACAAATAGCCGGCGCCGCGCACCGTTTTCAAATGCGCGGGGCGCTCTGGGTCGGCTTCGATTTTTTCGCGCAGCCGCCGGATATACACGTCCACGCTGCGCGGGGTGACGAAGCGCTCGGTGCCCCACACGGCGTCGAGCAGTTGATCGCGCGTGAACACTTTGTTGGGCCGCGAAGCCAAGTAATACAGCAGGCGAAATTCCAGCGTACTGAGCGTCACCGGTTTCCCTCCACGGGTCACGCGATACGCGGAGGGATCGATCGAAAGCCGCCCCACTTCGATCGGGCGCGCGGTGTCGCCGGCGGGCTCGGCGCGGCGCAACAGCGCCTTCACGCGCGCCACCAACTCGCGCGGGCTGAAGGGCTTGGTGACGTAGTCGTCGGCGCCCATCTCCAGGCCCACTACGCGGTCGGCTTCCTCGCCGCGCGCGGTCAGCATCAAGATGGGCAAACGGTTGAGCGCCGCGTCGCGCCGGATCTCTTTGCAGATCTCCAGGCCCGAGAGTTTGGGCAGCATCAGGTCGAGCAGCAGCAGGTCCGGCGGGGATTTCCTGAGCTGCGCCAAACCGGTGGCGCCGTCGGAGGCCGCGATGACCTGGAAACCTTCGCTGGCCAGGTTGTAGCGCACCAGCTCGACGATGTCGCGGTCGTCTTCGATGATCAGAACACGCTTCATCTCCGGCCATCCAGCGGCGCCACGCGCACAATGCCTCGGAAACTTTTTCGCGGGCGAACGAGACACGAACGCTGCGGCCAGCCGGGAGGCGAATCGCTATGACGACGCTCGCGCGCCGACCTCGCCAGCCAGGCGGGGATATTTTGTGGCTACGTAGTCGTCCACGAGCTTTTGAAAGGCGGCGGCGAGCTCGTCGTAGGTGCCCTTCAGGGTGGCCACTTTCTGCCCATCAATATATACAGGGCAGCTTGGCGCTTCGCCGGTGCCGGGCAGGCTGATACCGATGTTGGCGGCCTTGGATTCCCCGGGGCCGTTGACGATGCAGCCCATCACCGCCACGGTCATCGTCTCCACGCCCTCGTACTGCTTTTTCCATTGGGGCATTTTCTCGCGGACGTAGCTCTGGATGCTCTCGGCCAGCTCCTGGAACGTAGTGCTCGTCGTGCGGCCGCAGCCCGGGCAGGCGGTGATGCTGGGCGCAAATGTGCGCAGGCCCAGCGCCTGGAGCAACTCACAGGCGGCATAGACTTCCTCGCGGCGGTCGCCACCGGGGCGCGGCGTGAGCGAGATGCGGATCGTGTCGCCGATGCCCTCGCTGAGCAAAACGCCCATCGAGGCAGCCGACCAGACCAGGCCTTTGGCTCCCATGCCGGCTTCGGTCAGACCGAGGTGCAGCGGCTGATCGGTCTTGCGCGCCAGTTCGCGATAGAGCGCGATGAGGTCGCGGGGGCGCGAGGTCTTGCAGGAGATGATGATCTGGTCCTTGCGCAGGTCGCATTCGAGCGCCAGCTCGGTGGATTCCAGCGCGGAAAGAATCATGCACTCGTTGATGATCTCTTCCGAGCTGCGTCCCAGGTCGAGGTCGGTGTTCTCCTGCATCTTGTGCATGACCAGTTCCTGGTTGAGCGAGCCGCCATTAACACCGATGCGCACGGGCTTGCCGTTGTCGCGGGCGACTTTGCAGAT
Organism: Acidobacteriota bacterium; assembly: GCA_016201215.1. Taxonomy (GTDB): domain Bacteria; phylum Acidobacteriota; class Terriglobia; order Acidiferrales; family UBA7541; genus QHYU01. The sequence continues at coordinate 14,435 of JACQDH010000070.1, read as the reverse complement.
GGTGGCGAACTGCTCGTCGCGCCGCTGCCCCGCGCCGACGTTGCCGGGATTGATGCGGTACTTGTCGAGCGCGTCGGCGCAGCGGGGATACTTGGTGAGCAGGACGTGGCCGTTGTAGTGGAAGTCGCCAATGATGGGCACGTCGCAGCCGGCGATGCGCAGGCACTGCTTGATCTCCGGCACGGCTGCGGCCGCCTCCGGCACGTTGACGGTCACGCGCACCAGCTCCGAGCCGGCCTGGGCCAGCTCGAGGCACTGCTGCACCGTGGCGGCGATGTCGGCGGTGTCCGTGTTGGTCATGGACTGCACCACCACCGGAGCCCCGCCGCCCACCTGGACGTGCCCGACCTTTACGCCCACCGTCTTGTGAATCCTCTCGACCAGCATGCGTATGGCAACTCTTGAATCAGGCTATGCCTGAGTCCCCCGAGCTTGCCCACTTCGATTCTTCATTCTATAGAAGAACCCCCACACCGGCTAGTAGCCGGAAGGCCGGAGGCACCCCTCGATACTGCTCGGGACAAGAACCGGCGCCACGGGGCGATTTGTAGCGCCGCCTCCCCAATGGCGACTCTGTCCTTGTGTCATTCCGAGGCCCGGCTCGATCGGGCCGAGGAATCTCTCCGGAGGGATTCCTCGCTGCGCTCGGAATGACACCTGGCGGGCCAAGGCTCGCCGCCACACAAGGACGTCGCGGGAGGGCGGTGTAGCGGCGCCTTTCAGGGCGCCAGGGAATGCGCCAACTGCAAGGTGACACTACGGAGCCATGGATGGGGGTACCCCCCATACCTTTTTTTGGGTAAGTGCAGATTCTAAAGGGCTTGAAGCAAAATAATTGGCTAAGTGCGGATTCTAAAGGGGTTGCGGACACGTTTCTCGTGACTGAGTATTCTAAAGGACTTAGGCGGTTGAGTGCAGCCCCGCGCACCGTCGAGCGCTGCTCGGCCTGTGTCAACACCAGAGTCGCCTGCGAGAACATGGTGCGAAGGCTCAGTGTAAGGCGAGAGCCTTCCGGGCTGAAGCTCTCAGGCTGGGGTGAGTCCCACAACCCCATCCGGGACGCAGAATGCGTGCCCTGCGAGCCCACTCGCGGCACCAGGGCTGCGCCCCGAAACCCCATCCGGGGCGCCAAGACCGCGCCTGAAAGGTTGTTGGCAAGCCTTACAAGACATTATACCGCGGCGGTCAACATAGATGCTGCTAAGGGGCCAGTCGCGCACAATGCCCCCTACCCAAGAGAATCCCCACCGCTGCCCAGCATCGGCATCCGGGGCGCAAAATGCGCGCTCCACCAGGGGGCACCCACAACTCCGCTCAGGCGATTACTGCCCGGTAGTCGGGGGCATGGGCACCCGGCCTTCCTAGATAGGCTCACTTAGCCTCAAAGGTGCTGAAGACGCACACCCGTGGCATCAGCGGAAAAGGCCAGCGAGCCAAGCTAGCCATCGCTGCCAAGCCGAAAGAGGCAGCTTAGGATCGCGGTCGATGTGGTCCACCTTCCTGAATTCGGGTGGGACTTTAAAGAGGGAGGCGTCCAGCGGCTCGGTGGAGAGCTCGACAATCTTCAGCTCCGTCCAAGAAGTGTGTTCCCGGGTTTTTCCATCGGGGAGGGTTATCGTTCCGCGGAACGTGGTTTTCAGTTCCACAGGATAGCCCGTCTCGCGCGCCCCGCTGTGTTTGAAATCGTAGGTCTCGATCTTGCCGACGAACCCGGCGAGAGACGCATGGCCGCCCGAAGGGTAGTGCGGATCACATGAAATGCGTGTGTCCAGGTCAACGTACCAGCCGTCGTGCACCTGTTCATTGGGCTGCGATGCTGCGCCCTCCAACGCAACCTGCTTCGTGGTGGTGATGACGTGCCGGGCGGTGTAACCAAAGATTTCTCTTCGCTCGCCGGTATCGAGCGTCGCGGTCTCCACCCTGACGGTTGGTTTGGGCGGTTGCGCAGGCCGTGGAGCTTTGGCCGCACGCGCCTTCAACTCTTCGAGGCTCGGCCACTTGGGCAACTGATGCGAAGTGTATTCGCGGGCGTCGAGGTTTAGTTCGAGGTACTGCCCCAGGTCGCAACGCGTGATTCCCGCAAGGCGCGGGCCGACAACGTATGTGGACGAGCCTCCCGGCTTGCCGCCATAACCGTATTCGTTGCGGTATTCCGATCGCTTGCGGTCGGCCTTAATGTATTCAGTGGACTCCGTGGAGTGTCCGGCAAAGGTGTGGCGAGTCGTGATCTTCAGGTCAGGCATAGCAGGGGCGCTGATAGGTATCACGCAGAATAACAGGAGCCACGCGTGGGAAAAAGCCATGGACTCAACCTGCCATCCAGGTACGCTCAGAACGCTCTTGGCCGACAACTATACTCCCTGGATAAGAGCGGCTCAATAGAGCTACCCCCACCCAATACGGTATTCCTTGAGACTCTGCGACATCCAGGATCAGATCTTGATGAAGATGCGGCGGCGGTAAAGGGGCCACATCAGGGCGAGCCAGAGCAGGATATAGAAGATGGCGAAGAGGAGCGAGGCGTTGATGGGGTTTCCTAAAGGCGCGAAGAAGCGGCCGTACACGTAAGAATGCCAGGAGACCTGGCGGGCGGCGCCGGGGGCATCGGCGACAGTCGCCTTGAAGACGATGCTGGCTTTGGCCAGCAGGCTGGAAAGTGTGAACACGGCCAAAGCGTTGGTGCCATAGACCACGAACGGCGTGATCCAACGCTTCCAACCCTTGATGTCCACCACCCAGTAGCACAGCGCCAGCAGCACCATGGCGAACCCGCCGGTGAAGATCACGTAGGTGCTGGTCCACAGGTTCTTGTTGATGGGGAAAAACGGGTGCAGCAGTTCGCCCAGCACGAGGCCCACGGTGCCGGCGAACAGCAGGCCCAGGGCTTTCTGCTGCGGCGTGCGAGCGGCTTGCCCCGAGCGCAGCCGAGGGGAGCGCAGCCAGATGCCGACCAGAGAGCCGAGCAGCACGGTGGCAATCGCGGGCAGCGTGCTGAGGATGCCTTCCGGGTCCCAGGTCTTGGACTGGCTCCAGAGATGCCCGGGCATGACCAGGCGATCGAGGTAGGCGCCGAGGTTGCCCTGAGGGTCGAGGCGGCCAGCGCCGTAACCGGGCACGGGCACAAAAGTCAGCAGCGCCCAGTAGCCCAACAGCAGGACGAGAACCACAGCGACGACAGGCGCGATGCGCGCGGCGCGCTCGGAGCCGTCCGCGCGGCGGCCGGCAAGGTCTGGAACGAGGCCGCTGGCGAGGACAATCAGCCCGGCGAACAGGTAGCAGACCGCGATGCGCTGCAGCACGCCGGGAATGCGGATGGTCGCCAGGTGGAAATAAGGAAAGCCGGCAAGAAAGAGTCCGACGACGAAAATGATCGCGCTGCGGCGCAGGACGTGAAGAGCGAGGGAGGCGCGGGTGTCGCCCCGCTCGATTCGCGCGGCGAACGACAGCACCATGGACACGCCGACGATGAACAGAAAAAAGGGGAAAATCAGGTCGGTGGGAGTCCAGCCGTTCCATTGGGCGTGTTCAAGCGGCCAGTAGATATGCGCCCAGGTGCCGGGGTTGTTCACCAGAATCATCGCGGCGATGGTCAGACCGCGGAAGACATCGAGCGAAACCATGCGCGGGGCGCGCGCGGGCGATACCGCGGCGAGTTCCTGCGGCTGGGACTGGGTAATGGCGCCGGCGGTCGCGATGGGGGTTCTCCGGATGGGGCGATAGTATCGCGGCGGCGCACGTGCGGCAATACGCCGCGGAGCGATTCCGCTGCGCTCGAAATTTGCTCTGGAGGCGCGATTCAGCGCGACCGGTGTGGCGCCGGCATCTTGCCGGCTCAGTAGCAAAACGCCCCGACACGTCGGGGCGGTACAGTAGAGGGCTACAGGCCAGCGCTACGGCGAGCTAATGCGCGAAGCCGGGAGCACGGCGGTTGTAGACGTGAAGGTTGTGCACGCCACTGAAGAGCGAACTGGCGGCGCCGGCGACCTGAGGCAGCCACCAGATTTTCCGGACCCAGAGGCGCTCGCTGCGCATCATGCACTTGCCGAGAAGATCGAAAAGCCCCGGCCCGACCTGCATGGCGGCGTAGAGCCCGCTGTTGCCGGCAAACGGACGCAGCAACGGATTCAGTTCGCGGCCGAGACCGCGCGAGACGACCCGGCGCGTGGTCCAGGTATCGAAAGCGGCGGCGCCGTGCCCGGCGGCGATCAGCGCGTACCAGACTTTTCGTGTGTTCGCGCGGCCGGGCGACAGAAGCGGCGAAGTGCTTGCGGCGGGCAGCGGAGCTTCCGGGCTTGTACTTCTTGAGGCACCAAGCAAGGGAGTCGGAGAGGCTCCTGCGGGCAAGGGCTGCAAAGGAAACGCGTCCCGGTCCCACGGCGCGACGGCTGCAGAGTTCTCTGCGGTTACAAGGAACATTTCGGCCCCGGGCCTGCGCAGAAGGAAGGTGGCGAGGCGGAGCGCAGGCTCGGCGACAAGCAACTCCGACCGAAAGCTCGATTCCTGCGCCGCGGCGGGTTCGGCCGGGGCCACTTTTTGGACTGCAGGCGCTTGGAGAGTGGCGGTTGTGTCGCGGGGCGACAGCGTGGCCACGGATTGAGGAAGCGCCTGAACCTGGAAGACCAAGACTGCAAGTGCCAACACCATGGGGTCTCCTTGAAGCGCCGCGGAAGGAAAAACGTGCGCCCTCCCCTCGGGTCCGCAGACCGCGACTCTAGGCGCTCGCAGTAGGCCGCAACAATGGGCGAGTGGTTCTCAAACCCTGTGCCTGGGGTTCTAGAACCACACTAAGCATTGTAAATAAAAGGTTTACCTGCGGAGGCTTCCGGGGGCGGTTAGGTCGGGCTTGGTTTCAAGCAGCGCTTGCTTGCCGTACAAACGTCCAGTGCAGGCCTATCCACACGGACAGGTGCGGGTAGATTAAGATGGCGTGCGAGGTGAATGGTGGCAGACTCGAATGCCCGGCGCGCACTGTTTTCTGCCGCCGCTGGCGGTTTAGTTCTCTTCGGAATCGTGCTGGCGCTGCTGGGGACATTGTTTGGCTTGCCCGAGATGCGCGCGCGGCTGCAGGTGAACCTGGCGCAGCAGGGCGACCTCTTCCTGGTGCTCTACTTCGGTGTGCTGGCGGCCTCGGTACTGATCGGGCCGCTGATCGACCGGATGGGGAATAAGGCCGTGCTGCAGGTCTCGGCGCTGCTGGTAGCGGCGGCGCTGGGTGGGTTTGCCGCGGCGGAGTCGTTTGCGGCGGCGGCGGTTTCCGGGTTCGTGCTGGGGGCGGGCGGCGGCGCGGTGAATATCGCCGCGAACGTTCTGGTGTCCGACCTCTACGGCGACGAGCGCGGGCCGATGCTCAACGTGCTGGGCAGCTTCTACGGCATCGGGGCGCTGCTGCTGCCGCTGCTCGCGGCCAGCATCTCCGCGCTCCTGACGATTCGCCAGTTGCTGATCGGCGCGGCGGCGCTGGCGGCGCTGACTGCGGCGGCCTACGCGCTGCTGCGATTTCCGCCGGCGCGCGAAGCCCACGGCTTTTCGGCGGCACAGGCCGCGCAAGTGGTGCGCTACCCGGGAATCCTGCTGCTGGCGCTCCTGCTGTTCTGCCAGTCCGGAAACGAAGCTGCGATCGGCGGCTGGGCTTCCACGTACGCGGGAACGATGGGCGCCGACGCGCGCCGCGCCACCTGGGTGCTCACCGGCTACTGGGCAGCGCTGATGGCGGGGCGCCTGCTGACCGCGCGCCTGCTGCGACGCTTCGGCAAGACTCAACTGGTACTGGCGAGCGGCGCAGGCTCCGTGGCCGGGTGCGCGGCGCTGCTGCTGGCACATTCGGTTGAGGCAATGGCTGCGGGCGTGGCCTTGCTGGGGCTATCGTTTGCGGCGATCTATCCCACCACGCTGGCCATCGCCGGCGACCGCTACCCGCGCTTCTCCGGCACGGTCTTCGGCCTGCTGTTCTCGACCGGAATCGTGGGTGGGATGATGTTTCCGTGGGCCATCGGGCATCTGGGGGAGTCCTTTGGCATGCGCTTGCCCATGGCGCTGCCGCTGGCGAGCGCGGTGATGATCTGCGTGCTGCTGACGGTGTTCCGCGCACGCGCCCGGAGGCGGACTTCACCCTGAGCCGCCGCAGCAACCGAAGGGAACCTCCGACCCCCTGTCTGGAAGACTAATTCTAGGAAATGCGGTGACCAGCTCGTGCGGCACCGGGAAGCCAGGCGCTAGGACGCCCCCGCTTCCGGGTGCTGCTCGGCCTCCGGCCAGGGAGGGAGCACGATGATCAGCACCAGGAGCACGAGCAGCGGAAGCACCAGCAGGAAGCCGGAGACGAACAGCCCTTCCAGCCCCAGCAACTGCATCTTGTAAACCGTCAGCCCGCGCAAGCTCTTGGAAAAGAGTTGCCCGCCGATGACCACGTTCCAGCGAGTGCTGAAGATCCCGATCTGGATGAGCACCGCTGCACCAGCATAGAGCAGGCGTCGCAATTCATCCGGCAGGGAAACGATCCCGCGATTGCGCAGAGCGGGCGACACCGACCCCAGCAACAACAAGGGCAGCACGGTTCCAAGGAGCGCTTGCAGGATGACCAGACTCAGGAACAGCCGGCTGGAGACGAGCAGGGAGAGGATCTGAATGGACTCTTCGGCCTCGTAGAGCCGGTGGATGAAGTCCAACATCTCCAGGGAGAAGTCCACCACCAAGTCGTAGAAGAGGAACGTCGCGAGCTTGTCCATGCAGACCATGTCCACGGGTTTGGAGCGCAGCAAGGTGCTGAGCAAGTACAGCAACAGCATCAACGCGATTCCGGAGACGATGGCCGAGAACAGGAAGACGATGGGCATGAGCACGCTCGACCACCACGGGTTGGCCTTCACCGAGCCGAAGATGAAGCCCACGTAGCCGTGCAGCAGGAAGGCCGAGGGAATGCCAATGATGGTGATGAAGCGTCCGGCGCTCTGATCGAAGCGCAGGGCCCTGGGCGAAAGGTCGCCGGCCCCCAGGGTCAGTAGCCGGTGCAGCCAGTGGCGCACGCCGGTCTCGCGCTTGGACCACAGCACCAAGTCTTTCCGGTAGTCGAACCAGATTTCCAACAGCAGCACGACCATCAAATACCAGGCGTAAACGAAGCCGAACATGGCCATGGCCGAATGGAAGTTGGGCGTGAGGAAGATCTCGAAGGCACGCGAGGGCCGGCCGAGATGAGCCAGCAAAGGTAGCGGAGCCACGATCAGGTAGGCGAGGGCGGTGAGCAGCGCCAGCCGGTAGGTGGGCTGCACCTCCTTCACATTGAACACCCGCACCAAGGACGCCAGGATGAAGGCTCCGGCCACCAATCCGGTGAGGTAGGGGTAAACCACGACCAGCAGACCCCAGTGCAATTCGACCTCGTTGGGATAGATATAGCCGGTCACCTGTCGCAGCACTTCTTGCAAGGGCTCCACGGCTAGCGTACCTCCTGATCCAGGGCGGCGTAGAACACCTTGGGCTTGGTGTTCAAGTGTGGCTTCAGCGTCATGATCTTGTTGAAGCGCGTGAAGCGGGCCAGCGGGCTGCTGCGCTGCCGGATGTCTCCAAAGACACGTGCGCCGGTGGGGCAGACTTCCACACAGGCGGGAACCAATCCCCGCACGACACGGTGGTAGCAGAAAGTGCACTTGTCCGCCATGTGAGTGCGGGGGTCCAAGAAGCGAGCGCCATAGGGGCAGGCCTGGACACAGTAGCGGCAGCCGATGCAGTAGTCGCGATCCACCAGCACGACGCCGTCTTCGGTGGCGAAGGTCGCTCCCACCGGGCAGACCTGCACGCAGGGCGGATCGGCGCACTGGTTGCACAGCTTGGGGACAAAGAACGTGCGCAAAACGCCCTTCTCGGAAGGCTTGGGGGGAAAGCCGGCGATGCCGCCGTTCGGACTATCCACCTCTGCTTCCCCCGCGGGACCGACGACGTAGCGTTCCACCCAGGTGCGGAAGTAGTACGGCTCCCGGGGAACATCGTTTTCGTTCTTGCAGGCCTCCACACAGCGTCCACAGCCGATACACCGGGCCACGTCCACGCCCATCCCGTAATAGTGCTCGCGCGCATTGTAGGCAGCCTCGGGCGCCGCCCAGGCTTCCACGGCCGCCGCCCGCAGGCCCAGCAGCAAGAGCGGGGCCGCCAGGGAGCAGGTGTGCAGGAACTCCCGCCGGCTTCCTGAGATCTGCTCGCTGGGTTCACGCGCGTCGCGTTTCCATTCGCCCATCAGTCCCCCTCGGGCCGGTGAGGATAGTGGCACTGCCAGCACAAGTAGCGTGAGCCATGGGTTTGCAGGTCGATGCGCGGAATCTCCTTCGGGCTGCGGGCGTCCTGCGCGTGGCAGCCGCCGCAAAATTCGCGGGTGCGAGGCTTGTCCGGACGCACCAGCCGTGGAGTGACCTTGTGCTGCAGGGGAGTGTTGTGGCACTGGGTAAAGGCCAGCAGGGCGTGGCGCGAAACCGCTTTCGTCCTGGCGATTTCGCCATGGCAAGCGCTGCACTCCTCAGGGACGTGCGGGGGCTCCGGCTGGTGCGGGTTGTGGCAAGTGATGCAGGGCTTTAGTGGATTGTGCGCGACAGGATCGATCTGCGGAAATCCTGTGGGACGGCTGGGATCATAACCATGACAGAGGGGGCAATAGCCGCGCGTGCGGGGTGCCGGCAATTTGTTTTCGGTGGGAGCCTCCGTGTGCGCCGCGGCCGGGCCGTGGCAGACTTCGCAGGCCACCGTCTGATGACGGGCCTTGCTGTGGCGGTCCACAATCTCTGGATGACAAGCCGCACACGCCTCGCGCCCTGCGTAGTGCACTGGTTGCTTCTCAATGGCGTCAACGGCGGCAGCGCGATAGTGACCCCGCTGGCCGAAGGTCTTGGGCATCAGGAAGTGGCGGCCCAGGGCGAGTCCGCCTGCAAGCACGGCGAAGGCAATCAACAAGCTCTTGAGCTGCTGCAGCATTAGATGCGGATCAAACTGTTGGTTGGGGAGCAATCCCGATGCCAGTTGACTTCCTCGGGCGCGCTCCATCTGATTGAAAACAAGAGCTTTTACAAGAGCAGCGAAGAGCCGGCCAGGACAGGCGACAAATTGGGGCTTTTAGCTCAGCCGTCGCGCCTTCTCACGCGAAGCGCAACTCGATGCGGCGCCGCAGGTTTTGGAAGCAAGGGGCGCCCTAGTCTTTCTGCTTGCCTTCCTCGAGTAGGCGCTGAAATTCCGGTTCCTCGTGCAGACAAGCGAGGTCCGGATCGCGCGCGATCCAGTCCCAGTTCGTGTAGCCGGCGGCGCGGGTCTTCCAAAGCAGGTCGAGCGCCTCGCGCTTGCCGTTCATCACCGCGTAGGTGCAGGCGGCATTGTAGAGGATGTTGGCGTCGTTCGGCCGCAGCGTGACGGCGGTCTCGAGTTGCCGGATGGCCTCGACCTGCTTGCCCGCGAATGCGTAGTTGGCCGCGAGGAGGATCCGCGCGCGAACGTCTTCCGGGACCAATTCGAGTTGCTGCTCGAGCACGCGCGTGTGGAGTCCTCGGATGCGGCGGCCTTGTTCCGCCTGCCCCAGGGCCTCGACAGCGTTGTTGAAGGGGATGTACATGTTGTAGTCGTCGCCGTTCGCTTCGATGGCGCGGTCCACCAGGACCGCCGCTTCCTGCCAGCGGTCTGACGCAAACAGGGCGCGGCCGAGAACGTTGTACGCGCCGGGGCAGTCGGACTTGCGTTCAATGGCCATCTTGGCGAACTGGACCGCTTCGTCGTATTTCTTCTGCGCGTAGCAGAGTCTCGCCTGCGCGCAGAGCCCTTCGGGAAGCTGTGGATCGAGCGACAGCGCCTTCTCGCACGCCGCCAGGCCCTTTTGAATCCATTGCTGCTGCCGCCCGTGGACCTCGTAAACGACCCCGCAGGCCTGCGCCGTCTCCGCATAGGCGAGCGCGAATCTCGGGTCGAGCATGATGGCGAGCTCGTACATCTGGAGGGCGAATTCGAGATCCGAGCGGGTCTCGCGGCGCGCATAGCTGCGACCACGGAGGAAATAGTCGTAGGCCTGCAGGTTTTCCGTGGGCTTGCGGGTGATGGCTTTCTCTTCCTGTGGCGTCAGGGTGATGCGGAGCGCCTGCGTGATGCTGCGGGCGATTTCGTCCTGCACCTCGAAGACGTCCTTCAGCTCGCGGTCGTAGCGCTCGGCCCAGATCGAATGCCCAGTGCGCGTCTCGACAAGTTGCGCGGTGATGCGCAGGCGGTTGCCGGCGCGGCGCAAGCTACCCGAAAGCACATAAGCAGCGCTCAGTTGCCGGCCGACTTCCGGGCCGGTAACGGGCTTGTCGCGGTAGACGAGTACGGCCGGCCGTGGAAACACGCGCAGCTCTTGTATCTTTGAGAGTTCAGTGAAGATGTCTTCGGTCATGCCATCGCGGAAGTATTCATCTTCTTTCGATCCACTCAGGTTCTCAAAGTAAAGCACGGCGACTGACTTCTGCGCCGGCGCAGAAGTCGCCGCCACGCGGCCGGAATCGGATTCACGCTTCAGCCGCTGCAAATCGGCCCGCAGGCGCGCGGCGCTTGTGTAGCGCAAGTTGCGGTCCTTCTCGAGCAGCTTGTTGATCATCGGTCCGAGGTCGGGCGGAAGATTCTGGTTCAGCCGCAGCGGCGAAGTCGGCGTGCGATTGAGGATCGCTTCAAAAATGACAGCCGAAGTGTTCCCGGAAAAAGCCTGGCGGCCGGTCGCCATCTCGTAGAGGGCTACGCCGAACGAAAACAGATCGCTGCGCGCATCGAGTTCTTCGCCACGCGCCTGCTCCGGCGACATATAAGCTACGGTCCCAATCGCCGCGCCGGGACTGGTCAGATGATCGGCGGCGTCGGTCGAGCCGGCACCCGAAGCACCCACCCCGACCGTTTCGCCCACGCGGTGCCGCTGGGGCGCCAGCTTGGCAAGACCGAAGTCGAGAACCTTTGCCTGGCCGCGCGGCGTGATGAAGATGTTCGCAGGTTTGATGTCGCGATGGATGATTCCTTTGGCGTGGGCGGCGTCTAGCGCGTCGGCGATCTGGATGGCCAGCTCCAAGAGCTCATCGATTTCCAGCGGATGCCCCGCGATGCGGTGTTTCAGCGTCTGGCCTTCGAGCCACTCCATGGCCAGGAAGGGCTGGCCGTCGTGCTCATCAATCTCGTGGATGGTGCAGATGTGGGGATGGTTCAGAGCGGCGGCGGCGCGGGCTTCACGCTGGAAACGCTCCAGTGCCTGACGGTCCTGGGATAACTCCCGAGGCAGAAACTTTAGGGCGACGTGACGCCCGAGGCGGAGGTCTTCGGCGCGATAGACGACTCCCATCCCGCCGCCACCGAGCTTCTCCAATATGCGGTAGTGCGAAACCGTCTGGCCAATCACGAGAGTGTGAACCTGCGCGCCGGGGCATTCTAGGCCGGAGCTACAGGCAAGTCAACGCGTGGCAACTCAAGACCCAGGTTTGAGGCTCGGAAAGAAAGGCCAGAAGAGCCAGATGCAAGGCGGCCGAGATCTTCAAATTTTCCCTTCCCTGCCGGGGCAGATGGGAGTCAATTGACAATGACCACCCCAAGCTGGCGCTAAGCCTAAACTCCGGGCTGGAAAATTGTAACGTGGTGTGCGATGCATCCCTGCCACGCTATCGGCTGCAAACGGCAGGAAGAACACCGGCGGGATAGAGCCGGGTTTTCAACACCCACCTACTGCAGTTCCCACTACAGTCTCGAATTCTGGTGGCCTGACCTTCTCCATAGGTGCCTAAAAGGCTTGGCTCCCCGGGCAGGACTCGAACCTGCAACATTTCGGTTAACAGCCGATGAGGTCAAAAACCCTAAGTCCGCTATCTGGTGTCGCTTGCAAGAGAACCGGAGCCATTCTTCTCTTTTTAGTTGCCCCCAATCCTGCACCCAAGTCGCGCCGACCTCATTACTGAAGGATGCACTGTTCCTTCTCGGCGATTGGAGCGTCATTGACACTGGCCAAGCGCCGACGCATCAAACCACTATCGTCGAACTCCCAAAGCTCAACGCCATAGGAGCGATACCACTGGCCGGAATCGTCGTGCCATTCGTATTCAAACCTGACGGCGATGCGGTTCTCCCGGAAGGCCCAGAGGGTTTTCTTAAGTCGATAATCAAGTTCCTTGGCCCACTTTCTGCGGAGAAAAGCCTTGATCTCCTCACGTCCTTTCAAGAATTCTGCGCGATTGCGCCAATCTGAGTCTTCCGTATATGCCAGCGCGACGCGTTCAGGATCGCGGGTATTCCAAAGGTCCTCCGCAATCTGGACCTTTGCTCGTGCACTCTCGTTGGTGAACGGAGGGGTGATCTTCTGAGTCATTGTTGTTTCACCTCTTTGGTTTTCTATAGGATCTCCCACGCGAATCAGGCCCTACGCCGCGAACCTTGTTGCTATCGCTTCAATCGTGAGTTGGACGGCGATATGTTGAGTCAGTTCGGCGTGATCCAAATAAGGATTGACTTCGACCAAATCCAAGCCAACCATGCGACCTCGCGCCCCGATCCCGCGCAGCAATCGCTTTGCTTCCGTAAATGTCAGGCCTTCGGCTTCTGGGCTTTCCGTTCCGGGAGCAATGGAAGGATCTAGGCCATCGATGTCCATGCTCAGGTAGTAGTTTCCGAGATCTGTCGGGAGCGATTCGAGCACGCTGGCGACGCCTTGGTCACGCACCTGCTCCGCCGAGATGATGAGATTCCCATGCGATAGGCTTTCTCGGTATTCCTGGTCGGTGCTCTTTATTCCGCGCACGCCGACCGTAATAATCTGCTTGATGAAACCGAGTTCATGCGCTCGCCGGAATGGGCTATTGTTGGAGAACCTAAGCCCCAGAAATGTATCGCGGTAGTCCAGGTGAGCGTCGATGAGCACCACCGTGAGGGGGCCGGAACTCTCAAACGTCTGAAGCACGGGGAAAGTGATGGAATGGTCGCCGCCCAGCACCACCGGCATGGCACCGGTTCTCCGCAGTTCGCTCACCGCGGATCTGATTAGTTCTCGGGTGCGCTCCGCGTCCAGCGACACATCAACATCCCCAGCGTCGGCAAGCCGAACGCCCTTCATCCAGGTGCGATTGCCCGCGAGATCGAAGAAGCCGGCCGATCCTTCGGTTTTCCCGAGCCAGCCGAAGCGAGCCGAAGCGTCCCGAATAGCCCGAGGCGCTTGGCGGCAACCGGGACGCATGGAAGCCATCCCGTCATAGGGAACGCCCAAGACAGCAACATCCGCCGACAGATTGTTCCAGTCGTGTACGTATGCGGCTTTGCAGAAAGTCGCGATGCCGGTGTGCGGCAAGGAAGCATTCTGACGAGTGATGGGCATAGTGTTTTCCTTTTGCAACCGTAAGTGTAGGGCGCATGGTGGCAGATCCCCTCTCACTGGTCGGTTTTTGGGTTGTAGGGCGAGTAGTCGAGAAATTCCGACGCGATCGAGCTCGGGAGCTGAGCCTCCAACCAATACTCAGGGTGGAAGTGCCAGAATCTTCATGTCCCACCCGATTCGCCGGCCGCGTCAGCCTGATCCCACAGAATCTCGGCGGTTCCGGTGAGTTGCAGAACCCGGCGATTCTCAAAATCCGGGAACACCAGGCCGGCGATCGGATTCACCGCCAAGTTTCCCAGCGTGTTGAACATGCTGTTGCCCCGGTAATCCGGGATCCTGAGGGTGGTCTCATCAAGCACCTTGACGAAGCCTGGGTTGCCACCCCGATGGGAGGCGTCTGTACCGCGACTCGCATGCGCGGTGGCCACAAAAAATGTGTCCGCGCAGCGGATCAGCGCCGTGCGTTCCGGATCGAGGGCAGTTCCATGCTGCGCGTCCCCTGCCGCGAAGGAACCACCGGAGGCAAGCGGACGAACGTGGCGCCGCTGAATGTATTTTGGGCAGTTGGGGTAAGCTTCGTCGATTTCGATCAGCACTTGGTCCGCACGGATTGAGGCGGCGCGGCCGTTGATGCGCAGCCGGCGGCGCGAGCCGAGTTCGATGACGAGCATGCCGATCTGTGAATTGCCGGCGATGTTTCGCCAAAAAGGATCCGCTGGCTGCCGGTCGGCCTCGCTTAGCAAGATACGGAGGGACCGCGCATCGTTCGCCGGGTCAAGAAAGCCCGGGTTGCCGAACACCAAAGAAGCCCAGAGCCTGCCTTGTTTGTCCTGACTGCCCAATACCGCCATAGGCTGCTGCCGGATGAAAGGTAGTGCTCCGCCGATGATCGCGTCTTTGATCACCACGCCATTGCGTTCGGCTATGTTGGACTCATTGGCCCGCCGCTGGACCGCGAGTTCACCTTCGTGATAAGGGGTGTTCATCGTCATAGCATTCTTTCGTTCGCCGCAAGAGAAGGCCGGATTCCACTCCGGCCTTCGACGCGGCTCTGCCATTAGAACGTCTCGCGCCCTAGGGTTTTCTTGGACACTGAATTGTG
>JACQDH010000069.1 GCA_016201215.1 Acidobacteriota bacterium | reverse complement strand
TACTTCAACGTGTTCGGGCCTCGGCAGGATCCCGGCTCGCCCTACTCGGGCGTACTTTCACGCTTCTGCCTGGCGCTGCTGCAGGGTGAGCAGCCGGTGGTCTTCGGCGATGGCGAGCAGTCGCGCGACTTCACCTACATTGATAACGTCGTGGAGATCAACCTGCTCGCGTGTGAAGCGCCCAATGCTTCAGGCAAAGTCTTCAACATCGGCACCGGCAATCGCTACACGCTGAATCACACGCTGAAGCTGCTGGAGAAGTTCTCGGGTACTGCCGTCCAAGCCAAGCATGACCCGCCGCGCGAGGGCGACATCCGCGACTCCCAGGCCGACATTTCGCTCGCACGCAAGATCCTGGGCTACAACCCCCGCGTAGGCTTCGAGGAAGGGCTGCGGCGCACCTGGGAGTGGTATCGCGCGACCCACCCGAAAAACTCTCCGGTGCCGGCACCGGTCGTCTCCTCCCGGCGCTAGACGGAATTCTCGCATCCGTACGCCTCGGACGCCTGGTGTTCTTTCCGGCGCCAACCGCTAGCTGCGGTCTGGGAAGTGATTGTCGAGGTGGGCGGGCAGTTCGGTTAGGCTGCCCACGAGGAGGTCCGGGGGATAGTCGGCCAAGCGCGCGCTGCCCAGGCCGTAGGTCACGCCGCAGGCCCAGGTGCCTGCGTTGCGGGCGGTCAGCACGTCAATCTCCGAGTCGCCTACGATCATCGCTTCCCGCGGCGCCGCCCCGAAATCGCGGAGCAAGACTTGTGTGCCCTGCGGATCGGGCTTCTTCGTCTCAAAACTGTTTCCCCCGTAAATGTACTGGAAATACGAGGCCAGGCCCAATCCTTCGATAATCAGCCGGCTGAAGCGCACGGGCTTGTTGGTCAGGATGGCCATCGGAAACCGGGCGAGTTGTGCCAGGCCTTCGCGCACGCCGGGGTACGTCACCGTGTTGTCGAGCATGTGCTCGCGCTAGTAGCCGAGGAAGAATTCCAGCCCGCGCCGGCAGTCCTCATCGGTTGCGCCCGCGCCGAGCGCGCGCTGGATCAGCATCGGTGCACCCTGGCCCACATAGCCGAAAATTTGCTCGTGCGGGAGCGCCCGGAGGCCCATCTCCTGGAGTCATAGGGGTGTTGTTCATGGAGTTTCCGCGTCACGCGCACAAAAAACAATTCTAATGCAATCCCTTGGGTTGTGTCGCGCCGGTTTGGAACCGCCACGCCGTTTGCGGAGCAACGTTGGCGCGGGCCTGGGGGGCTGCTAGAATGACGAGTTCTGCGTTGAGGGCGACACCGCGCAAGAGGAGCCGATGGCAGAGATCTTTCCCTTCCACGCTTACCGCTACAACGCCGCACGCGTAGACCCGGAAAGAGTGCTGACCCAACCATACGACAAAATCAGCCCGGCGATGCAAGATCGCTATTACGCGCTCGATCCGCACAACCTCATCACCGTGGAGAAAGGCAAAGCCCAGCCCGGCGACGTTCCGGGAAACAATGTCTATACTCGCGCGGCCCAGGCGTTGGAGGAATGGATCGCGGAGGGCGTGCTGGTGCGGGAGCCCGTGCCGGCCGTGTACGCCTATTTCCAGGACTACCAGGTTCCCGGCACGCGCGAGCGGAAACTGCGCAAGGGGTTTATCGCCCTGGGCCGCGTCGAAGATTACGCCGCAGGCGTCGTCTTTCGACACGAGCAGACGCTCTCGGGCCCCAAGGCCGACCGGTTGGAGCTGCTGCGCCACACCCAGGCGCACACCGGCCAATTATTCATGCTTTATGGGGATCCCGAGCGTCGGGTTGACGCGCTGCTCGAGGAAGTGTCCCGCGCGCCGGCGTCCCTGGAGGTGCGGGACGAATTCGACGTGGTCCACCGGCTGGGGCCCGTCACCGACCCTGCCGCCATCGAACGCTTGCGCGCAGGCATGGCGGACAAGAAATTGGTCATCGCCGACGGCCATCATCGCTATGAAACCGCGCTGGCCTATCGCAACGAGCGCCGCGCGGTGCTGGGTTCCGCGGACCCGAATGCGCCGCACGAAAAAGTGATGATGACTCTTTTCAATACACACGCCGAGGGCCTGACGATCCTTCCCACGCACCGCGTCGTTTCCCATGTGCGTGGATTCGACTTCGGGCGGTTTCGCAGCCATCTCGCTGCGCATTTCAGCGAGCACAGCTTTTCCTTCTCCAGTGATGCCGAGCGTGCGAACCGCTGCGCCGAGTTTCGTGGGGAACTCACGCGGCGCGGGAGCGAGCAGCGGGCCATCGGCATCTATGCGGGCGGAGGGGCATTCTATTTGTTCGTCCTGAAGCCGAGCGCGGACCTCGATGCGCTTCTCCCCAACGTCCCCGCAGCGCAGCGACAACTCGACGTCGTGCTCCTGCATGGTCTGATCCTGGAACGTGGACTCGGCATCACCGCCGAAGCCGTGCTGGCCGAGAGGAACATCAGCTACGAGCGGGAGGCGGACGCGGCCGTTGCCGCCGTGGACCGCGGCCAGGCGCAGCTCTGCTGCCTGCTGAATCCGGTGCGGATCGAACAAGTGGTGCAGATGGCGCTCGCCGGCGAGGTTCTGCCGCAGAAATCCACCGATTTCTATCCCAAGCTGCTCAGTGGCTTGACCATCTATCGGCTGGACGGAGAGGACGCCTGGATCCACAAGGCGGGATGAGCAGGCGTACAAAACATAGGCGGCGTCCTGACCATTTCGCAATTGCCAGGGCGCCGCAGCCGGATCGAAAACAGGAGCTACTTACTGAAGCTCCGGACGGCCTCCGTCTCGGAAGGGAAGACCTCGAAAACCGTCAGCAGCTTGGTGACCTGTAGAACTTCCTGGAACTTCGACCCCAGGTTGGAGAGCCGGAGCGCCGCGTTCTGGGACTTGGCGCTGTGGTGCGCCGCCACCAGCGTACCCAGGCCCGCGCTGTCGATGTAGGTGACGTTGTCCATATTCAGCACGATCTTTTTCTGATTCTTCGCCAGGAGGCTCTTGACGGCCTCGCGCATGGCGTTGCTCTCCTCGCCGAGCACGATGCGCCCTTCTAGCGCCAACACCGCAACGCCGTCCACTTCCCGGTTGGTTATTTTCAGTGCCACGTTCGAACCTCCTCCCAAAAGCAGTCCGGATTCGTCGTTTCCCGCTGCTGCCCCGGCTGGCCGAATCGCTTCGAGCGGCCTACTCGCGCCCGGCTCGCCCCTCGCGCTTCAGTAAGAATCAGAGCAGGACATAGAATAGCCGCACCCCGCGCGAACCAGCTAGCAACTCCTCGGGGCAAGCTGCTGCGAACAGCCCGGGCAGTAGCTCGAAGCGTTCTCCGTCGCCGGTCGGACCTGCTGCGTTGGCGGCGGTTCGCAAGCTCCCCCCCTTTATTCATAACACAGGCGCAAGCTTATAGCATATCCCGCTGAAGGGGGGAAGCACGGCAAGTGCGGCGGAGCCAGCGGCCAGCGTGTGGCGGCGATGCGCAGCGTGCAATCCTTCGGTTGCGAGCGTACAATGAGGTGCAACCGCTGATGTGGCCAGGGCATCAAGTAAGGTAGAGCAGGTCCAAGCATGAAAAGATTCCTTGCACTCGCAGTTGGGGTGGCGATGGCCCTGGTGTTGGGCCCAAGCGCAGGGGCGCAGATGCGCGGCCGGCATCGCGCGCCGGCTCACGTTCCGGTTTCGAGCGGCGCGCGCTTGGTGCGCATGGTCCCGCCGCAAACCGCACTCACCCGGACCACCAGAAGCGTCGTGCTGCTCAACGCTCCGGGGTTCACGCCGTTGGACTCCTTCTCCGGCGGCTTGTTCCCCGTGCCCGGGCTCGGCTTTGACTTTGTACACCTCGCGGCGGTCAATCCCAACTTCCGAGCCACCACCTCGCCCCGCCACATCACACCTATCATTCCAATCGGCTTCCCCTTCTTCGCGACACCGTCGGCGCCACAGATCATCCTCGTGCAGCAGCCGCCCGTGGTCGTTCTCCAGCAACCTGCGGTGACGGAAAGCGCCAGCGAGCCGGCAGGCCGGCGTCCCGCCGTCGAGCTGGCGGAAGACCTCGCGCCTACGCGTACGGCCGAGCCGCTGCGCGACGTCGGTGAATTCATTCTCGTGCGGCGCGACGGCACGCTGGTCTTTGCGGTGGCGTTTTCCACCGCGGGAGAACAGTTGATCTACATCACGCGCGAAGGCATCCGCAGGTCGCTGCCGCTCGCGGAGCTGGACATCGAAAGCACACTGCGCATGAACGAAGAGCGGGGCACAACCCTCCGCCTGCCTGTTTAACCGCCCCCACGAACGCACGCATTTCTCCTCTGTCTGGACTCGACCGCAGCGGCGTGCAACTCGATGCTCGTGGGAGATCCCGGCTTGGGCTACTTCGAGGACTGAAAGGGCTCGGGCATGTAGTAGCGCGTATCGCGGGGTAGCCCGGCGCGCTCAAATTGAATCGTCGTGTGTGTGATGTGGAATTCTTCGGCCAGGCGCTTGTGGATGCCTGCCAGGATCTTCTCGCTCTCCTCCATGTGCATGTCCGGGATGCGCACGTGGCACGAAAGCGCGTGCAGGTCGGTACCAATCGTCCAGATGTGGATATCGTGAACCTCCTGGACGCCCGGCACGCGCAGGATGGTGCGTGCCACATCTTCGAGTAGCATGTCCCGCGGGAGGCCTTCGAGCAGAATATGGCTGGATTCCCTCAGAATGCCGTAACTCGACCAGAGCACCAGCCCGCCGATTCCCGCGCCGATGGCCGGGTCCAGCCAGAGCGCGCCGGTCGCGCGGATGGTCAGTGCCCCCGCGAGAATGCCGATGTTCGAGAGCGCGTCGCCGAAGTTGTGCACCAGGACACTGCGGAGGTTAAGGTCGTGACGCCCACGCATGAGCGCCAGCGTGATCCCGCCATTGACGGCCAGCGCCAGCAGCGAAATCCAGATCATCACGTTTTCGTGCACCGCCACCGGATGGCGCAGGCGCTGGTAGGCTTCGTGGAACAGATAAGCCGCCACCAGGACCAGCAGGACGGCGTTGGCGAACGCCGCAAGAATGCCGGCGCGGTGGTACCCGTAGGTCTTCTCGGACGTGGCCGGACGTTCGGCCCACAGCAGCGCGAACCAGGAGATCACCAGGGTAGGCACATCGGAGAGATTGTGCACCGCATCGCTCACCAGCGCGATCGAATGACCCAGATAGCCACCTACGAGTTCGGCGGCAACCAAGCCGATCGTCGCTACCATGGCCCACTTCAGAACACCGGTCCCTGGAGGCGCGTGCTTGGGATTGTGCGCGTGAGCATGCATCAGCGTGATTTTACCCGCGCCGCGCACCCCACGCACCGGTTAATCCCCACGAAGTGCGCCACCGCTCGCGAGGATGACATCCGGACCGGAAGCCCGGGAGAGAGCGCGTTGCCAGAGCCCGGCTTCTGGCGCCTGCGATGTCAGCTTTGAACTCCAGCGGCGAAACGCAATTGACTTCACGGTAGCTGCTCCCTAGTATCGCAATTAGCTGCGATTTCGCGGAAAAGTGTCGGCAGGCAGCCCAACCGGGGCGTGCCGGCGACGGAATGCAGGCGTTCGTCGATGCCTAACCACGTGGCCAAGCTCAGCTTCTGGGGAGTGCGCGGCTCGACGCCCACGGTGGATCGCGCGAACTGGCGCTACGGCGGCAACACGCCCTGCCTGGAGCTGGTCGCGCCTGACGGCACCCAATTCATTCTGGACTGCGGCACCGGCCTACGCGCGCTGGGCAACCGCTGGACAGAGATCCACGGCACCAAAGCCATCGAGGCACACATCTGCGTCACCCACTATCACTGGGACCACATCCAGGGAATCCCGTTTTTTGCGCCGCTCTACGTTCCGCAGAACCACTTCCACTTCTACAGCTTTCGCTCCGAGTTTCTGGGTCGCGACAGCCTGAAGCAGGTCTTCGAAGCGCAAATGGCCCATCCCTACTTCCCAGTGGACTTGAGCGCCATGTCGGCGGTGCGGCAGTTCAGCGAAGTGAGCGGCGGCGATCGGTTCGAGATCCGCGGGACGCGCATCACCACGCGGCTGCTGAACCACCCGCAGGGTTGCCTCGGCTACCGCTTGGAAACCCCCGCGGGCACCGTGGTCTATGCCACCGATAACGAGCCCGGCGTCCGAAAGCTCGACGCGAGTCTGCTTGAGCTTGCCGCCGGCGCAGACATCTTCATCAACGACGCGCAGTACACGCCCGAGCAGTTGGCCACCACCCGCAAGGGCTGGGGACACTCCTCGTGGCTCGCCGGGGTGCAGGTGGCCCGGGAAGCCGGCGTGCGCAACCTGGTGCTCTTCCACCACGACCCGGACTCCTCGGACAGGATCGTGGATGGTCTGCTGCGCGACGCCCGGGAGAAGTTTGAAAACGTGTGGGCCGCTTCGGAAGGCATGGTGATGTCACTGGGTGAAAAGCGCGTGGAGGTTCTCCTGCCGGCCGAGCCGAGCGGCCTGCGGCAGGAAGGCCATTTCCGCGCGCGCGTAGAAGGCTACACCGAGGAAGGCCGCGCGTTTCAGGAAGAGACGGTGATCCGCGACCTCACCCTGCAAGGTGCCTTGATCTACCTGAACCACAGCCCGCGGCTTCAGTCGGAGCTGCAGGTGCTGATGGAAGCCCCGGGCGACGAGAGCCGCAGCAACAGCCGTTTGCGCTTGCGCGGCTACGTCGTGCGTCTCGAACCCGGCCCGCAGAAGGACCAGACCGCCGTCGGCATCGTGTTCACTGAATAGGCCGAGCCTCGTGTCTCCCACCGTGCCGGATCCAAGTTCCGATTGCTCTCCCGATCAATCCTTCTCGAACCAGGCGAGTGGCCCGCCCTCCCTGCCACCGAGAACTCTACACATGAGGGGGGTTGGGGGTGCCCCATCCTCGCCGCAGGCGAGGGTGGGAGCACGATTCTTCAATTCACGCGGGTGCGTTAGAATCTCCCGCGTGCCACACGGACTCAAGCGCTACTACGGTCGGCAGGATCTTCATTTCATCACCAGCAGTTGCTATCGCCGGCGGCCGGCCCTGGGAAACCCCTCCTTCCGCACACTATTCGTCCGCTGCCTGGAGCGCGTCCGGGCACGACGCAGCTTTGCCCTGTTGGGCTACGTGGTGATGCCCGAGCATTTCCATCTGCTGATCAGCGAACCATACCGCGGAACTCCCTCAACCGTGATGCAGGTTCTCAAACAGAGCGTCTCGCGGGAGATCCTCAAGGAACTCCGCCGCGCCACTGCAGGGACTCCCGCCCACCAACTGCTCGCCCAACTCATCGTCTCGACGCGCTCCGGCAAAGCTCGACTCTGGCAGCGGCGCTTTTACGACTTCAATGTGTGGAGCGAGAAAAAGAAGTGGGAGAAACTGGAATATATGCACCTGAATCCGGTCGAGCGCAAACTGGTGAAACACCCAGGCCACTGGCCGTGGAGCAGCTTCTGCTACTACGCCTACGGCGACACCAAGATGCTGGCCATGGACCCCTGGCCGCCGCCAGTTGGGTAGAACTCAAGAGGCGCACTTGTTCCCCTCCCACCCTCGCGCCTGCCCTAAGCAGACCGAAGGGCGCGAGGGTGGGGCACCCCTAAAACCCCCTGGGTATATACTCCTCGGCGTATGGAGGGGGCAGTGCCGGCCGGAAGGATCGGCCACCCGCCACCGAATTGACCCAGGTCACCTGTCCTTCGGGCCCCCGGCTGTGCAGACCGTATGACCCGATTGCGAGGGCGGGGATCCTTTTGGGTAATGGGAATTGTGCATGACTGGCCTCCTAGCGGCATCTACGTTGACGCTCGCGGTATAATGGCTTGTAAGGCCTGCCAAGAGCCTTTCAGGCGCGGCCCCGGCTCCCCGAGTGGGGTCGCGAGACTCGCTTCAGCCTGAAGGCTTCGGTCACGAAGGCTCTAGCCCTGAAAGCTTTAGCCTGAAGGCTCCCGCCTTACACGGAGCGATCGCGCCATGTTCTCGCACGTGAGTCCGGCGTTTACCCCGGCCGAGCAGCGCTCGACACTGCCCAGTCCTGCGCTAAACCGTGTAAGTCTTTTGGAATGCGCACATACGAAAAGCGTGTCCGCAACTTCTTTAGAACCCGCACTTAGTGAATTCCCAGGCTTGAAGTCCTTTAGAATCCGCACTTACGCAAGAAAGGGGGGAGGGGGGTACCCGCCGAGTCCCCTTGCGCGGTGCCAAACCCACGCAGGGAGACGCGAGCAGGAATCACGTGCTACTGGCTGGAGCCGGGAACATGCAACTCGGCAGCGCGGGCGCGCAGGATTGGCGTCTCGGGAGAGGCTGCGTCTGCCGGTGCCATCGGGTTCCAACTACTAATGCCTGCGCGGCGGAATTCTCGCGGAAAAGATGGAAGGCGGATAGGTCTTACTTCAGAACCGGGATCTCGCGCACCGGGTCATCCACCGGACGGCCCGGCTTGGCCGGCGGAGCCAGCGTGGCAGTCAGAAACAGGACCAGGCCAATGACGGCGGCAAACCAATTTGCCGAAATACCCAGGGGCACGACCACCAGGGCGGCGCCCAGCAGTGCTACGACAGCTCGAAGGGCGTTCCACACCCGCGGTCGGCGTCGCAAGCTCAGTAGGAAAGGAATCAGTTGCGCCAGTGCATTCCGGACGAGCCCCATCGCGCGCTGCGCCCGCCGCAGCCAGTTCTCTCCACTTTCTTCTCTGGGTTCCTCATTCATCTCGCCATCCCGAAATTCGCTACGACTTCAAGGCATCGATCTCGCGCATGCACGCAAACGCCCGGCGGACGTGCGGAATCGTGATCGAGCCGCCAACGATCAGCGCCACATTCAGTGCATCGATCACTTCCTGCCGCTTCCAACCCGCCTCGCCGCAGCGCACCAGGTGATACGTGACGCAGTCGTCGCAGCGCAGCACGGTCGAAGCGACCAGCCCGAGGAGTTCTTTGGTCTTGGTGGGCAGCGCGCCGGGCTCGTAAGCCTGGTGGTCGAGCGCGAAGAAGCGCTTGATCCCCAGGTGGTTGCACTCCAGGATTTCTCCGTCCAGGTCGGCGCGAAACTTCTCAAAATCTGCCAAACGATCGGCCATTCTTCCTCCTGCGACGATTGCCTCCCGGCACTCCGCCGGCGAAACAACCTATTATCCTCGGAAAACTGGAAAGCCACTAGATGCTTTGGCGGGCTACCGCTGGCTCGTTTCTTTGTCTCAGCGTCCCAGCACCCGCCCCGGACGCGCGCCGGTCGCTCTGCCCGCGTCCCAGACCAACACGCCGTTCGTCAAAACCTTTTCAATGCCCTCAGGCAATGTTCCTGGGTGCGAAAACGTGGAGTGGTCGAGCACCGTTGCCGGATTGAACAGGACCAGGTCCGCCCTCATTCCGGCGCGGAGAACGCCGCGGTCGCTCCAGCGCAAGCGCTGCACAGGAAGCGAGGTCATCTTGCGGATGGCCTCGGGCAGCGAGAGCCAGTTCTGCTCGCGCACGTAGCGCCCCAGCACCTTGGGGAAGGTCCCGGCAGCGCGGGGGTGGCGCAGGCCGATGCCGCCGTCGCTCGCGACCATCACCCACGGCTGCTGGTAGAATGCGCGAATGTCCTCGTCCTTCATTGACCGGCAGACGACCCCTGCCTCACCGTCCTTCACGATTTGGATGAAAAGCTCGACGGGTGAGATTCTCTGCGACTTCGCGATTTCCTCAAGAGTGCGGAATTCGTAGTCTCTGTGTTTCGGGCACTCCGTCAGCAGGACGTTCGCCGCGCCGCCCACGTCGGCCAACGCGCGTTCCACGCTGGCCGGGTCGTCGTAGTGCTTGTTGGGCACCAGCACGGTAATCGTCGAAGCCCAGGCGTCATACGGGTAGCAGTCTGCGGTGACGTCCACGCCCCGGCCACGCGCCTCCTCGATCAGGCGGATGGCCTCCGCCGCCTTGCCCCACACGCCGACCGTGCCCATCTTGATGTGCGAAATCTCCACTGGGATGCGCGCCTGCTCGCCAATGGCGATGGCCTCGCGAAGCGCCTCGAGCATGCGGTCGGCCTCATCTCGAATGTGCGTCATATAGAAGCCGCCGAACCGTGCCGCCACGCGCGCCAGCGCAACCATTTCCTCGGTCGTGGCGTAGCCGCCCACCTCGTACTCGAGCCCGCTGGAAAGCCCGATGGCTCCTTCACGCATGCCCTGCTCGACGAGCTTGCACATCTCGGCGATTTCTTCCGGGCGGGCCGCGCGGCGGTAATCGTCGCCCATGACCTTGCGGCGCACGGTGGCATGGCCCACCAGCACGGCAAGATTGAGTGCCGCCGGGGCCTGCCGGTTCTTCTCCACAAATTCGCCGATGGGCCAAGGCGATTCCCCGTCGGCTCCCAGGATGACCGTCGTGATGCCCTGCGAGATCTGGCTTTCGGCGAGCGGGTCTTTGGCCAGGCCTTCGCTCGAATGGTTATGGATGTCGATGAACCCCGGGGCGAGCACCAGCCCGTCCGCCGCGACAACCGGCTCACCGGCGCGGGGGCGGAAGTTGCCGACACGCGTGATGCGGTCTCCGGTGAGGCGCACATTGGCTCGGCGCAGTGGCCCGCCGGTGCCGTCGGCCACCTGCGCGCCGACGATGACCCGGGAGGCCTGTTTCGCTGGCGGGCCGCTCAACAAGGGAGCGAAGGGAACAAGAAGTAGGAGCGAAAGCGATGCGAAGGCAAAGAATTTGCGCAGTCGTCCGGGCAGGGGCATCGCAGAGAGCAGACATCTTCCGGGCAGGCGCGCGAAAAGTCAACCGCGCCCCGTTGGCCGTGACGGAGCGGATGCAGCCAGTAGCACATCTACTTTCTTCTAGACACGCCTGGCGCGCTTCTCTAGAATTCTTGCCAGAGAGTATTTGCCATTCGAGAATCGCGAAGCGGACCAAAGAGGAGACCTGCCATGAGAAAGATTCTTCGTGCCGTGGTCTTGATGCTCCTGACGGGGCTGCTGCTTCCTGCCGCGGCGCAGGAACAGCCGAAGGCGCCGGCACAGAGCCGCAAGAAGCGCGTGGCTGTAATCGATTTCGAGTACGGCACGGTGCGTACCGCCGTGGCCGGCCTATTCGGGAGCGACGTAGACGTCGGCCGGGGCATCTGTGACTTGCTGGTCAAACACCTCGTGAGGGACGGCAGCTATACGGTGATCGAGCGCCGCATGCTGGACAAGATCCTGGCCGAGCAGAATTTTTCGACCTCCGACCGCGCCAACCCGGCGACCGCGGCCAAGATCGGGAAGATCCTGGGGCTGGACGCCATGATCGTCGGTAGCATCACGCAGTTCGGCAACGAAACGAAGACCACGAAGATCGGCGGTGCGGGCGGCGGATTTGGCGGCTTCGGCATCGGCGGCTTCGGAAAGAGCAAGAGCAAGGCCATCGTCACGATTGACGCGCGGCTCATCGATGTGGACACGGCCGAGATTCTCGTCGTGGCCGACGGCAAGGGCGAATCCAAGCGTGAGAGCACCTCGCTGCTGGGCGGCGGCGGGAGCTGGCACGGCTGGGGTGCCGGCGGCGTGGACTTCGGGTCCAGTGATTTCCAGGAGACCATCCTCGGCGAGGCCATCAAACTGGCCGTCGAGCAGCTGAGCGCGGGCGTGATCGCCGGCAAGGACAAGCTGCAGGCACGCGTGGTGGTGGTGGAAGGCCTTGTCGCCGCGGTGGATGCCGGCAGCGTGGTGCTCAATGTCGGCGCCAAGGCCGGGCTGAAGGCCGGCGATCAGCTCTCCATCGAGCGCGTTACCAGGGAGATCAAGGACCCCGCCACCGGGAAAGTCATCCGGCGGATGTCCAGCAAGATCGGCGTGATTGAAGTGACCGAAGTGGACGACGTCTCCACCGTGTGTAAGATCGTTTCCGGAAGCGGCTTCAAGGTCGGCGACCTGGCGAAGACGGTCACCCAGTAATCAGTGACGCAAGAAGAAAAAGCCCGGCCGCACCGGCGCGAAGAAAAATGCACTCCCCGTCCCGCGCCCGCGGGCGAAGAAAAACAGCGGCGGCACAAACCCTCCGGTGTTGCCGATCACAAAGAACGAGCGGTTACCTGCGCGCCCGGCCAGGAAGAACGGACTGGTGGTGGTGCGAGTGAATCGCGACGCGCTCCAGGGCGCCACGTTGACCGGGTAGCCGCTGTAAGCCGCATAGGCGTAGGGATCGACTCGATAGGCCGGAGTTGACGGCACCTTGTTCTTGCCGGTCAGGATGTCCACATCGGCGGGGTCGAGCGGGTGGCCGAGTTGAGGAGCAGGGGCAGCCTGGGGTCGCGGTTCAACCGCCGCGGGCTGCTCAGGACGATTCTGGGCCGGTCGTGTTTCCTGCGCCAGTAGAGCCGGCGCGCAAAAGACCAGGACAACCAATAAAGCCTTTTTCATCGCCGCCACCTCCTGCCTCTCGGACCTGTATTATTGTAGCGCAGTGTCGGATTGTTCGGGTAAAGGTTTCGCCACCTCAGCCCGGCCGTGCTCTTATCCTGTTCTCTTGGAGCGTCTATGCAGCTTCGCGGGTTGCCTCATCGTGCCGTACTTGCAGTGGTGCTGTTGCTCTGCGCCGCCGTATCTCTGGGCGCGCAGACAGCCGCTAACCGCAGCGTTCAGATCACTTTGCTTCAGGTGAACGATGTCTATCAGATTTCGCCGGTGGACAAGGGCGCGCGCGGGGGCCTGGCGCGCGTGGCCACGTTGCGCAAGAGCATTTTGAAGGAGTCGCCGCATACGCTGCTCCTGCTCGCCGGCGATACCATCTCGCCCTCGGTAGCCTCGAACATTTTCAAGGGCCGGCAAATGATCGCTGCCTGGAACGCCACGGGGCTCGACTACGCGGTCCTGGGCAACCATGAGTTCGACTTCGGCGATGAGGTGCTGCTGGAAAGGATCAAGGAGTCGGGTTTCACCTGGCTGGCGGCCAACGTGATCGACAAGAAGACCGGGAA
Organism: Acidobacteriota bacterium; assembly: GCA_016201215.1. Classification (GTDB taxonomy): domain Bacteria; phylum Acidobacteriota; class Terriglobia; order Acidiferrales; family UBA7541; genus QHYU01. The sequence goes on along the minus strand of JACQDH010000069.1, from coordinate 25,193 downwards.
GCCATTCCCCGGCACGAAGCGCTATGTCATCCGTGAATTCGGCGGAGTCAAGGTGGGCTTGTTGGGCTTGGTGACACCGGACACGAAGAAGACCTCCAAGCCCGGTCCGGACGTCGAATTCCTGGACCCGCTCAAGACTGCGGCGCGCCTGGTGCCGCAGATGCGCGCGCGCGGTGCCGCGGTGATCGTCGCAGTCACCCACCTCACCCTGGGCGAAGATAAGAAGCTGGCGCGCGCCGCGACGATTGACGTGATCATCGGCGGGCACGAGCACTCCGTTCTGCAGTCGCTTTCCGGGTGCACGCCGATCTTCAAAATGGGTTCGGACGCGCGCAACCTCGGCCGCATCGAACTCAGTGTCTCACCGACCGGAAAACTCCTAAGCATCGATTGGGAGGTGATTTCGGTCACCAACAGTGTGGCGGATGACCCGCAGACCGCCGCCGCCGTGAACGAGTACGAAACCAAGCTCGCGGCCGAACTCGACCTGCCCGTGGGGCGCACCCGCGTGGCGCTCGACGCCCGTCAGGAAACCAACCGCTCGCGCGAAACCAATCTCGGAAGCTTTATCGCCGATGCCCACCGTGCCGCACTGCACGCCGACGTGGCCCTGGTCAACGGCGGCTCCATTCGTTCCAATACCAGCTACGGCCCGGGCGTGCTCTCCAAGCGCGACGTCCTCTCGATCCTGCCGTTTGAAAACCCCATTGTCAAAGTGGAGGTGACCGGTGCGGTCCTGCGCGCCGCGCTGGAACACGGCGTCGCCACGATTGCCGAAGAGCAGGAGGCAGGCCGCTTCCCGCAGGTCTCCGGGCTGCGGTTTGCCTATGACGCGCGGCGCGCCGTCGGCTCGCGCCTCACCGCGGTTAGTGTCGGCGGGCAGCCGCTCGACGATAGCAAGACCTATACTTTGGCAATCAACTCGTTCGTGCTGGGTGGCGGCGATGGCTATGCGATGTTCCGCGCCGCACACGTCCTGGTCAAACCTGAAGAGGGCCCGGTCGAACCCGCGGTGGTGATCGCGGCCCTCGCTGCCGCTGGGGAGATCGCGCCGGAGACCGACGGCCGCATCAAGCGTGTGGACGCTCCCCGGCCCTGATCGGGCTGACGCACACTCGCCCCGCCGAGCGCCGAATCTGCTACTTCACTCTTTTCGATTAAAGCCCTTTGTTCTAGACGTTGATCTTCGACCAGGCCTTCATGTGGTCGAGGCTGCGGACAAACGGCTTTAAACCAAGCCACAGCAGCACCGCAGCCCCGATGTGTGCCACGGTGGCCACGACCAGCAGCGAAAGGTTAACGGCATTGTCGTCGTGGAAAACGTAGTCGGTCATCATGGCCACCGCCGTCGGCCCAAGGCCCAGGCCGATGAGGTTGATCACGAAGAGGTAGAGCGCCGAGGCCTGACCGCGCAAGACGTTGGGCATCATTTCCTGGATGGCCGCCGCCGCCACGCCCACGGGCTGGCTCATCAGGAAGACCGTGGGAGCCAGCAGGGCGATGGCCCAGTTTCCAGTGGGCATCAAGGGAAAAAGCATACCCGTGGGAAGCCACGCAAGCGACCCGATCAGGCCGACGCGCATCGTGGCGTCCCGAAAACCCCGTTGCGCCAGCCAGTCGGCCATCCGACCGCCGGTGACAATCCCAATCGTCCCGAAGATGCAGACGATGGTGCCGTAAGCCACGCCGGCTTCTGAGCCCGTCCAACCATACTTGCGGATAAGGAAAGTTGGAATCCAAGCGGAGCTGCCGTAGCCGGAAAAGGCCAGCAGGGCAAAGCCTACATTGTGGCAGAGGAAGGTCGCGCGGTTCTCGCGCATGTAGGCAAACACGTCACGCATCGGCACCTGAGCGACTCTTGCCTGCCCGTCCGCAGCCCTTGTCATCCGAGCGCCCTTCCGCGTTGGTTCCCTCACCGTATACAGGAAAAGAGCGAAGATGGCTCCGGGTAGCCCCACAATGAAAAAGATCACCTGCCACGGCCGGATGGCGCCCACGAGCGGCAAGCTCCAGCTCGCCTTGGCGGAAGCGAATCCGACGACCAACCCGCCCAAGAGGAACGCAACGCCTGAGCCGATATAGAACGCCATGGAATACACGCTAATCGCCGTGGCTCGCTTCTCTTTGGGGAAGTAGTCGGCGATCAGCGAGTAGGCCGACGGCGAGAGGGCAGCCTCGCCGACGCCCACGCCCATGCGCAGCAGCAGGAAATGCCAGAACTTCTGGGCCAGACCGCACCCGGCGGTCAGCACGCTCCATAACACCATGCCCACAGCAATGATCGTGCGACGGCTCCTGGAATCCGCGAGGCGGCCGAGAGGAATGCCGAAGAGCGAGTAGAAAACCGCGAAGCTGAAACCCATCAGCAGGCTCATCTTCGTGTCACTGATATGGAGATCGCGTCGGATCGGCCCGACCAGTAAGTTCAGAATCTGCCGGTCAATAAACGCAAAGATGTAAGCGATGGTGAGTACACCGACCACGTACCAAGCGTAGGCGCGCGGCGGATAGGACTCTTTCTCGATGGCAGGTGCCCCCGCGGAGATCGAACCCTGGTGTAGGGACAAAATGTCCTCCTGGCCTGCGCTTCGATGCGACTCCGTGCCCCCGCGCCTCTTGCTGCTAGCCGCGCGTCAGCGACCTCTTGCCGGGGGCTAGCGGGGCCGCGGGGAACATTGGCGGAGCCTTTGCGGATCCGCTGCGCGCTCCGCTGGAGTACCTCTCTTTTTGACGAATTCCGGCCCTGGGAATATACCACGCGTCCAGAAGCCTCGGCCTGCAATCGCAGCGGTTCCTTCGCCCCGGGCTTCGGCGCGGGGCCATTGGCATATTCCCGCGCGGCGTGAGCCCCGCTCCGGCCTGGCGGCATCACGGCGACGCTGGTGGCTGCACGCATGTTGCGAGAGAAAGCCAACGCCAGCGCACGGAGGCTGTCGAAGCCGCACTGCTCTGCACTAATCAAACTGGAACCCGAATAGAGGTGGTTTTTCAGGGGCATCTACACAAACTGCGTGCCCGGCGCATGCTTCGTCGACGGGCGCGAGCTGCGGATTGGCGAAGCGGCAAGAGTGAAGTAGCTGCGCTGCTCGATGGGCACGTAGGCGCGCTGGTCCTGGCCCAGGTAGACCTGGCGCGGCCGGGCGATCTTCTGTTCCCCGTCCAGCAGCATCTCTTCCCACTGCGCGATCCACCCCGCCGTGCGCGGGATGGCGAACAGCACCGGGAACATGGACACCGGAAAACCCATCGACTGGTAGATCAGCCCGGAGTAAAAGTCCACGTTGGGGTACAGCTTGCGCTTGACGAAATAGTCGTCCTCCAGCGCAATGCGCTCGCACTCCAGGGCGATCTCCAGCAGCGGGTTGCGCCCCATGACCTCAAACACCTCGTGGGCGATGCGCTTGATGATGGTGGCCCGCGGGTCATAGTTCTTGTAGATGCGGTGCCCGAAGCCCATCAGCCTCTTCTCCCCGGCCTTCACCCGCTGGATGTATTCGGGCACCCGCGCCACCGCACCGATCTCCAGCAGCATGCGCAGCACCGCCTCGTTGGCCCCGCCGTGCAGCGGCCCGTAGAGCGCCGCGGTGGCCGCCGCGGTGGCCGAGTAGGGGTCCACGTGCGAACTGCCCACGTTGCGCATGGCGTTGGCCGAGCAGTTCTGTTCGTGGTCGGCGTGCAGAATGAACAGAATGTCCAGCGCCCGCTCCAGCGTGGGGTTCGGCCGGTACTGCAGCTCGGTGGTCTTGAACAGCATGTTCAGAAAGTTGCCCGCATAGCTCAGCTCGTTGTCCGGATAGGCGTAGGGCATCCCCAGGCTGTGCCGGTAGGCAAAGGCCGCCAGCGTGGGCATCTTCCCGATCAGCCGCCAGGTCTGCTTGAGCCGTGAGGCGGCGTTGAAAATGTCCTTGGCGTCCGGATAGAAGGTGGACAGCGCCGCCATCGTGGAGATCATCATGCCCATGGGATGCGCGTCGTAGTGGAAACCGTCCAGAAACTTCTTGATGCTCTCGTGGATGAAGGTGTGATGGCTGATGTGGTAGGTCCACTCCTCCAGTTGCGCCCGGGTGGGCAGCTCCCCCCGCAGGATCAGGTAGGCGGTCTCCAGATAGGTGCTGCGCTCGGCCAGCACCTCGATCGGGTAGCCCCGGTAGCGCAGGATGCCCGCGTCGCCGTCAATGAAGGTGACCCGGCTATGGCACAGCGCCGTGTTGGTGAACGCCGGGTCGTAGCTCATCAGGCCGAAATCACCCTCCTGCACCTTGATCTGGCGCAGGTCCAGGGCGCGGACGGTGTCGTGGGTGATGGGAATCTCGTAGCTCTTGCCCGTGCGGTTGTCGATGATGGTGAGCGTCTCGCGGCTCATCGCTCTGGCCTCTTGGTGCGCAGCAAGCGGCGCTGGCTTTATAGGATTCATGCTTTGGGCCTCCCTCGACTCGCCCCCGACGGCCCCGGGTGGTGCGCCGAACCCTATCAACCGGGATTTCAGATGTCAATTCTACTTTTGCGCAGAATCCTGGGCCAGGCGCGCCCAGGCCCGCCGGGCGGGTGGCTACCCGCCTTCGTTCCTCGCTTCGGAATGCAGCGCTGGTTTGGGGTGAGCCGGCCGCTCAAGATCAAGGCTTGAGGCAGAAGTAGGTCTGGAACAAGGTGTTGACACCAAGGCGCGCCTTGTAAATCATCCACAACTAAGAAAATCTGGTGCCTCTTTTCTGCCCGTCATGGCGCGTCAAGAGCGGACAACAGATAATAAATATGAATACCCTGAGAATCGGGGCGCACGAGCCACAGGTAGAGCGGGTTGTCTCGGGGCTGACAGAACAGGACCAGGAGCTCCTGCGCGACAGGCCTATCTTGTTGTAGGATGTGGCCTGGGAAAGTTCGGCTGACGTAACCGAGAAGGAAGTCGGGCCCGGGCGGATTCGCTTTGAGGCGGGTGGCATCTGGACTTCCAGCCAACGGCTTGGAGTTCAGATGGGGATTTCGCCGTTGGGGTCGCTGGCGGACCGCACGACAGGTCTTCCGCGTTCGAACCAGCGCGAGCATTCTTACCATGACAGCGGCGAACAAAGCGCGAAGTGGTTCAGTCTGCGAGCTTCGCAGGGCACACGCCAACATTCCCTCCGTCCATTGCCAAACAGGCAAGAACCGACCCCAAGCAAATCCCGGAAGGAAGAGGAGAATCATGCCGTTGTCCTGGAGACTAGGCTTTGCGATCGGGCTGATCGTCGGGTGTGCCTGGCTGGCCGCGCCGAGCGATGCAGGGGCGCAATACACCGTTGGCCGCGTGGAAGGGATGGTCATGGATGCCAGCAAGGCGGTCCTTGCCGGCGCTGCGGTCGTCTTGCGGAACATGGACACCAACGCCACGCGTACGTTCACCACTGGTCCCGATGGCCTCTATGTCTTCTTCGCCGTCCCTCCGGGCAACTATCAGATCAGCGCGGAAGCTTCCGGGTTCGCGAAAAGAACTGTCGATTTCCAGGTGGTCACCAGCCAGACGCTGACGGTGAATCTGAACCTAGCTGTTCGCCAACAGTCGGCAATTGTGGAAGTGGTGGGAATGGCGCCGGTCCAACTGAATGTGGCTGATTCGCAGCGGAGCGTGACCCTGACTGCCCTGGAACTGGGCAGCCTGCCAAACCTGGCACGAAACATGATCTCTGTGGTCAGCCTGGCTCCCGGGGTCCAGCCCACCAATAACCCGCGAGGGGGATCGACCTTTGGAGGCGGACTGCCGGGGTATGTGATCACCATCGGCGTGCAGTCGGGATTAATCGCCGTCAATGGGGGGCGCGCCCGCGCCAGTTCCATACAACTGGACTACACCGACGCCAACGACTGGGAGCTGGGAGGCTTTGTCCCGGGGATGCAGGCGATCACGCCGGATATGCTGCAGGAATTCAAACTCCTCACCAGCAACTTTCCGGCGGAATACGGTGTGAAGTCCAATGCACAAATCCTGATGGTCACCAAGAGCGGCACGAACGAATGGCACGGGACCGCCTATGACTTCGTGCAGAACGACTTTTTCAACGCGCGCGATTATTTGGACCGCACCGGAAAGCCGTCCAAGATCGCCCAGAACATCTATGGATTCACCATGGGCGGGCCTGTCGTCAAGAACCGCACTTTTCTTTTCGGGGGGTATGAGGGACGCAGGACGCGCGGCGCCAGTTTCACCAACATCGTCAAGCTCCCTTCGGCGAGCGCGCGGGCCCGCGCCGCCCTGACCGGCGATCCCATCATCGTGGATTTGCTGAATCGTTTCCTCCCCATCCCTACGACCCCGACCAACGATCCGGATATCGGTACCCTCACGGCTCAGATTCCTTCTCCGGTCAACAACTATCAGTTCATTGGGAAGGCGGACCATCGCTTCAGCGACGCGCACACGATCTCAGCGCGCTATCTCCACAGCACGGCTTCTTTCGTGGCGCGATTCCCCTCGCTCAACCAGCTCCCCGGTTTCGATGGCGACGATTTCTTCGCCCTTCGCAACGTCAACATCACGGACAGTTATGTAGTGAGCTCGCGGACGGTCAATGAATTGCGCCTGGCTTATGGCCGCGGCAGCGCCTTGCTGCTGCCCCAGAATGGCCTGTCCACGCCGAGATTTCAGATTTCCGGCCTGGTGAATTTCGGCGCCCTGGAGTCCACCCCCACGAACCGCATCTTCAACGTGTACCAGGTTAATGATCTCCTGAGCCACGTCAGGGGATCGCACGCACTGAAGATGGGGGCGGACATTCGCAAGATCCAGGACAACTCGCTGAGCGCGCTCAATAGCAGAGGCGTTTTTTCATTCACTCTGAAAGTTGTCCCGACCGGTCAGCCCGGCTCGCTGGACAATTTCCTGGCGGGTCAGCCGAGTAGTTGGAACCAGCTCTTCGGCAACACCCAGCGGGCGTTTCGGACCGGAGTGTACGGGTTTTTCTTCCAGGATGATTGGAAGCTGACTCCGACGCTCACCCTCAATCTGGGCCTGCGCTGGGATATTCAGGGAGCACTGGGTGAGGCGCAAGGCCGCAGTTCCATTCTCGACCCGAGGACGCCAGGCACCATCGGGGCGGCGGGTTCCGGCCCGCTGGGCTCTTTCCGCGTGGGAGAAACTGCTGTCGAGGGCAGCCTCTTACATCCCGCACCGCGTGTGGGCTTCGCCTGGAATCCGAGAGGCGGCAACTTCGTGTTGCGTGGCGGCTACGGCATCTATTGGGACTCGTTTACCTTCGCGCCCTTGGCCGCGTCGCGGTCGGCGCCCGCCTTCAATTACCTCTTCAGCCTGTCGGGCGCGCAGCTATCCGGTGCCAACAGCTTCGACAACCTCGTGAACGGCTCGGCTCCCATTTTGGCCCAGGCCAACAGCCAGGTAGGCAGCTTTGGGAACCTCACCAATTTTGGCGCCATCACCAGCGTTGACCCGCGCTTGCCGAATCCCTACGTTCAGGCCTTCAGTCTGGGGATCCAGTATCGATTGTTTAAGAGCTACGTATTCGACTTGAGCTACGTAGGGACAAAGGCCAGCCACCTGACCCGGCTGGTGCCGATCAACCCCGTAGTGTGCGGTCCAAGCCCAGCGATCAGTTTGGCCGATGAGGCCGCCCGGTTGACGCAGTTTCGGGCCGCCCTTGCTAGAGAAAACGGTCCAGGGAACAACCGCCTGGACCCGCGGTTTGACCAGGTTAATTTTCATGATGACGGGGGGAGTTCGATCTATCATTCACTGCAGGCCGAGTTAAGGAAGAATTTGTCCCACGGCCTGTTGTTCCAAGCTTCCTATACCTGGTCGAAATCGATCGACGACGCCTCCGACTTCAGCCCCACCATCCAAGCCAACGACAACAGCTATCCACAAGATGGCTCCAATCCTCGCGGCGAGCGCGCCGTCTCGAATTACGACATTCGCCATCGAATTGTGGTGACGACCATTTGGCGGGTCCCCTTTTTCCACAGCCTCAAGGGAGTTGCCGGAAAGCTGCTGGATGGCTGGAGCTTCGAGTCTGTAAATACGTGGCAGACCGGCTTGCCTGCAACCCTGCTGGCTGGGGCACGGCTGGGGATTTCGGATGTCAACTTGGACGGGAACTCCATTCGCGCCGGACTGGACAACACCCGCGCCAACTGTGATCCTGCCGGCGCTCGCTTCAAACTGGGAGACCCAGCCGGCAACTTCGGCTTTAGCCAGCCGCTGCTGGGAAACAACGGCACCTGCGGTCGCAACACTATCCGAATGAACAGCCTGGCGAATTTCGACTGGGCGTTTTTTAAGGACACACAACTGTTCGAGAAAGGCCCGCTGGGGTCCGGGCCCTGGGACCTCCAGTTCCGGGCGGAACTCTACAACATTTTTAACGTCCCCTTCCTGACCGCCACGGGTGATGCCTGGCGCACGGTGTCCAGCCCCAGCTTCGGGCAATTCAACAACGCCGGGAGTACACGAAAAATGCAATTCGCGCTGAGACTCACTTGGTAGACCGCTCCTGAGGCCGTTTGCTGTGGCCCGGGGCCCTCAGACCTAGACCCCCAAAAATACTCTTGACAAATCTAGGAAGCAGGCATATACGCGGGGCGTACTCGACCTCAGAACGTCCCCAGGTCGGGCCCGCCAGAGGAAAAGAATGAGACAGGACAACGGATCATTTAGGGAAGGTCACTTTCCCCGAGTGAGTTCATGCTCCTCGTGGGAACTTTCGGGTCGGAGTTGAGTTTCCGCATTCTTGGGGCTCGGTTGGAAACGTTGAGGTTTCATGGAGGTCTAAAGAGATGCCAGAAAAAAGGGACGTCGAGATAAACAGTCGGCAGGATACCTTGAAACTCATTACGCCCGAGATAAGGCCCTGGCCGGTGTCGCCGCCGCCTTCGCCCGAAGAAGTGAAAAAGGTTTACGGCAAGCGGAAGGCGGAGGAGTTCGGACAGTGGCTGGAAGACAACATGCGGCTCGAGTACAGCTTTCGAAAAGCGGAGTCCCTTCAGGGATTCAAGGTTCTCGACATCGGGCTCTGGAGGCTGGGGCACAAGTTCGCCGCCTCTCTCCTGGGCCAGGCCGGGGCCGAGGTGATCGCCATCGAGCCGCCCACGGGCGACCCGCTGAGGCAGCTGACCCCCTTCGGGCGAGAGGAGTACATGCTGGCCGACAAGGAGACCGGCGAGAAGTGCGGCCTCGGGTTCATCAACGAGATGAGAAACCAGCACTCCATCACGCTCGACGTGGAGACCGAGGAGGGCCAGGAGCTTTTCAAGAAGCTCGCCGTTCACGCCGACGTGGTCCTTGACGGGATGCTCCCCGGCTACATGGACGAGCGGGGCGTAGGGTACAGGCAACTTTCGCAGATCAACCCGCGGCTGGTCTACTGCTCGGTGGCTCTCCGGGGGACGTGGGGCCCCATGAAGGACCGGGTATCGAAGTTCGGTCAGTGGGAGCTGGATCCCTTCGCCCAGGCCACCAATTCCTACGCCCACAACACCGGCTTCCCCCAGGACCAGTTGCCCCGGGGCAAGGGGGGTGATCCGACCCGGGCTGGGAGCTGGGTGGCCGACTATATTGCCGGTGAGCAGGCGGCGGTCAACATCCTGGCGGCCCTCTACTGGAGGGACGAGTTCAGTGGAGAGGGGCAGCTCATCGAGGTCAGCAGCGCGGAGGCCTTGATGGACATCCTCGACTTTGACATCTCCTGGTACGGGTTCAACGCCAGCATCAAGGCGAGAACCGGTGGTTGGGACCCGAACCTCAACCAGTATGAGTGGAACCCCTGCCGGGACGGCTACATGATGATCGGCGGCCAGAGCGACCGGCTCTGGTACCGCATCGGCATGTGCATCGAGCGGGACTTCCCCCAGTTCGGCCGGCTGATTCATGAAGATCCCTTCCTCAAGGAAGTGGGGGCCCGGAACGCTCTGCACGCGTTGATCAAGACCTACTCCGTGACCACCCGGTGGCTCCGGGAGATCAACAGGGTCGAGGCGGAAGAGAAGCTCATGGACTACGAGATTGCGGCCGGCCCGATCCTGTTCATTGACGAGACCTGTTAGTTTCCTCACTTCAAGTACCGGCCCTGGGTGTACCCCTGCGAGACCGATTACGGGACGGTGCTCTACGCGACGTCCAACAACGCCTTCCAGGTTAGGGCGCCGCACCGGGTCAAGTGGCTGGGGAGAAGGCTGGGCAAAGATAATTACGAGATCTACCGGCGGTGGATTGGCCTGAGCCCATCGAAGGTGGATGAACTCAAAGGAAAGGGGGCTATCTAATGGCGGGCGAGATCAGACCCAAGAGCAAGGAAGAGCTGGAGGAGATGAAGGCACCCTACGAGGAGTACTGCCGCAAGGCCTTCGATCCGGGCAACGAGTGTTCCAAGCCTGTGTCGCTGAACGGGATCCGGTGGTTGAGCTGCACCATGTACATCTTCACGCCCCACTCCGCGGGTAATTTGGCGGAGCTCGGCGCCGAGGTGATCAAGATCGAGATTCCAAGGATGGGTGACGCCATGCGGCACACCTCCCCGTTCAACGAGGCCTACCTCTATCCCCTCCACGACACTAGGCCGATGACCGGTACCGGGTTCGGCTTCATGAACGCAAACTTCAACAAGTATTACCTGTCGATGGACTACCACATCCCCGAGATGCGGGACGTGTTCTATAACCTGGTCCGGCAGAGTGACGGGCTCACAGAACTCTACCGGCCCGGGACCTTCGACCGATGGAAGATGAGCTACCGGACCCTCCAGGAGATCAACCCCAGGTTCATCTATGTATGGGGCGGCGGCTTTGGCTATGGCCCCAAGGTCTTTGGGGGCTCCTACGACATCCTGGCGCAGGCCCACGCCGGGTTCGCGTCCATCACCGGGATGCACGACTTCATGGGCGGCCACTGCACAAAGTCCTCGAACTGGGTCATGGACTGGGGTTCCGGCACCCTCATCGCCTACGGGGTCCTGGCGGCCCTCCACTGGAGACGGAAGACCGGCCTCGGCACCATGATCGAGTTCTCCCAGGTGCAGACTTCGACCAGGTTTACCGAGTATGCCGTGCCGCTTTACGGCCGGTTCGGGATCGTCCGCCAGCGGTGGGGGAACTGGGACACCCAGCTCTGCGTCCACGGGATGATCCTGTGCGGCAAGTCCGACTTCCCCGATGCCGAGAACCCGCAGGACAAGCATGACGCCCGGTATGTGATGGTTTCGGCCTTCCAGGACGCGGACTTCAAGGAGCTGTGCAGCGTCATCCGGAGCAAAGAGCTCTACGAGAAGTACAGGGTGTGCAAGGACCGGGTCGAGGCGATGGCCCAGGTGGACATCTATACGGCCCTGGAGAAGTGGGCCGCGGACAAGTCCCGGTCAGCGGTCGCCAAGGTTCTGACCGATGCCGGCATCCTCGCTTCCCCGGTGATGAATGACCGCGAGGTCTACGAGAGCGAGCACTACCGGCAGCGGGGGACCGTCCGGTGGTTGGACGACCCACTGTTCGGCGATGTGCTGCTACAGGCTGGGTACAGTGCGGGGATGTTGTCGAAGACCCCCAGGAGGGTGAACTGGATCTGGCGGCCGGTGGGCGCCGACAACCTAACGATCTACCGGGACTTGCTTGGCTACCCAACCAGCAAGATTGAAGAGTGGTATGCCAAGGCCTGGATCTAGAGGGCAAGCGTTCAGCTTTCAGCGACTTGCTTTCAGCAATACGTAAGGAGCAACCGTTCAGTTATCAGCCCTCGGCGATGAGCTTTGTGTGTCGTGACGGCTGCCGGCTGAATGCTCGAAAAGGAGGCAGCGCCGTGTGTGACATTATCTGGTGCAAGAAGCCTGTGGGTGGAAAGACCTGTAACACGGTGAACTACCTGGACCCTTACTGCTTCTGGAACTGGGAAGGGAAGGTCAACTGTGCCGAATGTGGGACCGTTTACTACATCCACATGATCCAGGGATTTATGTACAAGGGGCCGGAGGAGAAGCCCGGCGAGAAGCCAGACTTGAGCCCCCTCTATGCGGACAAGCCACTGGAAGGTTACCGGGCCTATCTGCCGGGTATCAGCGGCAGGACTAGGCCCTACCAGTGCCTGCCCAGGCATATCTATCTGGGCAAGGCCGACATGGTGAAGTTCAGCATCCGGGGCCGTCCGACGCGCGGATGGCGACCGCAGCCGCCGTCTGCCGGCATCGCGGGACAATTCCCGTACAAGTGGGATATCCAGGCGCTCTCTCCGGAGGTCTATGAGGAGTACAAGAAGAAGCTGTTGAGTGGCAAACTCAAGGATTGGTGAAAGATAGGACCGAGGAGGAGATGCCCAAGCCGAAAGGCAAAGGGCCGGGAAAGTCTAGGCGGGCTGCGAAGGCGGCTCCACCCCCAATCACCCCGGTCGTTGTTGAGAAGAGAAAGGAGGGCCACATGGCCGATGCAAAACAATTGACGCCTGCGGAATTCCTGGCGACGGTGCTTGTCCCCCAGTATAGTCGGGACAGCGGACATATCTGTTGGGATTGCAAGCACTTCAAGCCGGTGCTGAAGGGCTCCAAGTTTCCGCCCACCGACACCATCGGCTGGTGCACGATGATCCACTGGCCGTTCTACTGGTGTGTGACGGATTTCAACGTCGTCAAGAAGTGCTACACCTTTGAGAAGGGCGTCTATTCGACGAAGAAGTTCTAGCATGGAGGAAAATGTCCAAAAGGAACTGGAGCTCCTCAAGGGGATGGTGGTCACGTGGAAGAAGGATTATCTCGGGTCGGCACCATCCGAACGGGGAGGCGAGTTCCTGGCCAAGGAATTCATGGAGGAGATCGAGACCCACGTCTATCCCTATGTCAAGAGGTTGTACGAGTGCGAGTATCTCAGCGGATCTGAGGCCAAAGCCTTCCTCGACTTTTGCTACGACCAGGTCGAGGAGGTTCGCAGGGCATTGGGAGAGGCGAGGGTGACGTAGATTCCGCCAAAAGGAGGGTAGAAATGCCTGAGAAATGCCGTGTGGGTGTCTGCGGCTATGACCCCGTTCTCGTGAAGGGATACGTAAAGACGGGGGATCGATGCCTGTGGTGGCACATCTCGGACGAATTGTACGACGAATACAAGGTGAAGCCCGGGGATACCGTTTCGGGGAAGCTACTGTCGGTCTACGATGGTGAGGCGAAGAAGACCGCATCCCCGAATGAAGCCTTCGAATGGAAGGTATCCAAGGAGTCGGGGCTTGCAGTCTTGCTGCCGCCTGAGGCAATAACGAAGTTCAAGCTCTCGGCGTTTCACTTCTTGGAGCTCGTCGTTGAGAAGATTAGCGGGAAAGACGTGTATCCCGGCAAGGAGCAGATGAGCGCCAAGTGGTGGCCCGAGGAGAAAATGAAGCTCGACTACAAAGTGGGCTACATCGCGTAGCATACTGTTAGAGCCCTCTCCATCGTCAGCCCCGACCCTTCGCCTTGCCTCCCCGTGAGAGAGAAGGTTGAGACGGCGGGGAGCGAATCGAGTCCAGCCCCCTCTCCTGGTTCCTTTTGGGCAGGGGAGGGGGTTTTTATTGGTTGCGTCCGCGGAATCGGGGTAACATAAAAGTCAAAGGTACGGCTCCTATCTCCAAAGGGAAGATCACTGAGAATGACAGAAATGAAAGAAGAGAAGCCACCAGAGGATGTTCAACATTGGACGTCCCCGCTATTCATCAGTCCGGAGATCGGAGACAAGCCGCCGGTAGGGGTTTGGATTGACAAAGAAGCCGTTTGCCGAGGCTGTATGAAGGTCGCGGAGGAGGTCACGATGAGAAGGGGCTTCATAGATCCTATATCGGCCAAACAGGCCGAGGAAAAAGAGTACGTCTGCGCTCGGTGCGGCAGAAAAGTCGCCACCGCATCCTAGGCCGGCGGGGCGGTGTAAGAATGCCGCATGAGGCTGGGGGAGAGACTATGACCAACCCAGGCGAAGTCGATCAAGAGGGAGAGTCTGCGCACCCAGGCTGGCAGACTCTAGCGGGACTTTTCGACACCGCGACTACATTCTTTGAAAAAATCCTCTTCCTGCGGGGATACGAGTTTTCCTCCAACATGTATGTGCTCACGGGAGACTATCTGACCGTCGTAGATCCCGGCAACGACTACACCGCATTCATGGAGCTTTGGAAACTCGGGTTCCAACCTGCGGACATTCGGAAGATCGTCCTCACTCACGGCCACCTCGACCATGCCATGGGGGCATTCGAACTCCTAAGAGCGTATCCGCGTGTCCTCGAGAGCGGAGGCTTTGAGTTGATTCACCATGAAGCAGGTCCCCGTGAGTTTAAGGAGATGGCGACACAGTTGGGCTCGCGCGTCAGCCAAGTGAGAGGTGGAGAAACCCTTGAACTCAGTGGCTTCGAGTGGGAAGTGATCCATACGCCTGGGCATACCATCGACGGCATATGCCTCTATCACGCCCCAACCAAAACGGCTTTTACTGACGACATCGTCTTACCTCACGCGATGGCTGAGCCGGACAAAAATGCCGGGGGGAGACTGGACCACTACCTGTTCGGTGTGAAAGCATTGCTCAAGATGGACATTGAAAACGTGTTACCCGGCCACGGCCTGCCCGTAGCTGTGGCGGGCAGACGGGTCATCGAACAGACTTACGAAAGCTTGCTCCTGAAAATCATCGGGGTCAAAGACAAGACGCCGTGGTTGGCCGGGGCGAAGGCCCTGGTTGAGAAGGGGCTTCTGGAGGAAGCTGTATTTTGCAGTGACAAGGAGATAGCCTGCCATCCGGAGAACTTCGAGGCTCGGGAGTTGAAGGCTCTCTGCCTCAATGATCTCGGGCGGTTTCAGGAGGCCCTGGAAGTCCTGGATCAAATGGGCGAACTCCAGGCACCGGAAAACGATGATGTTTTCCCTCTCATCGGCAGGGGATATGCGCTGATGGGGATGGGCAAGTATGATGAAGGCATCAAACTCTTCGACGAGGCGTTGCGAATCAAGCCCGCTACAAGGGACGCGCTGATGTATAAAGGCATGGCCCTCTACCTCGCGGGGAACTATGACGAGGCCATGGAAATCGAGCAGTTCCGAACCGAGTTTGTGGGAAGATTCAAGGAGGAGTTACAGAAGAAAAAGAACGCTCCCGCTGAGCAGTGAGCGGTAGCCTCGTCCCGGAGATGCTCGAAGTCAGTCAGGAGAATGTCATGGACGTGATGTGGTTCTATGACGACCTGGAGGAGCTGGAAGAGTGGCAGACCTTCCGCAGAGAAGCCCAGCAGGTGGAGAAGGAGCACCTGGAGATCCGGGTGGCCCTGCGTGATGCGGAGGCGGCCCTTCGAGCCGCTCCTGGAAACGAAGATCTCGGGGACCGCGTGCAGCAGCTTAAGGAAAAACTCGAAGAGCTAGAGAAACGCGCCCCTTGGATCTCCGCGGACGTGCCCCTGGAAATACTCCTTTGGGGCGTGCCCCACGGATGACTCTGAAGGAAGAGAACGCATTGCTATCCCATAGCGCCGCATGGAGCCGTCTGCAGACCGTTTCTGTCTTCTCCGGAGACCCGTATCAGCAGGCACCCGAAGCGCGGCAGAATGGGTCTTGACAAATAGCAAGGACAGGAATATAGCCATCTCTAATCGAGAAACCGCGCCCCACGGGCTACACCTGTGCGCACCGACGCCAAGGGGAGGGCTGAATCAAGTCCAACATAGCCTGGGAACTCTTGGCTGACGCCGTGCACGGCGTTCCAACGTCGAGGGCTTTAACGAGGTTGACATGAGCGACTATCTACCCCCGCGCGACCTTTGGCCGACGCGGATCTACAAGCTGCCAGAATTCGCAGCCTATCCCGAGCGGTTCAACCCCACCGAAGAATTGCTCGAAAAGCCTGTCGCTGCCGGTCGGGGCGACCGCCCCGCTGTGCTCTTTGAAGACCAGCGCATCTCCTATGCCCAGCTTCTCGCCCAGGCCAACAAATTCGGGAACGCGTTGCGGGAGCTGGGGATCAAAGAGGGCGACCGGGTTCTTCTGCGGACCCCGAGCATCCCGCCTGCGTTGGTCGCCAACTTTGCGGTCCTCAAGTTGGGCGGGATCTTCACTCCCATTTCCCCGCTGTTCTCCCGCGCTGAAATTGCCCACGTCGCCAACGACGCTGAAGCGGTGGCCATCGTCGTCCACACCGCACTCCTGGCTGAACTCGAAGCCGCGCGCGAGAATCTGAAAACCGTCAAGCACATCATTGTCGTCGGCGGCGACCCGGCCGCACTCAAGTCCAAGGGCTACCTGCTCTACAGCGAACTGGTGCAATCCGGCGGGCCGACGCTCGCCCCGGTGCGCCGGGGGCGCGAAGACGTGGCCGTGTTGCTGTACACCTCCGGCACGACCGGCCGGCCCAAGGGCACCGCCCACCTGGTCGAAGAGACGCTGATTGTGCCGGACTCTTTCGGCAAGTACGGTTGGAAGGTCACCGACAACGACATCATCGGCGGTTCGGCGCCTCTGGCTTTTGGCGCGGGCTATTCGACGTTCACCACGATCCCCTTCCGCTTCGGCGCAGCCGCCTCGCTCATCGCCAAGTTTGAGCCGGATAAGATGTTCGAGACCATCCAGAAACATCGCATCACCGTGCTCTCGCTTGCCCCCACGGCCTACCGCAAGATGCTGCAGTTGCCCGACGCGGAAAAGAAATACGATCTGAGCAGCCTGCGGGTCTGCACCGGCGGCGGCGAGAGCCTGACCGCGGCGACCTACCACGCCTGGAAAGAGAAGTTCGGCCTGGAGATCTTCGAGGGCTTGGGCACGACCGAGATGATGTACGTCTTCGTCTCGAATGTGGTCAAGGATCATGCCCAGCCGGGCTCCTTCGGCCAGGCCGTGCCGGGCTACGAAATCAAGGCGGTAAACGAAGACGGCAAGGAAGCGGCGCCGGGCGAGATTGGCCGGTTCCTGGCTCGTGGGCCGACCGGCACACTCTATTGGCGCGACGTCGACAAGCAGAGGCACGCCGTCACTGCGGATGGCTGGAACCGCGCCGGTGACTTCGTGTATGCCGACCCGGAAGGCTACTTCTGGTTCGTCTCCCGCGAGGATGACATCATCAAAAGCTCGGCCTACCGCATCGGGCCGGAGGAAATCGAGATGACCTTGGCCACGCACCCCGGCGTCGCGGACGTAGGCGTGATCGGCGTGCCCGACCCGGTGCGCGGGCAGATCGCCAAGGCCTTCGTCGTGCTCAAGCCCGGTGTGACCGCCACCTCCGAGGAGCTCATCGAATACTGCAAGGACAAAATCGCCAGGTACAAGTTGCCGCGCGAAGTGGCCCTGGTGAAAGAATTGCCGCGCACGGCCACCGGCAAACTCCTGCGGCGGGTGCTGCGAGAGGCAGAAACCCAGACTGCGCCGTCGGCCCAGTCGGCGACCTCGGCCGGAGACCGGAAGTAGTAGCGGGGAGCGTCATTCCCCCCGGCGCCACCGGAGGATGGGCGAGTCGATCGGGTCAATGAGCTGATCCAGGCTGCCGGCCAGAGTGATACAGATTGCTGGCGACGGGAGAGCTGTTGCGCGGAGGTGTACAAGCGCGCGTCTCGCGTATCCCCGCGTTTGGCTCGTTCCCAAAGACCACAGGATCTATTCCGCCCATCAAGAAAATCCAAGAGCGCTGATGACTGCGAGAGGTGCTTTTGTGTGGCCGAGGTTGGCCCGAGGCACGGAGCAAATAGGCTGATTTCCGGGAAGGTACCATGACACCGACATACACTCAGGAGTGGCTGTGCCAACGCATCGTGGAGGACACCCAGCATGCCATCATCTTCTCGGACCGCGACGGCATCGTTCGCTTCTGGAATGCAGGGGCTGAAGCCATGTTTGGGTTCCGGGCCGAGGAGGTCATGGGGCAGACCATGGATAGGATCATCCCCGAGCGTCAGCGAGAGCGGCACTGGGAAGGCTACCGCAAGGTGATGGCCACCGGCGTGACAAAGTACGGCCGGGAAATGCTCGCCGTGCCGGCCCTGACGAAAGACGGCAGGCGCATTTCGGTTGAATTCAGTATCATCCTCCTGCGCGCTCCAACAGGCGACATACTCGGCGCGGCGGCCATCATGCAAGATGTAACCGCGCGCTGGCAGCAACAGAAAGAACTAAAGGCACGCCTGACGGCCTTGGAAACCAAACTGGAGCAGGCGGGCAAATCCGCCTGACCGAACCTGAGCAGCCGATGAGACGCTTTCTCAGGCCAGTGTCGCTGTACGCTGCCGCCCTGTTGCTGGGCAGCGTCACGACCTGGGCGGCCCTTCCTCCTCACCAGTCCCCAGCCTCTGCGGCAACGCCTGGTTGTTCCGTCGAACTGGTGGCGCTGCGCACCTCCGATGGCGCCTTGCTGGATGGCCTGCTCTACCGGCCGGCCGCGAACCCACGCTCCAGGGCGATCCTGCTTGTGCATGGCTTCGGTAGCAACTTCTACAGCGCTTACTTCCCACTGTTCGCAAAGGCCGCCGCCGAGCAAGGCTACGCCAGCTTGGCCTTGAACATGCGCGATCACGACACCGGCCCCAAGGTATCGGATTTCACCGACAACGAGGCAGACATCGCCGCCGGCCTCGGGTATCTGCACAAGCTGGGTTATTCCCAGGTGGTGCTCCTGGGTCAAAGCATGGGCACCAACCGCGTGCTCTATTACCAGGCCGCAACCGGAGACCGGAGCATCGCCGCGACGCTGCTCGTCTCAGGGCCGGGCAATCTGTTTGAGTGGAACGTCTGGCAGTTCGGCCGGGAAAAAGCCCAAGCCACCGTGAACGAGGCCCTCGCATTGCAGGCCGCCGGCCACGAGCAGCAGCTCATGCTGATCGATCTCGGGCCGCTCGGCAAAGCGTTCTATACGGCGCGCTATCTGCTCAGCCTGCGCGGGCCGAAGGCCCGATCGGACCCCTACCAGAACATCCCAAAGGTGAGCAACCCTATCCTGATCGTCCAGGGTTCGGCTGACAAACTGGTCGAGCCAGACACTGCCGCCCGGCTGAAGCGGGCGGCCGCGTCCAGCCCGCGAGTGGAGTTGATTCAGTTCGACGGAGCCGATCATTCCTTCCGGCAACAAGAAGCTGCTCTGGCGCAGCGCGTGCTTGCTTGGCTCAAGGAGGCCGCGCCCTGATCCGTGGCATGGCCATGGCTCCGGGCTTCTGCCGCGATCGTTGCCAGCGTGGCCCGCCCCGGCTTCGCTTTAGGACTCCGCGCCGGCACCGGCCGGCGTATAGTAGCGCTTCCCGAGGAACCATGAATTTCCAACGAGTGACCGACCTGTTTGCACCTGACGGACATCCCATACCTGGCTTTCTTCTCTGGCCCGATTCGCCACGCGGCGGGGCGCTGGTGCTCCCTGGCTACGGTGCTACCAAAGAGCACGTGCTGGGGCTGGCCGCAGTCATCAACGAAAAGGGATGGGCCGCGCTGGCCATTGACGTCTGCGGGCACGGCGAGAACCTGGCCGCCATCGGACCGGGGATGTGCGACGAAGTGGAAGCGGGCTTGCGCTATCTTCGTCGCTTTGGGGGCGTCGCCGCCCTCGGCTTCAGTCTGGGAGGGCGCCTGGCTCTGATGTCGTCGGCAGATTACATGGTGGCGATCTCGCCAGCCGTGGTGACGGAGATCTCACCGCAGGGCAAGTGGATGTTCGAGAACTTTCCCAGCCCGGCGGTGCGCGAGCCCTACTCCGGCTACGTCATCGAATTGCTCGATGCTCTTGGCCCGGTCTCCAGCCACAGCCGCCCGTGCCTGCTGCTGTATGCCGAGCGCGACATCCCGGCGATTCTCGACGGTGCGGCCGGATTGAAGGCCGGGCTGCCCGGCGCAGAGCTGCGGTATGTCACCAGGGATCTGCGCCCGGACGTGAAACACGAGCACGGCCTGATTCGCTACCTGCCGCGCTGGTTCAACCACGGCGAACTCAAGTTCAACGCCGAGGTGCTCGAGACTGTGCCCAGTTGGCTGGCCGACCAGTGGAAATGACCACAGGGCGCGAAGCGGCGCGCAGTGGTGCGCGGCGCGCGTGACGCGCACCAAAAAGCGCTGAGACGATGCAGTGCGTATGCTTGGCCGCGCAGGACCAGAGGGTGGTCGCACACAAGTCCGCGGCCCATTTCCGCCTCCTCGGCGAAACGCCCGCGCACATCGCCGAGCCGGTGAGTCCAAACGCTCTCTCGCAGACTAGGCGCTGAAATGCCGTGACCCGCATCATTGATATTCATATCCACATCCAGCCACTTGACATGCTGAAACCGGCGGCGCTGGAGGTCATCCAGCGCAGCCTCAGCGACTTCGCGCAGATTCAGAAGTTCTCCGCTAGCCCGGCCGCCTTCCTGCGCTACCTCGATGCCGCAGGCGTCGAGCGCGCCGGGCTGATCAGCTACGTCAGTCCGGAGGTCATCGGCTACACGGCGGAGGCGACGGACTGGAACGCGCGTTACTGCTCGGCCGCGCCCGACCGCCTGATCGCCTTTGGCTCGGTGCACCCGAAATATGTCACCGACGCCGCCGCCGAAGTGGACCGCCTGGTCAAGATCGGTATCCGCGCGTTGAAGGTGCATCCCTCGCACCAGCTCTTTGCGCCCAACGCCTACCGCGACGGTTTGGGGCCGCTCGCCGCCATCTACGAGCGCGCGAAGGCCACCGGCCTGCCGGTGATGGTGCATACCGGCACCTCGATCTTCCCCGGCGCGCGCAACGCCTACGCCCAGCCGATCCTGGCCGACGACCTGGGCGTGGACTTCCCCGACTTAGTGGTCATCCTGGCGCACGGCGGCCGCCCGCTGTGGATGGACGAGGCGTTCTTCCTCATCCGCCGGCACAAGAACATGTTCATGGATATCTCGGGAATTCCGCCGCAGAAGCTGCTGGAACATTTTCCGCGGCTGGAAGAGATCGCCGACAAGGTGCTCTTCGGCACCGATTGGCCCGGGCCTGGAGTACCGGACGTGCGCACGAACATTGAAAAGTTTCTGGCGCTTCCGCTTTCCGAGTCGGCTCAGCGCAAGATCCTCTACGACAACGCCGCGCGCCTGTTCCCCCGATCAAGTAGTTGGTGAAGACCGCGGCTTCTCTGGTAAGACAGCCCACGACTTCAAGAAGCACGCACCAAGAGTCGTCTTGCCGGTGATGTGGTCCGGGAGAGGGAAGGGTCGCTGGTTTCAGGCCGCGCCACGCTTGCGCCAGTATCTTGCCAGCCCATACCAGCAAATCTCGAGGGCCGCGCCCCGCGCTAGGCGGATGGCATCGCGTTCGGAGAGGTGCCGCTTCAACCTCGTGGTCTCCTGCTCGGCGAACTGCGCCGCGCATTCGGCGTCGTGCTTGCCATTCTTGAGCGACTCGCGCACGGCGACGCTCCACCCCTCCAGCCGCTCGCGAAGCTCCGCCAGGTGTTCCTCCGGACGGACGGCCGGACCAAAGTGAGTGAGGAAAAGCCGCTCCGGCTGCCACGCTTGAATCTGTTGCCAGGATTTTGGCCAGCTTTCCAGGTCGATGTCGGGCGGCGGCGTGAGGGGCAGGATGGTCTGCCCGTTGGCGATCCGGAGACCTGCCGTGTCGCCGACGAACGCAAGGCCAGTTACCGTGTCGAAGTAGCTCACGTGGTGGAAGGCGTGCCCGGGGGTGTAAGCCACTTCCAGCTCGCGGCCGCCCAGGTTCAACCGTTCGCCTCCTTCGAGCGCACAAACGTTTGCCGCGGGCACGGGCACAAACTCGCCCCAGAGGCGATTCATCTCGGTGCCGTAGAGGCGCCGGGCGCTTTTGAGAAGCCGCGCCGGATCACTCATGTGAGGCGCACCCCCCTCGTGCACGTAGACGCGGATCCGCGGGTTTTCCCGCACGAGCGTGCCCGTGGCGCCGGCATGGTCCAGGTGAATGTGGGTCAGCAGAATCGTGTCAATCCCCGTGACACCGAGACCCAGTTGATTGAGTTTGTTCTTGAGTGTAGCCACTGCCGAGGTCGGGCCAGGGTCCATAATCGCCACAGCGCCATCGGCCTCAAGGAGGCACGGAGCGATGACCTGTGGGTGGCCAAAGTACTCGACGTCAATGAGCGTCGTCTTCGGAGCAATGTTTTGCACAGCTCAAATCCCACCGCATTGTATCGGCGCTCATCGCCAACGGTCAATCGCCGGACCCCCGACGCTCGGGCATTCTGTGCGTGCGGCTATCGCCGCGGGATCTCCCGCTCGGCGCCGAGGCTTCCCACTCGCACCCTGTTCAGGATCACATGGACCCCAAGCGAGTCTCCATGAAGGTTAGCTCCGCCAGCCGGCGTCAGAAGCAACCTATGTGCACTAAGCTCTTTCGGTGTAGGATGTTGGAAAGAGCGAGGGGCCCGTAGCTCAGCGGTAGAGCAGCGGACTCATAATCCGTTGGTCCCTGGTTCGAATCCAGGCGGGCCCACCATTTGTTTCGAGCAGTTTAGCCTTGTCGTTTGCAGTCGTACTCGCGTCGCCGTGCCCAGAATTGTGCCCTGACTGGTTCAAGTCTTCCTGAGCGGATTGTTGCTCGAGTCCACATCTAACATCCAACGCGGACCGATTTATTGGGAGCAGGTCACCGCGGCACAGTATGAAGTGGGGTCGCTCCGTAGCGGCCGGACAACAGAGTCCTTGGTGGACAGTCCCTCGATTCTCGCGAGGACCTGCCGCCCACGTCCGGCGGCCAGACGCCGACCTTTACTGCTCGATTAGCAGGTGAGCACGGAGCGCGGCGAGTAAGCTGCTCACAAACAGTGGAAAGACAACCCAGGGCAACATTCCGAAGGGCTCAGATCCGCTGGACTCGCGCATAGACAGCCTAGCCATCGCTCCGCCTTTCAGCGAGGATGGTTCCAGAGCGGATAAGGGGTTCATCTGCGGAAAGGAAGAATCTTAAGCTGTTACAATTGCAAGATCCTCTCAACCTGACTAGGGCAGGCCCGGATCCGATTGCAGCTACCAAATAGCTAGCAGACAAAAGGGCAGGGTGTACACAATTGGAGACAGGTCCTGCGCGAAAATTCTTGGTCTCTCTGAGACCTCCGGAGTCCCCGAGCAGCCGATCTATCGAGGCTCCGCTGCTTCGATGCCATCACTGCTTAGGTGGCTGATTCCTGTGCTGTCGATCCATCGCGTAGATCACCAGCTCAACGCGGCTGGAAAAGCCCATCTTCTCAAAAATGCGAAAGATGTAATTCTTGATCGTGTGGGGGCTCAGGCTGAGCTCACGGGCGATCTCTGTGTTTGTGAGTCCCTGGGCGATCAATCCGACCACCTGCTGCTCCCGCTTTGTCAGCCGTTCGGCTCCCTTCAGGTCAAGCATCTGAATGGGTGCAGCTCGTGTGAGCAGCTCTAATACGCACTGGAGCTCATCCGCGGTAGCCCAGATTTGCCCCTTGTGGACGGCGTAGATGCATTTGCAAAGGGCATCCAAGGAACCTTTTTTTGAAAAAACACCTTTGGCGCCTGCGCGAAAGGCATTCACGACCATCTCTGCCTCGGAAGAGTCCAGCAGCATGATGCAGCGAGTCTTAGGGAAAGATCGATGCGCTTCCCGCACAACCGTGAAGCCAGCCAGAGCTCCATCCTCCAGCTGGACACTCACTAACGCTATATGAGGCTTGTGCTCTGCCAGCTCACTGAGGATCGCGTGTGAATTGACACCCGATCCCGCCAAGACAAACCGGTGGTTTGATTTTTTCAGAGCAGCACTGAGCAACTGGCAGCCCATTGGCGAGCTGTCGGAGACAAAAACGCGGATGCGTTCACCGACATCCTTGGGGAGCCGCTGCATCTTCAGCCTTTCTTGGGGGAGCGGGCGAGCTACTAAACATTATGCACAAATCTAATCCACAAGTTGCAAGAAGTCAACGGTCCAGCTCCTAGATTGACGAGTGAAAAATACTGCACTTCCTGTTGCGCAATCCCCACGTCTGGCTTTCTTGCTCTGCGCGCTGTACCAATTCGGAAATCTTCTTTCCAGTGGTACGGCAAGTGCTCTCTGAATGGGTCTGTCCAGAGGCAGGCGACGCTCCGGGGAACGATATCGCGCGTGAGGAGGGTACTCGCATGGGTGTGAGGCGACTGCCGCAATTCCTGGTGCGGACAGAGCCCCGCTTCCAAGGTTTGTTGGAAGCCTTCGCCTTACTCTGGGTACATCAAGCCTGGGTACCTACGGGCCGCCCCTACCGCTTCTCCACCAATCTGGTCGAATCGCAAGGTCAATTGCCCCGGCGCGCCCTACTGACGTCCCTCCTGCTGCACTTTTCCATCTTGTTTTTTCTCGCGTGGGTGCCGCACGCACTCCCCCTACCCCGTGGGGATTCCAGAATCTACAGGGTGGATATCGGCAAGATCTACTATGACTTACGTGTGGTGCAGTTGCCCAAATCTCTGCCGTCATTGGCGCCGCCTGGGCCCGGGGGAAGGCCGGGGACCGGGGTGTTGCCGGATTATTTGCCTGCTCGTGGCAGCGCTGCTTTCCATCCCCGGTTCACCATCGTATCCAATCCGCCGCGCCCGGACAATTCTCGACAAACCATCGTGCAATCCTCTTCACCGCCTGATCTAAGGGTTCTGCAAGAACTCCGCTTGCCCTTCATCCTGGTGGGCAACCCCTTGGCGGCACCTAAGCCCCAGATCAGACTGCAGTTGCGGCTGACTCCCCGTGTTCAGAAAACGAGTGCTAGCCAGCCAGAACCCGAGGCACCGTCTGTCCGGGCCGAATCGCCTGAACTTGTTCTTGCCTTTGCACCTGCGACCAACGCGCGCCCACACCTGCCCGTGCCTCCTCCGCCCGTCATGGGGTCGCTGCGTGGCTCGCGGTCTGATGGGACTGGGCCCGCCGCGGGATTTAGCGGGGGAGAAGACGCGGCGGGAGAAGAGGGCGGTTTGCTAGTCGTCGGCGTCGATCCTTCAGGCGTGGCGCAGCTTCTCGGCTTGCCTCCGGGAAATCGATACGGATCGTTTTCCATCTCACCGGCGGGCGGGCAACCGGGCTCTCCCGGAGGGGTCCCGGGGGGGAAACTCGGAGCCGGCACGGGCGGCCCGGGATCCGGGGGCGACGGGAGCACAGGGGTTGGGCCTGGAACAAGTGGCGGGGGTGGCGGGGGACCGGCAACTCCGACGATCCTGAGCATCCACGGGGCCAGCGGCAGCGACGGATACGCTGGGAGACTCCCCAGTTCGGTTACGGTAGAAATGGTCATCCCCGTTCTCTCCTCTACCCCCATGCGCAGGAATGCTCTGATTGTATCTGCCGGCCCTATCGGCGGTGGTG
>JACQDH010000068.1 GCA_016201215.1 Acidobacteriota bacterium | reverse complement strand
ATGGCCGGCGTCGTAACGGTGGTGAAGTAGGCTCTTTTTCACCCTATAGCGTCAGCGTCTCGCTGGCTCTTTGCAACGACCACAGAGCCGGTCGGAGGCCGGCGCCACGGAAGACGCACGGCATGCCGCGCCACTACCTGTCTTTCCTCTACGGTGCTTCTGTAGTGCTGTAGAACTTCCCCACAAACAAAAAACCGGGCGGCGCAACTGCACCGCCCGGTCGAAGAGTACCCCGAACCAGCCCGGCTAGAAATCGTACCGCAGGCCGAACTGGATGAGCCGTGCCGGCAGCCTGGTCTCGGTAATCTGCCCGAAGGTTGCTGGGCTGGCCACGTCCACGAAGGCGGGCGAGGCAAACACGGGGTGGTTGAAGATGTTGAAGAAGTCCGTGCGGAACTGGAACTTGTGCCGCTCGTAGATGTGGAAACTCTTGGCCACGGAGAAGTCCCAGTTCTGCTGGAACGGCCCGCGGAAGGAGTTCCGCGGAATGTTGCCGAAGCCGGTAATTCCCGCCCCGGCCGAGTTGGGCACTACCGCCGCCGTGGTCACAAAGGCCGGATTCACGAAGTGCGCCAGATTGTCCTGGACCCGGCCATTGATCGTGGCGATCTGCTGGATCGTCCCGACCAATACGCCCGTGCCCTGTCGAACTGAGCCGAACGCGCCGCCGCTGGTGCTGTCCGACAGCGAGAACGGCAAGCCGTTCTGCAGCGTGGTAATCCCGCTGATGGTCCAGCCCTGGAAGGCCTGGCTGCCCAGGATGCCTTTCTTGGGCACCGGCAGATCCCAGGAATAGCTGGCCACAAAGCGATGCGGCCGGTCGAAATCGCCGCGGGCGCGGTTCTGTCGTGGATCGTCCTGCGCGTTATAAATATTTGCCCCGTTCTGGCCGTTGCGCGTGGAGTTCAACTCGTCGGTGCTGAGCGAGCCGCTCACGTTGTCGATCACCTTCGAGTATGTATAGGCGCCCTGGAAGAACAGCCCGCCGTGGAAGCGGTGGGAGATGGTGAGCTGTCCGGAGTGATAGATCGCCTGGCCGAAATTGGAGGTGAAACGTGCCCCCCTCTGCCGGGAAAGCCCGATGACCTGATGGCGCAGGGCCTCATTATTCGCCGTGTTCGTGGTGATGGAATAGCTGTTGCCGCTGCTGTCCTTCACGGTGATGGGACTGGTGGGGCTGGCCAGCCGCGCGATGTAGGGATTCCAGATGCCGATCCCACCGACGTAGTGCGAGCCGACGTAGGCGACCTCCGCCGCCCAGCCATGCCAGATGTCGCGCTGGAAGCTCAGGTTCCACTGCTGCGTGTAAGGAGCCTGGGTATCCGGATTGGCGCTGGTGAACGAGGCCAGGTTGATCACGCAGTTGGTCGCCGTTCCGCCGAAGTTCGCACAGGCTTGCCCATCCTGATTGGTGAAGATGGGCGCCACGCCAGGATCGTTGGGATCCAGCGGCCCGGAACCGCTCACGCGCCGCAGCCCGGAGAACACCGCCAGTTGCGGAATGAACGCTGTGGCGATAGCCGTGGAGGGCGGCTGTCCAGCCAGCGGATCGCCCAACTGGAAGGACGCGGGCGCGCTGCGGCTGTCAATCAACTGCACAAAGAATGGGGCGGCCAGCGAGCCTTGCAGCAGGTTCTGGTTGGAGAGGCGCTGGTAATAGATGCCGTAACCGCCGCGCACCACCCACTTCTGGTTGCCGAAAACATCCCAGGCGAAACCAATCCGGGGACCGAAATTGTTCTTGTCATAGCAACTGTCCAGCGTGCAATCGGAAACGCCGGGGGTCCCTTTGAAGCCGCCCAGATTCAGAGCCTCAGCAAAAAGGAACGGATTCTGGGGGTTTGGCCCGAGCATTAGCCTGGGATCATAGATGCTGCTGCGGAAGAACAGGTCGTGGGCGGAGCCCATCAGTTCGTAGCGCAGGCCCAGGTTTACCGTGAGCCGTGAAAACATCCGATAGTCATCCTGGAAGAATCCGGCGGCATCGAGCGCGCGGAAATACCGCTGCGGGTCCCCAGCCCCCGATTGCACCGAGGTTATGCGGCCCTGCAGGAAGTTTTGGAACGGCGTGAATGCGTTCCCGGTGCCCGTCGTGGCCGCGAACCCGAGGGAGCCGCGGATGGCGAACTTGTTGGAGCGGTTCAACTGGTAGCGGGTCAGCTCGCCGCCGGCGCGGAAGGTATGCTTGCCGACGACCATAGACCAAGTGTCGCCGTAGTAGAAGGAATTGGAGACGGTGGCGCGTTCGTCGTTCACACCTGTGCCTACCGAGAACAGCCCGGAGATGCTAATGAAGTACATCCCGGGGACGCTGCTGATGTTGGGCCGCGTCGCGCCGATGTCTTTCAGGCCCACGATGTCGGTCGGCGAAATAATCTGATTAAAGCGACTGAATCCGACCCGGAACTCGTTCACTTGCCGCGAGCTGAACATGTGCGTTTCCGTCAGCGAAATGAAGCGATTGTGCAGCAGGTTCCCCTGTGGGAAGGCTAAGCTGCCGGCAGTGCCGTAAGGCTTCTGCACCTGACCGTTGTCATAGAAGAAGCGGGCCGTGATCTTGTCTTTCCCTTCGCGCCAGGGGCGGTCGTAGGTGGTCGTGAATTGGTTGTCGGTCAGTGGCGCGATCGCCGAAAGCGTGCACCTGAATGTGGCCGTGGGCCCGGTTGCGGTCTGGCACTGGTTTTGCCCTGACCTTGGAATCAAGTACGTGCCGCCGTAGGCGTTGCTCTTCTGGTTCAGAATGTTGACGGCGATGGGATCAATCTGCGCTGGGGTCAGCCCAAACGCCGAGGCCAGCAAAGCCGCCGAGGTGGTGCCGTCAGGATTGGTGGGGAAGTTCTGAATGATCGGGTTCAAGGTTGAGCCACTGGGATCGAGCCCGTTGCGGGCGCGCACGCCCTGGTAGTTGGTAAACCAGAAGCCGCCCAGTTTCCATACCGGGCCGCTGCCGTTCCCCCCGAACACGTTTTGTAGCAGGCGGCCACGAGGCGCTTGGGTCTGATTCCGGAACCACTCGTTGGCGTTGAAGACGTCGTTGCGATGCTGCCAGTAGGCCGACCCGTGCAAATCCTTGGTGCCGGACCGCAACACCAGGGCAACGGCACCGCCTCCCTTGCTGCCCTGTGAGGCGTCGTAGAGGGACGTCGCCACTTTGAATTCCTGGATGGCGTTGGGGCTCGGCACTGGCACGTTGTCAAAGTGGGCCAGGTTGAAGTCGTTGACGTTCACGCCTTCAAGCGCGACGCTGTTGTTCGTGGTGCGCTGGCCGTTCACCACAATGTCCACGTTGCCGCGGCCCGCGGCACGCACGTCAATGGGTTCGCTGTTGGCTCCAGGTGAAAGCGTCAGCAGAAATAGATAGTTCGGTGAAGCGAGAGGGAGCGCCCCCAGAGTGTGCGAATCCACGGGCTGGCCGGTGGTCGAACTGACCGTATTGATCAAGGTCGGAGTAGCTTCGACCGTGAGACTCTCGGCCACCGCACCGATCTCCAGCGCGGCGTCCTGTCGCGCCGTCTCCGTGACGCGTACCGGCACCCCGACGGCGGTGAACTTCTTGAAGCCCGTGGCGGTGATCTCCACGCGGTAGCTGCCGGGCTGAAGCAAGGTCACCCGGTAGCCGCCGTCACTCTCGGTGCTCACACTCCGTTCGAGTGTACCGGTCTTTTCGTTGTAGATCTCCACCTTCGCGCCAGCCACCGTTGCGCCGTGCGGGTCCTTCACCACACCGGTGATGCTTCCAGTCTGTGCGCCCTGCGGGAAAGCAGAGACCGCGAAGACAAACAAAGCCAAGACCACGCCTGCTACCAGGCGCACTACTTTACGGTATGTCACAGTGAACCTCCCCCAATTCAAAATGCTCCCCGCGGGCTGACAACACCTCGTCCGCCCCTCATCGGGGCAGGCGATACATCTTGGGCCACAGGGGCTAAAGCCCCAATTGCTTCTGTTCACCTGTAGGGAAAGACAACCCGACGCTCACAGTGCGGAGCAAATCCTGTGCCGGAAGTAGGAATTTTCCAAGTGCTTAGAAAGGAAGGAGTTGAAACTCGCCTTCCTCGGGGGAGATATGAGTTTTGGAATAATCCGGTGGGAAAGTGGAAATGAAAGGGCGCACCTAGCCTTCAAGTGCACGTCGACCCTGACCACAGGCCGAGGCACCAATCACTCGACCTGGAGCTGATACCATACGGGGAGCTGTCAAGAAAGGCCTCCGGGGAACTACGGAGCATCGCGGTTAGGCGGGCCTGGTTGAGCCCGAGGACGTTGCGCCAACGGGTTCTTCCGTCGCCTGTGCCCCGGAAGCGAGCAAACGGCGCAGCTTCTCGACGGTCTCCGCGGGATAGTTTCGCAGATTGTCAATGATGGGCTGCTGATTGAGTCGCAGTACCATGGGTCCTCGCTTCCCGTTGCCCCGTTCTGCCTCTAATCTATGAAACGCAATTCGCCGCAAAATGTTTCCTTAATTCACCCCGGTGTTGCTGATTAGGGGTGCGGGTGAAATCGCTGAAGTTGCGTTTCGTCGCGGCGCGATCTGCGCGTCAGCTTACTAAACTGCGTTCGCTACATTAGACGATCCATCGGCGAAATAGTTGCTTGAATGTACGGAGGTTCCCTGGCAGTCACCCCTGGTTCGTAGGCTGACCGGTTCATTACCAGCTTGCCCGCGCGCTCTGGTGACACGGCCAAAGAGTGCTTGCCCGCTCAACGTTTCTGAGGGAGTGCCTGGCCCGATTCTCGAGGCGCGGACAGGGCCGTCCCCGCCCGGGAAACCACCTGTCCTTTGCACCTGTGCTTTGGGCCAAGTACGGGTGCGCTATGGCTCCCGGGCAATCCCGGCGATAGGCTCTCGGATCATGGGCACCAGAGGGATTCCGAGGGCCACTGGGCTGCCAGTACCCCGCCGGGCAGCCGTTGTTCTAGGCCTGTGCCTGCTCGGAAGTAGTCTGCGGGCATCAGCACAACCCTCTTTTTTATCAGCACGTTATACACCAACAGTATCTCCCATCTTTCTGGCTGGACCCGAAGTCGCGCCGGTCGTTGCCTTCTCCGCGCATGCCATGCACCCCCAGCCGGCGGCCCTGGCAAGCGGCACCGGACACCCCCGCAGTTTCCTGGTCCCCCGGTATGCCCTGGGGGTCACCCCGAGCTCCTCCGCCTTGCGCGAAGCTGCGGGGATCCCGGTCGGCCCGGGCCTCTCTGCGGTTTTCAACCCCCGCAACTCCCAGCCCTCAATCGGCTACGACCGCGCGGCGTCGCTGCAGTCCGCGGCTGATCTGGTGGAGACACCCTTTGCCGAGCACGTGGGAGTGCCCGTCGCCACGCTGGCCAAGGGGCGGATCCGTCTGGCCGGCTTCTACAGCCTGCAAACCACTGAGAATGTGCTGCTGGGGTTGCCCGGCGCGGGCAGTTTGCCAGCCGGGAGCGCCTCCCTGCAGTCCCACCCGGGGGTGCTGGTGCCGCGCGCCGAGGAGAGCTATGGGCTGCGCCTGTCGATCCAATTGGAGCGCGAATCTGAGCCCGGGCCGCACAACCAGGTCTTGCGCTGCCTGGGCTGGGTGGTGGGCGTGCGCGGCTGCCGCCTGAACTAGCTCGATCCTTCCCTTCGAGATAATCCCCAGGTATCCCCCGCAGAAGCCCTGCAATGCGAGAGGTGTCGCCGCTCGCTTATTGCATCAGCGACTCGGCCACCACCGGGGAGGGTCGTTCCTTGCCGAACTCGCCTTCCCACCGCGCGATCACCACGGTGGCCAGGCAATTGCCGATGACGTTGACTGAGGTGCGCGCCATGTCCATCAGCGCATCGATTCCCAGCAGAACGAAAATGGGCTCTACGGGCAGGTGGAACGACGTGGCCGTGCCCAGCAGGATCACCAGCATGGCACGCGGCACGCCGGCCACGCCTTTGCTGGTGAGCATCAGCGTTAGCAGGATGACCAATTGTTCGCCGAGGCCGAAGTGGATCCCGGCCGCCTGCGCGACGAAGATAGTGGCCAGCGAAAGGTACAGCGTGCTGCCGTCCATGTTGAAGCTGTAGCCGGTGGGGATGACGAAGGCCACGATCTGCCGCGGCACCCCGAAGGCCTCCATGGCCTCCATCGCTCGCGGCAACGCGGCCTCCGAACTGGTCGTAGCAAAGGCGATGGTGGCCGGCTCCGCAATCGCACGGATGAATCGCGCGACCGGTACGCGCGCGATCAGCGCGACAGGCAGCAGCACCAGGAGCAGAAACGCGAGCAACGCGACGTAGAGCGTGGCCAGCAGCCGCGCAAGGTTCACCAGGATGCCCATGCCGAGGCCTCCCACCGTGTAGGCGATTGCCGCGCCCACTCCAATCGGTGCAAACAGCATCACGATGTTGGTGAACTTGAACATCGTCTCCGAAAGGCTTTCGGCGAAGGCCAGCATCGGGCGACGCTTGGCTTCGCTCAGCAACGAGAGCGCAATAGCGAACAGGATGCTGAAGACCACGACTTGCAAGACCTGGCCTTCGGCCACCGATTTGGCGATGTTTTCGGGGAAGATGTGCTGGATGATCTCGCTGGCGCTCTGCCGCGGCGTGGCCGCGAGCTGGTCGGCCTGCTGCGCCGGTGCCATTTTCATGCCCACGCCGGCCTTGCTGATGTTGATGGCCGCCAAGCCGATGAACAGTGCCAGTGTGGTGACTACCTCGAAATAGACCAGCGCCTTGATGCCCATCCGGCCGATTTTTTTCAGGTCGGCGTGCCCGGCAATGCCCACCACCAACGTGCCGAACAGCAGCGGGGCAATGATCGTCTTAATCAAGCGCAGGAAGATCTGGCTCAGCACGCGCAGGCTGACCGCGAAGCCCGGCCAGTCGTGGCCGACCTCCGCGCCCACCACCATGCTGACCAGAATCCAGGTGGTCAGCGAGCGCCGCGCC
>JACQDH010000064.1 GCA_016201215.1 Acidobacteriota bacterium | reverse complement strand
GGCAACCTCACGTATCCGAAGGCGCAGAACCTGCGCGACGTCGCCCGCGAACTGCCGCTCGACTGCCTCCTGATCGAGACCGACTCGCCTTTTCTCGCGCCGCAATCCCACCGCGGCCAGCGCAACGAGCCGGCCTACGTGGCCGAGGTAGCGCAAACCCTGGCGATTGTGAGAGACTTGGCGGCGGACGAAATCGCCGGCCTCACGGCCGCCAATTTCCGTCGCTTCTTCAAGCTTGGGGCGACCCAAAGCCAGCATGCTGCGGAATGATGCCGGAGGACAGCCATCTCGCTCCTGACCGTTAAAGAGATCTTCGACCTGGTTCGCGAGGACCTCGTTCAGGTCGAGCAGGAGATCGCCGCGCAGAATCACTCTTCGATTGAGCCGGTCGCGGAGATCGCGGGCTACCTGCTCGGCGGAGGAGGGAAGCGGCTGCGCCCGGCGCTGCTGCTGTTGACCGCGGGCTTCTGCGGCTACCGCGGCCGGAGCGCGATCCGCTTGGGCGCGGTGGTCGAGATGATCCACAGCGCCACGCTGATCCACGACGACGTGATTGACGGCGCAGATACGCGCCGCGGGCGTCCCTCGGCCAATTCCCGCTGGGGCAACCACATGAGCGTGCTGGCGGGCGACTGGCTCTACATGCAGTCCTTCCAGATGGCGCTCGCCGAGCGCAACTTCAAGATTCTCGACATCCTGATCGAGCTGACGCAGAACATGGTTGAAGGCGAGCTGCTGCAGTTGACCAAGCTCGGCCGCATCGACTTGACCGAGCAGGACGCCCTGGCGCTTTCTACGCGCAAGACGGCCTGCCTGTTCAGCGGCTGCGCGCGACTGGGCGCCGTGCTCGGCCGGCAGAGCGACGCGGCGGAGCAAGCCCTGCTCCCGCTGATCTACGCTCTGGAAAACGGAGAAAGGGCGGGGCGGCGGATGGTGGCCACCGTGCTCGATGAAAAAGGTTTCCAGAGCGTGCGACCTGAGGAGATCACCGCGCTGGTGCGAAATTCCGGTGCGCTAGACCGTGCCCGGCAGCTCGCCTACGATTATGCTAGCCGGGCCAAGGCCTGCCTGAACGGCACAGGCAATTCCGATTACGGCCGCGCGCTGCTCACCGTCCCCGATTTCATCCTCGATCGCGAAAGCTGATCCGGATGGAAGCCATGCTGCCGTACAAGCTCGTTTATCACGACAAGTATGACCTGCACCTGGGCCCGCACGTCTTTCCCTCGCAGAAGTACCGGCTGGTCCGCGAGGCACTCCTCCGCGAGAACCTGGCCGAGCCAGAAGATTTCCTTCGCCCGGAGCCAGCTTCGGACGAGGACGTGCTGCGGGTGCACTCGGCGGAGTGGGTGCGCAAGCTCAAGACCGGGCATCTGAGTGCCATCGAGGCCATGCGCCTGGAGATCCCGCATTCTCCGCAAACCGTTGAGGCTTTCTGGCTGGCCGCTGGCGGCACCATCCTGACCGGGCAGCAGGCTTTGCGCGACGCTTTCGCGGCTAACGTCGGCGGCGGCTTCCATCATGCCTTCCGCGAGCACGGCGAAGGGTTCTGCATGATTCACGACGTGGCCATCGCCATCCGCCGGCTGCAAGCCGACGGGGCCATCAAGACCGCGATGGTGGTGGACACCGATGTCCACCAGGGCAACGGCACGGCCGTACTTTTCCACGGCGACCCCAACGTCTTCACACTTTCCATCCACCAGGAGAACAACTACCCGTTGCCCAAGCCGCCCTCCTCGATCGATTTGCACTTGCCCGACGGCATCGGCGACGCCGACTATCTCGCCATCCTCGAGAAGAACCTGATGCAGGCCTTCAACGATGGTCACCCGGACCTGCTGTTCTATCTGGGCGGGGCCGATGCGTATCGCGAAGACCAATTGGGCGGCCTCGGACTCACCATCGAAGGACTGGAACGGCGCGACCGCCTCGTCTACGAGTACGCGCGGCGACACCACGTGCCTGTGGCCATCACTCTGGCCGGCGGCTACGCCAGGCGAGTCGAGGATACCGTCCGCATCCACGTCAACACCATCCTGGCCGCCCGCGACCTGGCCTAGGAACAAGAGCCCCCCAGAGCGGGCCACTGACCTGGCTGGAATCCCCTAAGAATCCTCAGGCGAGGTAGCCTGCGCGCAGCATTCCGCCGTCTCCTGCCGGTCTGTCTTCTTGGGATCTCTGCTCCAAAGGGGGGTCAAGCCTGGCAGATCTCCACGCCGGCGACGCGCGGCTTCAACTGGCGCCGGCCAGCGCGCGGTGGATGGCCCCGCTCAGGGCTTCCACGAAACCCTCCGGCGCAAAGCCCTGGCTGCGGTAAACAATCTTGCCCGTGGCGTCGAGCACGATGATTGTGGGATAGGCCTTGATGTCCAGCAGGAGACCCAGGCCGTCGGAGAAGACCACCGTCGCGCGCATCTTCTCGCGATCGAGGAAAGGCTTGACGCGGCTCTCGTCCTCATCGCCGTTCACAGCCAGAAAAACCGCCTCGTTCTTGCCCTCGAACTCGCGCCCTACCTGCTCGAACAGCGGCTCCAGTTCCCGGCAAGGCAGGCACCAGGTGGCCCAGAAGTTGAGCACGAGCACTTTTCCTTTTGAGTCCGCGAGCTTCAGCGGGGCAGAGCCATCAGGCCGCCGAAGAACAAATCCGAACAGATCGCTGACTCCCTTATTGCGTTCGATAACATCGCCCGGCTTGGGCTCGCCGCCGAACTTGTCGTAGGCTTGCAGGAGGCGCTCACCGAGGCCGGCCTCGTTGCCGTGCACCAGTTGCCAGAGGTTGCCGAGCTTGCGGCGCACCTCCCAGCGGTCCACGGGCAGGCCGTATTGATCCGGCAGCGTAAACGCAGCGACATAGTGCTCGATGGCCTGGTTCCGGTCCTGGTGCAACTCCGCGATTTCGCCCAGGTGCATCGCCGCGGCGGCGTTAGGCAGGAGGCGATAGCTGGCCTCGAGGTCTGTCGTGGCCGCGCCGTAGGCGCGCCGGTGCAACTGCAGGCGGCCTCGGATCAGATAGACGGACATCAAGAGTTTCTTCTGCTCGGCTTCCCACTCGGCCTGCGAGATGCGCGCCGGCTTGGCCTCGGCCCCCGCCTTTTCCACGCGGTCGAGCACGCGCGTCGTGTAACCCACGGCCCGCACCAGGCTCTGGTCGTCGCCCGCGCGCTCCAGCAGTTCCACGGCAAACAGCATCATGGAGGCGTCTTCGGGCCGCAGGGCGATGATCCGTTCGGCATAGTTGAGGGCCTTGGGGGTGTCGCGAAGCTGCATGGCCGACTCGACCAGCGCGCGATACACCTGGAGCTTGCGTGGGGCTTCCGGGAAGCGGCGGAGAAAATTCTCCAGGTTGCGGACCAGCGCGGCGCGGTCGTTGCCGGCATCTTCGATCGCGCGGTTGAGTTCGGTCTCGGGGTCGGGTGGCTTCTTCGCGGGTGGATTCACGCGCGCCGGCGCGGCCGGGCCTTTGGTTGGGGTGCCCGGGCTCTGCGGGGCAGGAGGCGCAGGCGGTTTGGTGGCCGTCTTCTGGCCGGCGGCGGGCGTCCCGCCGAGCATCGCCGTCAGCGCGATCCCCAGAAATCTGCGGAGCATCTGACGGACATTGTAGCGTGAAAAGGCAGACCGCAGACGTTCAGGGGGAAAGTGGTGGCCAATCGCCGCCGGACCTCAGGTCACGGAGGAAGCCACGGATGGAGAAGCAGCCTCAGGGCGGCGTTCAGCGGATGCGAATGCTGCCGGAGGCGGTCTGCGCTTCTACGCGCGCTTCACCGTTGCCGGCCCGCGCGCGCAGTTGGCGCCGGGTGTGCTCTTCAACGACGATGGGAATGCCGGATTCGATGCTGCCGGAACTCGAGTGCGCGTGCAGGCGGAATCCGGCGCTGGGCGGGACTTCAATCTCCACGTTGCCCGAGCTGGTGCGCAGTTCCCAGTAGCTGCCGGGCGCGGGATTTCCCGAGATGATCAGGCTTCCCGAACCCGTCGTGGCGCGGAGATCCGCCGTGACGCCGCTCACGGTAACTCCTCCGCTGCCCGTCTTTGCATGGACACGCCCGGCGGGAGCGGAAATCGTGATTCCGCCCGAACCGGTCGTGGCCCGGATATCGCCGTGGACCTTATTCAGGGTGATCCCGCCGGAACCTG
>JACQDH010000071.1 GCA_016201215.1 Acidobacteriota bacterium | reverse complement strand
GTCTCTTCCAGGCTGGTATGCAACGCCTGGCCTTCGCGGACGCGCTCGGCCGTACGGGAAATGCCGAGCGACATCAGCCGACTGGAAACCGCATCCGCCCCGGTGGTCAGGGCCGCCACCAGCGGCGTACCACCGGCCAGCAGCGTGGCCAGCGTGCGGGCAAACTGCGACACCTGCGCCTTGAGCCAGATGTCGCCCAGAAAGGGAACGCGCGGTTTCAGGCGGTCGATGGCAAGCCCGCCCGGCTCGCTGCGCGACCAGAAAAACGCCGCCCCGGCGCCCACCACGACCAGCGGCAAACCGATCAGCAGGAAAGCGCGGATATGCAGCGACACCGACAGAATCACCCGCGTCAGTGCCGGCAGCGGCACGCTCATCTCCGTATACAGCCGGGAAAACTCCGGGATCACGTAGGTGACCAGATAGGACAGAATCAGCGTGACCGCAACAATCAGGATGAAGGGATAAATCAGCGTCACCAGCAAGCGGTTGCGGAAGCCCGTGCTCACGCGCTGGTAAGCGATGTAATGGTCCAGCACGCCCGACAGGTTGCCGCTCTTCTCCCCGGCCAGCACCGAGGTGGTATAGACCTTGGGGAAGACGCCTTGTTGCACGAGCGCCTCGGAAAGCGATGCGCCCCCGCGGACGCGCTGGCGGACGTCGCCCAGCAACGGGCGCAACTTTGGCGAGGCGGCGCGTTCGGCCAGCAGGTCCAGGCCTCTGAGGATGGGGAGTCCAGCCTTGATCAAGGTATTGAACTGTTGATTGAAGATGAGGAAATCGTTGCCGCTCACACGGTCGCGCCGCTGGCGCAGGAGCTGGGTCAGCACCCCTTGCCGCGGGCGAACCGAATACACAAACAGACCCCGGTCCGCCAGTTTCTGGCGTGCCTCGCTTATCGTTTGCGCCGCTTCCACCTGCGAATAGACCCTGCCGGTAGAGTCGGCTACCTTACAGACAAACTCGGCCATGAAGAGAGTTTACAACATCCGGGGGACTCTCAAAAGCATACACCCATTGCCGCTGTGCAGGATAGAAACTTCTCCCTCACCCCGGGCTTGGCCGAGCAAACAGCCTGGCTG
The DNA here is from genome assembly GCA_016201215.1 of Acidobacteriota bacterium. Lineage (GTDB taxonomy): Bacteria > Acidobacteriota > Terriglobia > Acidiferrales > UBA7541 > QHYU01. The sequence goes on along the minus strand of JACQDH010000071.1, from coordinate 14,653 downwards.
ACGAGCAGTTCCCTGCTGCCTGGGACGGCAGCAGCGTCGGCGCTGGCGGATTGCTGGAAAGCGCTGTTCGGCTGTCATTCTGACGAGTCCCGGCGCGGCGGGACTACGAGGAATCTCTCAAGTTATTCATTTTGCTGACAGAGAGATTTCTCCGCTGCCTTCGGCGGGATGGGATTGACAGCGTCGCAGACTTTTCAGCAACCTGCTCAGGCTTTCTCGTGCTCCCTACCATGTAGCTCTCGCTGCCTCGGTCGCTAGTGTAGAGGCAACCCCCTGCGGTTGCCCCTTGCGCGGCAGGCACCCTTTGCGATAGCTCAGGCCAGACGCAAGGGCCTGTCCCTGCGCCGCAGACAAGTTGGTGTCGTGGACTACCAAGTCAGCTTGATGGCCAATTGGAGCGTCCGCGGGCCGGGGCCGGGATTGGCGCTTCCGCCGCCGGGATGGTCATAGGTGCCCACGAATCGGTCATTCGGATTTGGGGGGTTGAACGAGGCCTGGGGAACAAAGGCGCCCCCCGTCAAATTGAACGCGATGTTGTTGGCGTCGCGGAAGTTGGGCCGGTTGAACAGATTGAAAGCTTCGAACAGGAAGATCGCCTTCAGCCGTTCGTAAATCGGGAAGTCGTGGCCGACACGAATGTCCATGCTGATCTGGGCCGGCAGGGTGTTGGTGTTGCGCGCGATGCCGGGGACGCGGTCGGTGAAGCGGTTGCCGTCGGCGTTGGGATCGCCGCCGGTCTGCGTCGAATAGTGTCTTCCGTTCTGGGCCGCAAAGACCTGGCTGTAGGACCAGTGGCCCAGGACGTGGCGAACAAGGAAATTATCGTGCCTGTTCAGGTAGTCGAGCTCCCAGGAGCCCAGCAGCACGAAACGGTGGCGGAAGTCCTGGTCGGAGAGGCCGCGATCGTCGGGGAATCCTTGGTGACTTTGCGACATCTTCACGTCATCACCTGCGTTTCCCGGGACAACCGAGGTGGAGTCCGGCTTGTCATCAATCGCCTTGGAGAACGTGTAGTTCGCTGCGGCCTGGAAATGGTGGCTGAACCTCTTGTTCAGACTGAGCGCCAGCGCGTGATAAATCGAGTTGGCATTGGACTGAAACGCCGTGATGCGGCCGAAATTGGAAGCCGGACGTATCGGGGCACCGCTGGACGTGGCCGGGAAGCGCTGAACAGTCAGCGTGCCGCCCGTCGAGACGGGGAACGTTGTGGCCACAGGCGCGCCGAGGTTGATGTCGTTGCTGCGAGAGAGATGGGTCCCCTTGACGACCAGATAGCTGGCGCCCACGGACCAGTCCTGGGCCAGCTGCACCTCCGCTCCAAGGGACCCTTGCTGCACATAGGGCTGCACGTAGGTCTTGTCGAAAACATAGAGGCTGGGAGTGGCGGGAGTTGCACCCGTGGGCGGCGCCGGGAGGGTCGCCGGATAGGCAAAGCCAGGAGGCAGAAGCGGCGAGGTGCCCGTAATGGTTATGCCAATCACTTGCAAGCCGTTATTGGAAGTGGCCGTCGCGGTCATAATCGAGGGCGTGCGACCGTAGTAGATGCCGTAGCCGCCCCGCACCACCACCTGCCGACCAAATCGCGGCGACCAGGCAAAGCCCACGCGCGGACCAAAATTATTCCTGTCGGTATTCATCTGGCCCGTATTGACGTCCAAGGTGGCGAGCTGAGGATTGGGATTCACGATGCTGGGCTTTTCGGTGATTTGCAGGTCATAGCGAACGCCAAACGTCAGGGTCAGGCTGGGCATGGCCCGGAATTCATCCTGCACAAACCACGAGTACTCGGTGATATTCGGATGCGTGGTGGGACCGCTGGTGCCGGTCCCTGCGAAGTTCTGAGTGTACGACCCCACGCTGCAGCCCGCACTCCCGTCGGGCCGCTTGTTGTCCTGGAAGTCCGCCAGGCAATTGAACGAGTACCGGCCGCCAAACAAGCCGGGGAAGAAATTCAGGATGCGCTCGATGTTGAAGTCTGCGCCGAACTTGACGGTGTGTTTTCCAAGGAGATAGGAGACGTTGTCCACGAACTGCCCGCGTTTGATGGTGGTCTCGCGCGGCGAGAAGTTATTGCGGCCAAGTTGCAGGAACAACGTGCCCGCCTGGAAGAGCTGGATCTCCGGGTCGCTCCCATTGGCGGTGCCCGGTTCGGAATCACGTCCCCACTGCGCGCGAAACTCGTTGATCCAATGCGTGCCAAAGGTGGAGACGAGGTTCCCGGAAAGAGAGTGAGTGCGCACCAGGCTGTCGCCGGTGTGCAGGCGGACGGAGGTATCCCCGCTGTTCTCCAGCGAACCCCCAGTGAAGCGCTGATAGTTGTAGCGGACGCTCAGATTGTGGTTGCTGCTGATGCGCCAGTCCCCCTTGCCCAGGAAAACGTCCTGATCCAGGGTGCGCTGATAGTCCTGGATGAGCGGGCCCAGGAAGGGATCTGCGGCTGCACTCGTGCAGGCCGCGGCGTTTGGGGTCCCAGCCAGAAAAGGGCACACGATGGGGTTGGGCTCTTTGCGGCGCTGCGCGTCGTAGTTGAAGAGCCAGAAGGCTTTGTCCCGAATGAGCGGGCCGCTGGCGACGGCGCCGTATTGCCAGACGCGCAGGGGAGGCTTGGGCTTGCTGGCACGGTTCAATTCCCACTTATTCGCGTTGAGACGATTGTCTCGATAGTAAGTAAACAGGGAGCCATGCAGCTCGTTTGCGCCGGTCTTGGTGACGACGTTGATGACGGCGCCGCCCGCGCGGCCGTACTCGGCGCCGTAGCTGTTGGTCTTCACCTGGAATTCGGCCACCGCCTCCTGGCTGAACTGGAAGGGAGCCCGGACGCCGGTCCGGCCCAGCGACTGGCCGAAGAAATTGTTGTTGTTGTCCACGCCGTCGATCTGCAGGCTGTTGTATGTCCCCTTCAGGCCGCCAAAGCTGATGTCGCCGCCCCGATTGTTATCGCGCACCACGCCCGGGGTGAGCAGGACAAAATCGAGATAGTTGCGGCCGTGGAGCGGCAGGGCGCGCACGGCGGTATCGTCCACCACCGCGGAGACCTGCGTTCGCGTGGTCTCCACCAGCGGCGCGGCTCCCTTCACCTCGATGACCTCGGTGGCTGCGCCGAGTTTGAGCTCGAGGTTGACCGCCGTCACGACCCCGATCGAAACCTGGAGGTTGCTCTGCACGAGGGTGGAAAAGCCCTGCTTCTCGACGCGCAATTCATAGAGGCCGACGGGGAGCAACGGAATGTTGAAGTAGCCGTCGTCGCCGGTCTGCGTTTCCCGCGTGTAGCCGGTCTCGAGGTTCTTCACCGTCACCTTGGCTCCCGGAACGAGGCCGCCCGAAGCATCGGAGACGGTCCCGCGCAACGTTCCGGAGGTGGCTTCCGACTGCGCCCAGGCAGGGGCACCCGAGCAGAGCCCGAGAATGGCAGAGACCAGGAAAAGAATGAGAATCAAACGTTGTGCACGCATCCGTCCACCCCTCATGGAGTGTCTTGGCAAGCGCAATCGCCAGCGTAGATACACAATAGCCACGCGAGAAGTCAACTAGAATGTTTCGTCCGCGCGGGGCCCGGACGGTCGCGCGGAGGGAAAGAGGGAGGAGAACAGTCGGGAACGCTTGCTTCGCCCTCAGCGGGGAGCGCCGGAGATGGAAGATTCGTCGACGATGGCCACGCCGGCAGGCGCCTGAAAGTGAAACATGGCCTCGGGCACGGGCAGATTCTGTTGCCAATTTCCGAAGCGATATTCGATTTCGATGCCGCCTGACAGGCGTACCAGCACGCGCACCAACTCATTGCGGCGCTCCTCGACCTCGAACAAGGCCTCCTGTAGAGATTCGCCGCGCTCGGAAGCACCGCCCGATTCCTCGCCTCGCGCCGCCGAGGCCTCCCCGCGCGGCGTACAACGCAGGACCACCCGAACAGAAGAACCTTCTGTGGAGCTCGCGGGGGCGGCCAATTCAATCCGGCCGCAGAGGCGCGAGAGCCGGGCCCTGCCTGTCAGCCAGGCCAGCGGGGCCCGCCAATCGGTGCTCTCCTTCATCGGCGCGCGGCTCACCGTGTGATCGGCGGGAACGTAGAACCAGGCAGTCCTGCCGTCAGCCACGAACAGCTTTTCTTCGGGCGATTCGTACTCCCAGCGCATGCGACCGGGCCGGCGGAAATACACGGTCCCGGATTCAACGCGGACATCGTGGCGCCCCTCGCTGTAACGCTCGAGGAAGGTGGCCTTCCACGTGGTCGCCGAATGGTAGCGGGTCTCGAGCGAGCGCACGATGGCCCGGGGATCGCGGCCCCGCTCAGCCGGTGCCGTGCGGGCGGCAAGCCCGGCCCCCGCGCCAGGCAGCCCAAGATACAAGATGAAGAGCAACCTGAAGTAGTGGATGAGCTTCTTCACTGCACTTGGAGTGTAGCAGGAAGAGGAGGAGCGGCACAGCAATCAGAGGGCGTCTGCCGATGCGTGGAATTCCCTGCCTGAGGGCCAAGGGGCCGGCCGCAGGTCGGGCCACCGTGCGCTGAGGCTAGGTGATGGGTGGGTCGCTCGGTCCGGCCTGCGCGGTCTGATTCTGCCGGATGACGGCCGACGTGTCAGTGTAGAAATGGCGGGTGCCTGTGACTCCGGGATTAGCCGGGTCGGCGAGCACGTTGTAGTCCACGACATTGCCGTTCGGGTCCGTGGCCGCGACGATGTAGGTGAATATGTAGCCGCTCTTCGTGCCCTGCGCCAGCACGTCGTCAATCAAACCGGCATTGTTGACATCGGGGATCACCAGAGTGCCGCCCAGCTTGGCGAGGTTACTGGAGTAACCGATTCCGTAGGAGGTGGAATAAACCACCTCGGCGGTGGTGATGTTTCGCAGGTTCGCCACCGCAGAAGCCTCGTTGGCCCTCATTTTGGATTGGAGGAAATTGGGGATGGCGATGGCGAGGATGATCAGGATAATGCCCACTACGATGAGCAGCTCGATGAGTGAAAAACCCTTGCTGGCGTGCCTTGAGCCACGGCTGCCGGATGCTTCTCTCTGCGCTCGCATTGCTCTGCCCCTCGATGCATTTCACCCTTTGGAGCTCGGCTCTGAAAAAAGAGGGAGGAAGATTGTCGCTTCCTCCCCCAGGTGCGAAGGACCAAACTAGCTGATCGGCGTGCTGTTCACGTCGGCTGCGCCCGAGCTGTTCGCCCGGATCACACCCGACTGGTCGGTGAAAAAGTACCGCTGACCGGTCGTGCCCGGGGTCGTCGGAGCTGCCGTCACCGTGTAGGTGGTGGCCGGAGGACCGCCCGCAGGCGCGTAGACGAACGTGTAGCCGCTCTTGGAGCCTGCGGAAAGGACGCCGTCAATCAAGTCCGCCGTGGTGCAAGCCACGAATGGCGGGCCCATGGCAGCCAGCGACGGCGGATAGCCGCCGCACTGGGTCGAGAAGGTCACCGAGGCGGTGTTGATCGACCGCAGGGAGCCAACCGCCGACGCCTCGTTCGCTGCCATCTTCGAACGCAGCAGGTTGGGGATGGCAATCGCCGCGATGATCAGAATGATCGCCACGACGATCAGAAGTTCAATGAGCGAGAAACCTTTCTGCTTGTTGCGCATTCCACTCTCCTTCAGGATGTCAGGTCTTAACCCGGAAATCAGCCCTACTAGGGGCAAGCCGCTTGCCAATGCCAATGGCGCCGTGTACTGTCTCGGCACTTCCGCCACAAGGGTTTGGAAATGAACAGATTACATGGCTTTCTGCCAGGGTCGGACGACTCGATTCCTCCCGGTGCGCACGCAAGGAGCCCGAAAAGTGAGAAAAACCCTCATTCCTCATTAGCAGGAATTTCAAATTCACCATGCTCGACCGTAGTGCGCACCTTCCGAGTGCTTCCTGGTGACGGACGCTCGGGGACGCCATTATACCACTTCCTCTGTGAGAGACAGATGCTCGGGAACGCTTCGGGGCCTGCTCGCTGCCTGGTCATGTTCGGGCGCTTTCGGTTCCAGCGCGGGCTGTTGATTCGGGTGAGAGGCGCGCGCTGAGGGTAGAACAGGAGGAGTTGAGGGGGCAAGACCTAGACCGCAAGTGCTCCCTCGCATGGCCCGGGAAGAAAAATGGGCGAGGAAGATTGTCGCTTCCTTCCGGGCCTCCAGGCGCAGGGAGGAGTGAGAAAAAGGCTCATTCTCAGCTAAGGCAAATGCTGACATCTCCTGCGCTCTCTACTGGATTCTATGCTTTTTTGCGTAGTGGCGGAAGGAGTGATAGCTCATCTTCAGAAGTTCGGCGGCGCGCCTCTGCACTCCACCCGAACGCTCCAGCGCCGCCAGGATGTACCGGCGCTCCGTTTCCCCGATGACCATCTCAAAGTCAAGTCCCGCGTCCGGAAACGCAACGGCCCCGTCTCGGCCGGCTTTTGCGGCTGCCTGACCTGAATCGTAGCTTGTGACTTTATCCGGCAGCACAGCCAGGGAGATGTTCCGACCGCTCTCCAGAGCTACGGAGCGCTCCATGGTGTTCTCGAGTTCCCGGACATTGCCCGGCCAATCGTAGGCTTCCAGCCGACGCATGGCCTCGGGCTCGATGCCCTCGATGGGCTTCTCCATCGCCTTGCGAAAGCGCTCCAGGAAGGAGCGCGCAAGCAGCGGGATATCCTCCCGGCGCTCGCGCAGCGGAGGCAAATGAATGGGGATGACGCTGAGCCGGTAATAGAGATCCTCGCGGAACCGCCCCTCGGCAATCTCCTTTTCCAGATCCTTGTTCGTGGCGGCGATGACGCGCACGTCCACGTCGGCCTCCTCAGTGCTGCCCAGCGGCCGGACCTTGCCCTCCTGCAAGACACGGTAGAGTTTCACTTGCATGGTCGGGCTCATGTTGCCGATTTCGTCCATGAAGAGCGTGCCACCATGGGCAGCCTGGAACAGACCCTGGCGGTTCTCGTTGGCCCCAGTGAACGCGCCCTTCAGGTAACCGAAGAGTTCGGATTCGAGCAGCGTTTCCGGGAATGCGCCGCAGTTGATGGTGATGAAGGGCGTCTGAGCGCGCGCGCTGTTTTCATGGATGGCGCGGGCCACCAACTCTTTCCCGGTGCCGCTCTCCCCGGTGATGAGCACCCGGCTGGACTGGGGCGCGACGGTCTGAATCAGATCGAAGATGGCGCGCATTTTCGGGCTGCGGCCGATGATGTTGTCCAGGCCGGTAAGGCGGCGCAGCTCGCGGCGGAGGTAGCCGGCCTCCTTCTGCCATTTCAGGTTTTCCGACACCTGCTGGACGGCGCGGCGCAACTGGTCCACCAGCTCGTGGTCTTTGATGACATAGCGGTCGGCACCTGAGTTGATCGCCGCGATGGCCGTTTCGATCGTCGGCACACCGGTGATGAGGATGAAGACGGCCGTGGGAGCCATCTCCTTGGCGAATTGGAGCAGATCCACGCCGCCGGTATCCGGCATGCGGATGTCCGAGATGACGATGTCGAAGATCTGAGACTCCAGACGGCGGCGCGCCGCTTCACCGCTGGTGGCCACCTCGACGCGGTGGCCTTCCTTGCGGAAGGTGATCTCCAGCAGCTCGCAGATGGATTTTTCGTCGTCCACCACCAGGATGTGGGCCATGGGCCGCTCACCACCTCATGATATCTCTGCCAGCAGTCGAGGTTCTGCGTCTGTTGTTGCGCGCTCGGCCACGCGGGGCAGCTCGACGGTAAATTCCGCGCCGCGATCCTTCTCGGAAGCCACGGTGATGCGCCCGCTGTGGGCCTGCACAATCTGATAGACAATGGCCAGGCCCAACCCCGTGCCCCCGGCGAAGCTGGACTGCAGGGGCTCAAAAATCTTGGCGCTCAGCTTAGGATCCATGCCCACGCCGGTGTCACGGAATCGGATGCGCACCCAGAAGGGCGCAGCCTCGAGGCACACGGTCAAGGTGCCGCCGGCGGGCATGGCGCGCAGCGCGTTTTCGCACAGATTCCAGAACACCTGTTTGATGCAGTTGGCGTCCACGCGCACGCGAACCGGCTGGTTCGAGAAGGCGCGGTCGATCCGGTACTTGCCGTCGAGTGCCGGATGGCGTTCGAGCAGTGTCAGGGTCTCCTCCAGCAAGGCGGCAATGTCCGCCTCGCCAAACTGGTAGGTCTTCTCATGCGAGTAATTCAGGAAATCGCTGATAATCTGGTTGAGGCGCTCGGATTCGCGGCTGACGATGCCAACCAGATGCTTTTCATCCTCCTCGAGCGGCACCAGGCGCGCCAGTTCCCTGACCGCGCCTGCCATGGCCGTCAGCGGCTGGCGGATTTCGTGCGCGATGGCGGCGGAAAGTCGCCCCAGCGCGGCCATGCGCTCCTTAGTGGCCACCTCCTGCTCGAGACGCCGCAACTCGGTGAGATCCTGAAAATTGAAGACGTAACCGCTGGTGCGGCGGTCGCGCGTGCGCAGCGGCGAGACCGAAATACCTAAGAAGCGCTGCTCCCCGCACGCAGTGAGGAAATCGAGCTCCTTGCGCGGCTTCATGCCCCCGCCGGGAGTTGATTGGCCGGGCAGCCAGAAGTCCGGGAACAGGTCCGGCAAGTTCCGGCCGCGCAGCGCGTCGAAGCGATAACCCGTGATTTCCTCGCCGGTGCGGTTCAGCAGCAGGATGCGGCCTTCCAGGTCGGTGGTCACCAGGCCGCCGCGCATCGAGTGGATGATGTCCTCGTTGAAGGCCTGCAGATCTTGCAGCTCCCCTCGCTTCTCTTCCAGCTCCACGCCCTTCCGCCGCAGAGTCTGGGCCAGCAGGCTGGACAGGTAGGCCACGGCGAGAAAGCCGAACAGGTTGCTCAACACCCAAATCTGCAGGGTTCTCGCCGTTGGCATGGCCGAAGCCGTGCGGGGAATCTTTTCGTAGTACACCAGCTCGACCAGAGCTCCCAGAAGGACAAAGCTGAAGCCGGCGACGAGAAACGTCCCCTTGGGGGAAAACAGAATACTGGCCACGATGATGGCCAGCAGATAGAGGGAGATGAAATAACTCTCGTGAGCCCCGGTGACATAGACCAGGCCGGTCACCATCACCAGGTCGCAGACCATCTCCAGGGGCGCATGCCAATGCGCCTCGGGAATCCAGCGCAGCAGGATGACGTGGAACAGAGCCAGGGTAAACCACAGCACGATCAGCGGCACGAAGTATTTCGTGGGGATCAGCAGTTGGGTGTAGTCGCGGAGAACCAGGACAATCAGCAGCAGGAAAACAATGAGGAAAAAACGAACCCGGGTCAGCCAGTTCAGCCATCCGCCGACGTTTTGGGTGAGTTCCATCTGAGACAGGCCTACGTGCCATTCTCCGCTGCCCGGAAGAAGAGGGTCAAGACAGCGGGGTGTACTGATTGGCACGGGGCGGCAGCCGGAAGCCGCCGCCCGGGCCTTGCCCGAACATCCGACAAGCGAACCGCGCTAGTGGCCGCCAAGTTTGGCAATCAGCGAGAACAGCGGCAGGTACATGGAGATCACGATCCCGCCGACCACCACGCCGAGGAACACGATCATCATCGGTTCCATGGCCGAGAGCAGATCCTTGACCGCGGCATCGACCTCGTCCTCGTAGAAGTCGGCGATCTTCTGCAGCATGGCATCCATGGCGCCGGTCTGTTCGCCCACCCCGATCATCTGCGTGACCATCCCCGGGAAAACATCGGTTTCCTTCAGCGGGTCGGCCAGCGTGCGCCCGGCCTCCAGGCCTTTGCGCACGTACAGCAGGGCCTTCTCGATGACCGCGTTTCCGGCGGCGCGCGCGGTGACATCCAACCCCTCGAGGATCGGAACGCCGCTCGAGATCAGCGTGCCCAGCGTGCGGGTGAACCGCGCCACCGCGATCTTGCGCAGGAGCATGCCGACCAGGGGAAGTTTGAGCAGTACCGTGTCGATGGCCATGCGGCCCTTGGGCGTTCCGTACCACACCTTGAGACCGATTGCGATCCCCACAAAAACCACCAAGATCAGCAGCCCGAAAATGCTGCCGACGAAATTGCTCATGCTGATCACGATCCGCGTGGGCAGCGGCAGATCCACGCCCAGGCCGGCAAACAACGTGGCGAAGATGGGCACAACCTTCCACAGCAGCAGGACGATGACGCTGGCGGCCACAACCAGAACCGAGATGGGATAGACGAGGGCGGACTTCACCGCGCGCTTCAGCTTGACGTTTTTCTCGATATAAGCCGACAGCCGCTGGAGGATGGTATCCAGAATTCCGCCCGTCTCGCCCGCCTCGACCATGTTCACGTACAACTGGTCGAAAACTTTTCCGTACTGGCGCATGGCGGCGGAGAGCGTGGAGCCGCCTTCGACCGCAGAGCGCGTTCCCGTCAAGACCTTCTGAAAGGTCTTGTTCTCCTGCTGCCCGGCGAGGATTTCCAAACACTGCACCAGGGGCAATCCCGCGTCGATCATCACCGAGAACTGGCGGGTGAAAACGGCCAGCTCCTTGGCGTTGACTCCGCCGCCGAACGTGGGCAGGCTGAACTCCTTGCCCTTTTCGGACATCTTGGTGACATTGATCTGCTGCCGGCGCAACACGGAGGCCAGTTCGGCTTTGTTCGCCGCGGCTTGCTCTCCGCTAACGTTGACTCCGGCGCGGTTGGTGCCGCGATAAGTGAAGACCGGCATGACTGTTCCCTCCTCGTCAACGCACTTTCCTCCATCCCACTCCCGACGGTGATGCCCTGGCGCCGCGGCGCTAGCGGCGGGCTGGGGCGGGGTTGCGGGTCGGCACCGCGCTAGTCACCCCACGATTGATCATGTCCTGCAGCTCGTCCTGGTTGGACGAGCGCGAGAGCGCCGTCTCCAGAGTGATCAGCTTGTTGAAGTACGCGTTGGCCAGCGACTGGTTGAAGGTCTGCATCCCGGTCTGGCCGGTCCCGCTCTGCATGGCCGAGTAAATCTGATGAATTTTGTCCTCGCGGACCAGGTTGCGAATCGCCGCGTTGGGGATCAGGATCTCCATCACCATCACACGGCCGCGACCGTCGGCGCGCGTCAGCAGCGCCTGGCAGAGGATGCCCTCGAGCACCATGGAGAGCTGAGCGCGGATTTGCGGCTGCTGGTGTGCGGGAAACACGTCCACGATGCGGTTGATGGTGGAGACCGCGGAGTTGGTGTGCAGGGTGGCGAAGGTCAGGTGGCCAGTCTCGGCGATGCGCAGGGCCGATTCGATGGTTTCGAGGTCGCGCATCTCACCGATGAGCACCACGTCGGGGTCTTCGCGCAGCGCGGCGCGCAGCGAATTGGCGAACGAGTGCGTATCCGAGTGCACCTCGCGCTGATTGACCAGGCACTTCTTGTGGTTGTGCAGGAACTCGATGGGGTCCTCGATGGTGATCATGTGCTCTTCGCGCTCGCTGTTGATCTTGTCGAGCATCGCGGCGAGGGTGGTGGATTTCCCCGAGCCGGTCGGGCCGGTCACCAGCACCAGGCCGCGCGGCTTGTCGCACAGGCTCTTGACCACCGGGGGCAGGCCCAGCGCCTCAAATCCCTTGATCTCCCAGGGAATGGTCCGAAAAACGGCGCCGACGGCACCGCGCTGGTGGAAGAGGTTGCCGCGGAACCGCGCCAGGTTTTTCAAGCCGAAGGAGAAGTCGAGCTCCAGATTCTCCTCGAAGCGGTGCTTCTGCGCGTCGGTGAGCACACTGTAGGCCAGGGCTTTGGTGTCCGCGGCGGTCATCGGGGCCATATCCATCGGGCGGAGCTTGCCGTGGACGCGCACGCGCGGCGGGCTGTTGGTGGCGATGTGTAGGTCGCTGCCACCCATCTCGATCATCTTTTTGAGCAGTTCGCTCAGCGTAATGCCGGCCATAGGTCCCCTCTCCTCACAAGACCGATTCGCGCAGGACTTCCTCGAGCGTGGTCAAGCCGGCAGCAACCTTGAGCAGGCCACTGCGGCGCAGCGTGACCATGCCCTGGTCGAGCGCCTTCTTTTTCAGCTCGAGCGCCGAGGCGCCCACCAGAATCAGCTCGCGCAGTTCGTCGTTGATCTCCATCACCTCGTAGAGGCCCACCCGCCCCTTGTAGCCGCCCTTGTTGCAGGTGCCACAGCCCCTGCCGTGACAAATCGTGACGCTCTTTGCTTCCTCCGGAGAGAAACCCGCATCGAGCAGCGCCTGCTCCGGGACCTGCAGCGGCTCCTTGCAGTTGGTGCAGACGCGCCGCACCAGGCGTTGCGCGCAGATCAGGTTCACCGAGGTGGCCACCAGAAAGGGCTCGATCCCCATGTTCATCAGCCGGCTGATGGTGGAGGGCGCGTCGTTGGTATGCAGCGTGGAAAGCACAAGGTGGCCGGTGAGCGCGGCCTTCACGGCGATTTCCGCAGTCTCGAAGTCGCGGACCTCGCCGACCAGGATAATGTTGGGGTCCTGGCGCAGGAAGGCGCGGAGAGCCGCGGCGAAGTTCAGCCCGATCTGCTCCTTCATCTGCACCTGGTTGATGCCGGCGAGTTGGAACTCGACCGGGTCCTCGGCGGTCATGATGTTGGTTTCCGGGGTATTCAGGCGCGCCACCGAGGAGTAAAGCGTGTTGGTCTTGACCGAGCCGGTCGGCCCGGTGACCAGCACCATGCCGTAGGGCCGCAAGATCGCGCGCTCGAACTTGGCGAGCGACTCGGGCTCGAACCCCAGCTTGGTCATGTCCAGCCGCAGGTTTTCCTTGTCCAGCAGCCGCATGACGATCTTTTCGCCGAACAGCGTGGGCACGGTGGAGACGCGGAAGTCGAGCTCCTTGCGTTTGCCGTCGCGGCGATACTTGATCATGATGCGGCCGTCCTGCGGCAGCCGCTTTTCGCTGATGTCCAGCTTGGCCATGATCTTGACGCGGCTGGTGATAGCATCTTTCAATTTCAGCGGCGGGTTCATCACCGACTGCAGGACACCATCGACGCGGAATCGCACGCGCAGCTCTTTCTCGTACGGCTCGACGTGAATGTCGCTGGCGCCGCGCTTGACCGCGTCGGTGAGGATCAGGTTCACCAGCTTGATGATGGGCGCTTCCTCGGCCGCTTTTTCCAGCGCGGCAAGGTCCATCTCCTGCTCTTCGGCGGCCAGCTCGAGGTCCTCACTCTCGTCTCCGGTCAAGTCCTTCATCACCTTGGTGAGTTCTTCGACGCTTTGCGTGTCGCCGTAGAACTTCTGAATCGCCTCGCTGATGGCCGACTCGGATGCCACCACCGGCTCCACGTTGAAGCCGGTCATGAACTTGATGTCGTCCATGGCGAAGACGTTGGTGGGATCGGTCATGGCGATGGTCAGCGTCGAGCCCACGCGGGAGAGAGGCACGACCTGGTAACGCACCGCGGTCTCCTGCGGAATCAGCTTGATGACGTTCGCGTCGACTTCGTAGTACTTGAGGTTGATTGAAGGAACGCCATACTGGCGGGAAAGCACGGCAGTGATTTCATCGTCGGTGATGAACCCCATCTTCATCAGACAACTGCCCAGGCGCCCGCCGTGTTGTTTCTGGTAGTCCAGCGCCTGTTGGAGTTGCCCGGACGTGATGAGGCTCTCTTTGATCAGGATTTCGCCTAAACGGCCCGACATCCGCAGACTCCTGGGACACGTGTGCCTAGGCGAGAAAGGTAGCAGAAGCCGGCAGAAGCCACGGGAGCCAAGTTGGAACAGCGTAGTGAATCGGGCAATACCCTGTACGCTGGAACAGTGTGGTGAAAGCACCACAGCGCGCCTTGACTTGCTCGCTCGCCCTCGCTATCGTCGCTGTGCTTGGCATCGAGAATGGTTTCCGTCGTTTCCATCGCGCGCCGCGCCATCCTGCGGGTCATGCCCAAGGCCCCGCCCGCGCCACCGCACGACACCAGCCCGCTCCGCGTTCTGCCGCAGTTCCATGAGACGTTGACGGCGGCACTTGGCCCGATGCACTGGTGGCCCGCCAGGACCCCGTTCGAAGTGATCGTCGGAGCGATCCTGACCCAGAACACAGCCTGGGTGAATGTCGAGCGCGCGATCACGAAGCTGCGCAAGGCGCGCCTGCTGACACCGCGGGCCTTGGAGCGCGTGCCCTCCCCCAAACTCGCGCGGTACATTCGGTCCTCGGGCTATTTCCGGCAGAAGGCCAAGAAATTGAAGGCGTTTGTGTGCTTCCTGCGCCGGGATTTCGGGGGGTCGCTGGCGCGAATGTTTCGCACCTCGACGGCGGAACTGCGCGAGCGACTGCTCGCCGTGCACGGCATTGGGCCGGAAACCGCGGACTCGATTCTTCTCTATGCCGGGAATCACCCCGTCTTTGTCGTGGACGCTTACACCAAACGCATCCTGCAGCGCCACGGGCTGGCGGGCGAGAAGGCCGGCTATGAAGAAGTACGCACGCTTTTCGAGAACAACCTGCCGCGCGACGCCAAGCTCTACAACGAATACCATGCCCTGCTGGTCAACGTGGGCAAGAACTGGTGCCGGACGAAAGAGCCCCAGTGTGACCAGTGTCCGCTGGGACCGTATCTGGCGGCCCGCCCGGGCACGAAGCCGGAGCGGAGACCGTGAGGCCGCATAGCACGAAGACTCGGCTCTGGCTGGGCTTCGGCGGCCTGCTGATCGCGCTGCTGCTGGCCGGCGTGTTCACGCTCGGTTCCCTCGACCTACCGTTTGAGCCCCGGCAATGGAATGAAGTCGTTGTTCTCTATGCCCTTTCCACCTTTATCGTCGCCGCGTTGCTGGTCTTCGGCCTGATCCTG
>JACQDH010000065.1 GCA_016201215.1 Acidobacteriota bacterium | reverse complement strand
GCGGCATCGAGGCTGTTCTATTCCGTCCGCAGGGTTGCACCAAAATAGGGCAGTCTTTCACCGAATCTTTCACCGACGTGGCCAAAAACAGCCGCTAGCGAGGACAAGACGTGGTGAGCGCGGAAGGAGTCGAACCTTCAACGTTCGGATTAAGAGTCCGATGCTCTACCAGTTGAGCTACGCGCCCACGAAAACTCAGCTTACCAGCGCGCCGGTTCCGGCGCAAACTTGCTAAGGTGCGACCCAACATTTTGCACCATTTTTGCACCAATGACCTCAAAAACCACCTAACCCAGCCTAACGAAACCTAAGATAAGCCATTGAAAATACGTCCCACATGGGCTGGAGCGCGCGGTTAAGAGTCAGCTGCTCTACCGATTGAGCTAGCGGCCCACGAAACTTTCAAATTTTATACCGACCTCACCCATTTGTCGAATCACCCAAGCAAAGCATCTATAATCGCCGGTCGGGTGCCAGCCTTATGTTAAGCAGCCAATCGGGAAGGCGATTTGGTGCACCGGCGCGGGGGGGCGCACAGCGAGGAAGGCGCCAGCGGCTGCGGGGGTGGCTTCTGCTGGCCGTCGTCGTCGCGGTCGGGCTGCACATCACCTTCTGGGGCCGGCCCGTGCCGACACATTTTTCGCTGCTGAATGAAACCGCACTGAGGGCCTCCGGAACACCGCGCGAGTGGAGAATCGAGAGGCAAACGAGCGCGCCGCACTTCTGGCAGGCGGACCGCGTGGAAACCTGGCGCGCGCGCGACACCGACGGCGATGGCGTCATCGATCAGTTTGAGATCCCGCAAGGTAACTTCGCGCGGCCCGGATTGCGCACCGAACCGAAGCGCTGGCTGGTGATTTGTTTTGATGGTGTGCCGCTGCGGCTGCTGCAAGACCTGTGGGACCGCGGCCACTTCCGGGAATTCCATCGCCCGACCGCGGTGGTCAGCGTGTTCCCTTCCGACAGCGAAGCGGCGCTGACCGCCGTGCTGCATGCCGCGCCTCCGCCGGGCTATGAGCACCTCTACTTTGACCGCGGCAGCAACAAGATCCGCGGCGGCGCCTGGGTGACGCTCTCCGGGGCGGGTATCCCCTACATTGGCGTGCTCGACTACGACCCGCCCGGCTGGGCCAAGGCTTTGCCCTATCTGCTTCCCCAGAAAACCTACCGCGCCGACCTTGGGCGCCTGCGTAAGGATTTTCTGGCCAGCCACCAGGGCGTCTTCCTCGCCCACATCTCGTCCACCGATTCCCTGATGCATCTGTATCCCCCGCGGCAGGCGGAACCTTCCCTCGAGGAATTCGAGCGGCTGGTCCGCGAACTCTATCTTGACGCGCGGGGCGAGCTGGGAGTGCTGGTGTTCAGCGACCACGGCAACACGATGACCCCGAGCCACGCCGCTCCGCTCGAAGAGCTCCTCACGCGCCGCGGCTGGAGGTTTGGGAAAACCCTGGCGAGCCCGCGCGATGTGGCCGTGCCCTCTTATGGGTTGATCGGCTTTATCGCCGTTTATTGTCAGGACGCAGCCACGGCACCGCTGGCAGGCGATCTTGCCTGGCTCGAAGGCGCGGACTTGGTCGTGGCTCGAACCCCGAGCGGTGACGGCGTTTCGGTCCTGCGCGCCGAGGGCGCCCGCGCGGAGCTGCACTGGAATGCAGACGGCAGCCGCTACTGGTATGACGCCACGCAGGGTGATCCGCTCGAACTTCGGCCTGTGCTCGCAAGACTGCAAGCCGACGGCCGGCTGGGTGCGGACAGCTCAGCCAGCGACGCGGACCTGTTTGCGGCAACGCTTGCGGCGCGCTATCCCGACGCGGCGTCGCGCCTGCGCGACTGGGCCACCAACCACGTGCAGAATCGCGCGAACATCCTGGTCAGCTTGAAGCCGGGCTATTTCTACGGCGCCGGAGTCTTCCAGCACATCGTCAGCTTTACCGGAACGCACGGCGCGCTCGATGCGGAGTCATCGCTCGGCTTCGCTATGGCCACTCGGCCGCTGCCGCCGGCCGTGCGCCTCACCGACCTGCTGACCCGCGAATTCTTGGACAAGCGCGGCGGAGCTACACAACAGCACAGATGAACAAGAGGGAAAGGAGCGGTTAGCGGGTGGCAACGTAGCGGTTTCTGCCCGTGATGATCCCCGGTGGCCCGAGGAACAGACTAGCCGCGCAGGACGGCGGCGATTTCCCTAGCCACCTGTCGAGCACGTTCGATGTCGGTGGGCTCGAACGAGATGGCCGCTACGCGCGGGTGGCCACCGCCGCCATATCGTTCAGCCAGTGTGGCCAGATTTTTCTCTACGGCCGCAGTGTTCCAGGGATTGGAACCCACGGAGACCTTGGCGCGGGTCGCCGAGGCGCTGACCCCGACCGAATAGAGGCACTCGGGATGAAGAAGGTAAGGAATGAACTTGTTGTAGCCTTCGAGGTCCTCGTCGCTCACGTCGAAAAAGACCACGCCATCGCGGGCCTCGGAGCGCTGGCGCAGGACTTCGATGGAGTGCTCGTGGCGCTCGAGCAGCGGCCCCAGGTGGCTTGCGACGGCCGGCAGTTGCACCATCTCCCCCAGCGACCGCACCGCCAGCTCGGGAATCAGCCGCGTGACCAGCCCCGGTTCGGGCGCCGCCTCGATCACCAGCGCGAGTTGCGTGGCCGGCTCGGTCAACTCCACGGCCGAGGCCGGCGTGGGATACTGCGCGCCGTCAATGACGTCGCCCCAGTGGACTAGGTCGGCCAGCGGGCGCGCGTCAAAGCCGAATTTTTCCTGGGCAATGTCCGCGAGGAGCTTGGTGCAGGACTTGTATTCGGGGAAATAAAACTTACGGCCGGAGCGGTCGCGGCGAAAGTGCTCGGCGTCAGCGGGGCTCAGGAAAGCGCTCTGGTGGTGATCGAACCACCAGGTCACCCGCGGCGAGCTCGAATACTTAAAGTCCACGATGACATTTTCGTCGCCGTCGAAAAGCGCCTCCTCAAACGGCCGCGTGGCCCGGTGGGTCATCCCGGTGAAGCGGAACTCGGCCGCGGGCTCGAACCGCTCGCGGTAAAAGCGAAGGAACAACGCGGCTGAAGCGGCGCCGTCGAAGCAGCGATCGTGGAAGCAGAGGCGAACTTGCACCGGGGTCTTGAGCTCTTCCAATGGAAATCACCTGCCCAGCACGGCCAAGAATTCCTGAGAAAAGAAAAGCATTTAAGATGGACGCGCGCCCGGAGATTGTCAAGAGGTAAACCCAGTCGCACCAAACGCCGCACAGGGTCGCGCAAGCCTCGTTCGGATGCGCCAGGAAGCGTCCGCGTTGCGCAGGAGCCGTGAACCGCTGCGCCGCACGCCGCCGTGAGGACATTGGCGCCACCGGGCGGGGGGAGGTGCGAGGAAAGCCTGGCTTACTTATCCAGACGCGCGCGCAGGGTGAGTTCGCTGCCGCCGAGCACCTGGACGTCGCGCTGCCAGTCCTTAAATCCGGGCAGGCGCACGCTGACCTTGTAGGTGCCCGCGGGCAGCTCGAGCGTGGCGGGGGTTGAGCCGACGAAGCTCTCGCCCAGGTACACATCGGCGCCGTCAGGTTCCGAACGCACGGTTACCTTGGCCGGCGGCTGGCCGCTGCGGTCCACCGCGACCAGCTTACCGCTCTCCAGCACGACGACCATCCCGGCATAGGTCATCCAGGTGCGCGGGCCGTAGCTCACCTCGCGCTGTGCGGCGCCCAGCAACGAGAGCACTTCCTCGCGCGTCATCCCGGACTTCAACTCTGCCGCGGAGAAAGCCGGCGGTGGAGCTGCGACGGGTACGACGGCGGGCGCGGGTGCCGGCGCTGCGGCAGTCGCGGGGCGTTGCCCTTCGGGCAGCAGCCATTGATCGAGTACGCCGAAGATGGCGTTGCCGTCCAGGTTCGCAATCTTGTCAGGCGGAAGGAAAAAATTGACCGCGGCCCAGAGGCGGCCCGTACCGCGCGGCGTGGGGACCAAGCGCGTGGTCACCAGGCCGAGCGTGATCACGTCCTCGCCGACGTACACGCTGTGCACGTAGAACTGCTCGCCGGCGGCCAGCGCCAGGTCTTTGCGGCCGCGGACGACTTCGACCAGCTCGCCGCGGATGTTCATCGCTGCGCTGGCGCTCTGCTCGAGCGAGCCATAGAGGCCGGTGCGCCGCACCTCCACGACACCGCCTGCCTGGCGGATCGTTCCAGCCTTGCCACGAAGTCCCAGCAGGCCGGGGCCAATCGTGGCCACGCGATAACGCTGACGGAGGACCTGCTCCAGCTCGGTGCGGCGGTCGGCGGCGTCCGATTTCTCCTGCGCCGCGGCGACCTGCACCGGCAACAGGAGCAGGACCACTAGACAAAGGAACGAACGCACGCGCACAGCGGCCTCCCGAGATGAGTTTGCTGGCAATTTCCGTAGTGGGCGGCCGAATAGTAGTGTACTCCTGCGAGAGAGTCAAAAGTCGAACCGGAGCGCCGGACGGAGTAACCCGGAGTGATGAGGGCCCACCCGAAGGGAACCGTTACTTTCCGGCAATGCTCTGTGCGATTCCAGCGGCGAAAGGGATCTCAAACCGCTTGCCCTGGGCAGCCATCACCATGCAGACAATCCAGAGCACAAAACCCAGCAACTGCACTACGCCCGCCAGCAGCAGGCCCGCCGAAAACCCCGCTCCGAGGCCACCCAAGAACATGCCTGCGCCAAAGATCGCGCTGAAGAGGAAATACACAACGGTGAGCCCGCCGAAGACCACGATCGACTGCGCGGCGTGGAAGCGCACAAACGGCCGGTTGTCGATGAGCATGAAAATGATCCCGGTGATCCAACCGAGCACATAGCACAGCGCACCAGCGGCGTTTTCGGCCAGGCCCGCCTGGGTAGCACCAGCCGCCGGGCTCGGCGCTCCGCTCCGCCCCTGACCACATTGAGGGCAAAACGCAGTCTGGTCCTCCATCCGTGCACCGCACTTGCTGCAAAAGGCCATGGTGTGTCTCCTTGAGATGTTCTGGAAGGAACCGACCCGCCGAAAGGCTAACAGATGCGTCCGTCCATCGCAAGCAGGGGATGAAACGCGAGGCCGGTGGGATTACTCTCCGGCGAAGGCCTGGGCGATCTCCGCGGCAAGAGGAATCCGGAACCGCTGGCCCTGGGAAGCTTTCAAGATACAGCCCAGCCACAGAACAAGAACCAGGAGATGGAATACGAGCAGGAGGAGCCAGCCCACCGAAACATCCGTCCAATCGGCATAGAAAAACACATCGAATCCAAACATTCTTCCGATCGCGAAGTCCAGCAAAGAGACAGCACCGAAGACCAGGGTGGATTGGGCGGCATGAAAGCGCACAAAAGGCCGCCGGTCGAACAACAGGTAGGCAAATCCGCTGATCCAGAGAAACACATAACACACCGCCCCGGCGATGTGTTCACTGGTCAGCGAGGGCGTTCCTTGCGCCACATGGGCCAGGCCCCGCGGGCGGCCACAGCGCGGGCAAAACTCCGACGCGCTGCTCACCCGCGCCCCGCACTTGTGACAGAAACCCATTTCCTTTCCGCTGGAGAGCCGGGGCAGCTCTTCTAGAGTGAGGCTAACAAATGCGAATGGCCTCTGCAAGTCCGATTCGAGCCCCATAGGCTTTTCGCAGAGTTTTCGCCGGGAATATGAGTAGAATTGCACACTCGGCATGCACAGACTTGGAACAAACCCTTGAATAGCGATCCTGCTGTTTCAGCTCGGAACACCCGCAGCCTGCTTGGCTTCTCCTGGCCGGCACAAGTGACGCGCGTCGAGCGAAGGTCCCTTGTCGCCGGCGGGCTCGGCTGGATGCTCGACGCGATGGACGTGATGCTCTATTCGCTGGTGCTGGCGCGCTTGATGAGCGAACTAGCGATGACGAAGGAGGTCGCCGGGCTGCTCAACTCGCTGACACTGGCCGCGTCGGCCGTCGGCGGATTGCTCTTCGGCTTTCTCGCTGATCGCATCGGGCGCACCCGCGCGCTGATGGGGTCCATCCTGCTTTACTCACTGGCCAGCGGCGCGTGCGGTTTGTCAGACAGCATCGTGCAACTCGCCGTCTTCCGACTAATCCTCGGCCTGGGGATGGGCGGTGAATGGGCCACTGGCGCGGCGTTGATCGCGGAGACTTGGCCGGCCGAGCACCGCGGCAAGGCACTGGGCCTGATGCAGTCCACCTGGGCCATTGGTGAGATGATCGCCGCGGCGGTCGTAGGCATTGTGCTGCCTCGCTTTGGCTGGCGCGCGGTGTTCTTTGTGGGCGTCTTGCCGGCGCTGGTGGTCTTCTGGATCCGACGGCGCGTGCCGGAGCCGGCCATCTGGCTTGAGCGAAGCAAGGAAAAATCTGGTTTGCTCCGGCTGCTGTGGCGCAAGGACATCCGCCGGCACGGCATCCTGGCCACGACCATGAACGCCTGCGGGATGTTCGGCTACTGGGGCCTGTTCACGTGGATCCCGGCGTACCTCTCTCTGCCGGTGGAGCAGGGCGGGCGCGGCCTGGACATGCTGAAGACGACCACGTGGCTGCTGGTCATGGGCGTGGGGAAGTGGTTCGGCTATACGTTCTTCGGGTTCTTTGCCGATTCGCTGGGCCGGCGCAAGAGCTACGTCGCCTACCTGCTGGTGGCCGCGGCGCTGGTACCGCTCTACGGCAGAGTGCACAGCCCTGCCGGGCTGCTTGTGCTCGGGCCGCTGGTAGCGTTTTTCGGCACCGGGTTTTTCTCCGGATACAGCGCCATTGCCTCGGAACTCTTCCCCACCGAAATTCGCGCCACCGCCATGGGCTTGAGCTACAACATCGGGCGCGGCTTCTCCGCCTTGGCGCCGTTTGCCGTGGGCGCGCTGGCCACGCGCTTCGGACTGGGCTCCGCTTTTCTCCTTCAGGCCGGAGCGTTCTTCCTCGCGGCTGTGCTGGCGCTGGCCCTGCCCGAAACCAAAGGCAAGCAACTCGAGTGACGCAGAACTCCCTCGCTCCCTGCCGAAAATCGGGCCGAGGATCAGCGTGAATAATTCTTCTCGTTCACTTGAGCCTCCTACCGCCAGCGCGATCATATGAGTCTCACCGGGTTGGGGAAGGACCCGCTGCTCCAGGCATCCTCTCGCTGCCGCGGCCCCCAGCAGTGCTATACTCACCCGACAGGCGGAAGTGGCGGAACTGGCAGACGCGCAGGACTTAGGATCCTGTGGCCGAAAGGCCGTGTGGGTTCAACTCCCTCCTTCCGCACCACTCCTTCTCCCTGGAGATCGCCTCCCGAACCAGGCTCCGGGGCCAGATATTCCATCCGGCAGTGCCACCCACCCGGCAGACCTGCGCGCTGGGATGCGTCGGCTGACGCAACGGCTCGCGCGGGATTGGGCAACTTGGCCCAAACCATCTCCGCCCCCTGCCGTTCCAACCCTAGCACCTAAGACAAGTGCCTTATTTTTCAGCTAGATATAACCTCTGCGGTGGAACTTGCTCGCTGGCGGCCTGATTGCACGCTGCTCTGCGGAACCGGAATGCCCTGTCCGGACCCTTTGCCTTTGCGGGGAGGCAAGCCTTATGCAGCTACAGCGCGCCCTACGCAATTATATGCGGCAGTATTTCCCGCGGGAAGTTCATAACGAACCTTGGTGTACCTGTGGCAGCGCCAACCATGTGCGCACGTTTCTGTTTCGCGTGAACGGCCAACCTGCTACCGTGGTGGTGCCGGAGGGCTGCGAACTTAGCGCCACGCAAATGCGGCGGGCCATTCCAGGCGCGCAGGTCGAAGCGCTGGCGCCGGACGAGCTGGACGCCATCTACGCCAGCAGCGAGCTGGGACAGATGCAGCCGTTTGACAATCCTTTCGGCGCCAACGTCTATCTGGACGAGAACCTGTTGCATTTCGACACTCTGGTGTTCTGCCCGCAGATGTTCGGCGGCAAGAAGGGAGAATGCTTCCGGGTCCCGACCAAGGATTTCCGGACTGTGGTGCAGGCTCTGGTTCTACCGCTGTTCCCCGCGTTCGAGCCAGCGCAGGAAGCATGAGCGCGCTGGAGCGCAACGCGGCCCCGGAGTCACCAGATGCATCTCGCGAGTCCCGCTTCCAGCTAATCTCCGGCAACCGCCTCGTGGCCCAAGGCGCGCTCGAGGCCGGCTGCCGTTTCTTCAGCGGCTACCCCATCACACCCTCGAGCGAAATCTACGAAACCATGATCGCCGAGCTGCCCGCCGCAGGCGGGCTTTCGCTTGCCGCCCCGGACGAAATCACCGCGCTCGCCTACTGCGTGGGCGCCTCCCTGGCCGGGTACAAGTCCATGACGGCGACTTCGGGCCCGGGCTGGTGCCTGATGATCGAAACCGTTCAGTACGCGGTCATGACCGAAACGCCCGTGGTGATTGCCCTGGTGCAGCGGCTTGGACCCTCGACCGGCGGCGCCACGCAGGGCGGCCAGGGCGATGTGCTGCTCGCCGAGTTCTGCACCTCGGGCGGCTACACGCTGCCGGTGTTTGCGCCGGCGACTGCGCGGCAGTGCTACGAAGTGACGCAGGCGGCATTCCATTGGGCGGAGCAGCTGCGCACGCCCGTGGTTGTGCTTTCCGACAAAGAAGTCGGCATGACGCTGGAAAGCGTGAACCCGGGCTCGCTGGCAAGGTGGCCGCAGACCGAACGCAAACCCTTCGCTGCTGGCGGCCGGCGCTTCCTCACCTACGCTTCCCCATGCCTCGAAGAGCCGCCCGAGTTCGCGGCGGTAGGCGGCGCCGCGCGAGTTGTCGCCACCGGCTCGGCACACGATCAGGCGGGCCGGCTGCGCAAGAATGCGCCCGAGGTGATCGAGTTGCTGATCCATCTCCAGGCCAAGATCGCCGCGCATGCGGGCGAGATGGCCTTGGTCGAAGAGGAGCGCGCTACAGGCGCCGATACGCTGGTGATCAGTTATGGCATCTCCTCGCGCGCAGCGCGCGCAGCCTGCCGCCGAATGCGTTCGGCCGGCCGTCAGGTTTCCTTCCTGCAGCTTCTCACACTGTTTCCCATCCCGGCCGCTTCCATCCGGCGCGCGGCCGAAGGGTGTTCGCGGGTGCTGGTGGTGGAGGAAAACCTGACGGGGCTCTACGCCGGGCTGCTCGAGCCGCTGGTGGGCGCGGATCGGCTGGTCCGGGTGAACGGCATCGGTCACATGATCACGCCCGGGGAGATCCTAGCGGCTGCGGAGGCCGCTTGATGGGCGCGACCTATCTCACGCCCGGCGGCGCGCTGCCGTACTGCAAGGGCTGCAGCCATGGCCTGGTGCTGCGCGCGCTGGGCCAGGCACTTGAACGCCTGGCCGTTCCGCCGGAGGATCTGGCCATCGTCACCGATATCGGCTGCGTGGGTCTGGCCGACGCGCAGTTCTCCACGCCGCACACGATCCACACCACGCACGGCCGCTCGACCGCGTTCGCCGCCGGCATGGCCCTGGCCGATGGCACGCTGGCCCAGGGCCGGCTCAAGCCCGTGGTGATGATCGGCGACGGCGGCGCGATGATCGGCCTGGGCCACCTGGTCAATGCAGCGCTTCTCAATCCCAACATGACTGTATTGGTGCACAATAATTTTCTGTTCGGGATGACCGGGGGCCAAAACTCGGCCTTCACGCCGGAGGATTTCGTCACCTCGACAACGCCCACGGGAAGCACGACGCCGCCGCTCGACCTCGGGCAACTGCTGCTGGCCAGCCGGGCGCCGTTCTTCGCGCGGAAGCTCGCCACCGATCGCGATCTCGCCGAAGTGATCGCCCGCGCGATCGCGCACCCGGGATTCGCCGTGGTCGAAATTCTGGAACTGTGCACCGCCTATGCCACCCGCTGGAATCCTCTGACCGGCGCGGAACTGAAGAACCTAGCCGATCGCGCCGGCTACGAGCTCGGAATTCTGCGCGCCGCCGCGCGGCCGACCTTCGCCGACTCCCAGCGCCGGCAGGCCCTGCGCGCTCCGCGCGCCAGCGAATGGGGCGTGATTCCGGGCGAATTCTCCGCACAATTGAGGGAGCCGCTGGGCCTGGTGCTGGCCGGCACCGCCGGGGAGCACGTACAATCGGCTGCCTCGCTGCTTGCCAGAGCAGCGATGCGCGCGGGTCTCCAGGTCACGCAGAAGAATGACAATCCCGTGACGCAAGGCACGGGATTCTCGGTCTCGGAACTGATCCTGAGTGCTGAGGAAATCCTCTTCACCGGCATCGAGGAGCCGGACACTCTGCTGGTCGTCTCCGAAGACGGTGCGCGCGAACTCGAGCGCAACGCTGTCTTCACGCAGGTCCGGCCGGAAACGCTGGTGCTCGCGGACCTGAAAGTTCCTCTGCCTGACCTACCCTGCCAGGTTCTGCGCTACCCATTCCGCAGCGCCGCGGGCGCGAAGCTCGCCGGGCTCGCTGCGATCGTAGCCTGGCTCAGCCTCACTTCGGTCTTGCCGCTCGAGGCGCTCTGGGCCACGCTCGAGGCGCGCTTCGGCACCGAAGCCGCAGCGACAAGAGCCAAGCTCAGCCCCTTCCTTGAAGCCGCCTGACTCCTGCGGAAAGCAGGGGGATGGACAGCCTCCGGGCCCGCAAGAATGTTTGTGCTGCCGGGCTTGACTCCGAAGCGTTGCCAGCATATCGTGCACACCATCCGACCCGTAAGTCCGTGATGCAGGTAGCGTGCATGAGCACCCGCGCAGGCGCCGGTTTCACGCCGTGCGCAGTCGGAATCAGCCGACGATGTTTCCAAATCTCCTGAGGGACTTGTCCCTCTTTCCGGGAGGAAAAGAGATAATGAACAAGCGAGTGTTCTTCGTTTTGGCGGCCTTGGCCGTGCTGCTGGCGGGGCCGCTGATGGTTTCCGCGCAGGCACAGCAGGAACCGCCCAACTTCCTCTACGTGTCCGATTGGGCCATCCCGCGGCCGCAATGGGCCGACTGGGTGGCGTCCAACGAAAAGAACAACAAGCCCATCTACGACAAGATGCTGGCCGACGGCACCATCCGCGACTACGGGATGTACACCACCATCGTGCACGACGAGAGTGGCGTCACGCACGGGTCCTGGTTCGAGGCCACGAACATGGCGGCCCTTGAAAAAGTGCTCGCAGAGGTGGGCAAGCTTCCGCCGAACCCCATCGCCAACGCCGCGACGAAGCATCGCGACTATCTCTTGCGCACTTCGCTGCGTCGCGTCAAGGCGGCCAGCGGGACCAATGGCTACCTCTGGGTCAGCGCCACGCAAGTGCAGGCCGGCAAGGGCCAGGAATGGCGCGCTCTTTGGGACAAGTACAGCAAGCCCTTGTTCGAGGAATTGATGGCAAACGGGACGCTGCTGATGTACGAAGTCGAAGTCGAACAGGTCCACACGGACAACCCGGGTTGGGTCTATATTGTCTGGATGACCGCGAACGCCGACGCGATGGACAAATTCTTCGCGGCCGCCGCGGCGCGCGGGCAGAAGCGCAGCGCCGAGGAGAATCGTGCCATCGGCGAGGCCTTTGCCGCGGTCACTACTCCCACCGCACACCGCGACTATTACGCCCGCGTGAACCACTACGCGCAGAAGTAGCCGCGTCAGGCCAACCGTTCGAACGGGGCACGTCTCAGACGCTTCGGGGGCGCGCCCCGGCAAGACTACAAGGAGGGAGACGCCGCGTCTGGCGCAGGTTGACGCCGCGTGCCGCTTCCTCTATACTTTTGCTTTATAGAAGCCTCGCTCGTCAGGTCTTTCCTGTCCCCCATTTCCCGGACTCCGCAGCGGTGAGAGGCAGATGCACCGCGACACCTGACCGGCGCGAGCGCGAGTGCACCCAAGCGAAGACCACATGACCGAAGCCACCTGCCGGCGCGAACTGGAACTGGAGATCGCCGCCGAGGAAGTGCAGAAAGCGATGGAGCGCGTGGCGCGCGAGATTGCGCGCGTGGCGCGTGTGCCGGGCTTCCGGCCGGGCAAGGCCCCGGTGACGCTGATCCGCCGGCGCTTCGCCGAAGATATCAAGAGCGAAGTGCTGCAATCCCTGGTGCCGGACCGCATCGAAAAGGCGCTGCACGAGCAGAAGATGGTGTCGGTGACCCAGCCACAGGTGGACAAGGTGGACTTCGCCGAGGGCCGCCCGCTGAAGTTCCGCGCGGTGTTTGAGGTTTTGCCCGAATTCGAGCTTGCCGATTACAAAAACCTCGAGGTGGAAGTCGAGGCGGTGAAGATCAACGACGCCGACGTCGAAAAAACGCTCGCGGAGATGCGCGAGCGGGCGGCGAGCTTTGTTCCCGTCGAAGGCCGTACCATCGCCGACGGCGACTACGCGCAGCTCAAGCTGGTGGGCACACCGGTGGGTGGCGGCTCGAGCGAACCGCTACAGGCTGAGAACGTGCTCTGCCATATCGGCGCCGAAGAAACTATCGACGCCTTCAACGAAAACCTACGCGGCGCGCAGGTGGGCGAACACAAACGCTTCGAGGTGCGCTACCCGGAGGACTACCCGGATCCCAAGCTCGCCGCCAAGGTGTACAACTACGCGGTCGAAGTGGTGGCCCTCAAGGAAAAGAAGCTGCCGGAGCTGAACGACGAGTTCGCCAAGGATGTCAGCGATGCGGCAACGCTCGACGAGCTGCGCGGGAAGATCCGCCAGAATTTGGAAGCCGCGCGCGACCAGCGGCAGAAGGAGCAGGCCCAGGATCGCATCGTGGCCACGCTGATCGCGGCGCACGACTTCCCCGTACCGGAAGCTCTCACCGAGCACCAGATGGACGTCCGGCTGGAGCGCGCGGTGCGCTCGCTGGCTGCCCAGGGCGTGGACCCGCGAGCGGTCAACGTGGACTGGGTCTCACTGCGCCGACGCCAGCGCGACCGCGCCGTGGAGGACGTCAAGGCCGAGTTGATCCTTGACCGCGTCGCCACCGCCGAGAACATCGATGCCGAGGAGCAGGAAGTGGAACGCGAGATTGCCGCGCTCGCCCAACGCAGTGGCGAATCGGCCACAGTCGTGCGCGCGCGCTTGACAAAGCAGGGAGCGCTGGATAGGATGAAATCGAAGCTCCGGAGTGAGAAGACTCTCGAGTGGATCTACCGAAACACCCGGATCCGAACCGCGGAAGCAAAAAGTTAGACTCTTGAACCGGGTTCCTCAGCGCTTCCAAGATAACTCTCGATGAGACATTTCGACGATCCGACTCCACGCGCCACGACGCTCATCCCCATGGTGGTCGAGCAGACCAACCGGGGCGAGCGGGCCTATGACATTTATTCGCGGCTGCTGAAGGACAACATCATCTTTATCGGCACGCCGATCGACGACCACGTGGCCAACCTGGTCACCGCCCAACTCCTGTTTCTGGAGGCCGAGGACCCGGAAAAAGACATTTCGCTGTATATCAATTCGCCGGGCGGCTCGATTACCGCGGGCATGGCCATCTACGATACGATGCAGTTCGTGCGCCCCAGCGTGGTGACCATCTGCGTCGGCCAGGCCGCCTCGATTGCTGCGCTGCTGCTGACCGCCGGAGCTCCCAAGAAGCGCTTTTCCCTGCCCAATTCGCGTATCCTCATTCACCAGCCGTGGATGTCGGGCCTTTCCGGGCAGGCCACCGACATTGATATCCATGCGAAAGAAATTCTGCGGATGCGCTCAGTGATCAACAAGCTGATCGCCGACCACATCAGGCAGCCCCTGGAGAGAATTGAGAAGGACGTCGATCGCGACTTCATCATGTCCGCGCAGCAGGCCAAGGAGTACGGCCTGATCGACGAGATCATCTTCAAGCACCGCTAGCCCCGTACCTAATAGTTAGTAGTAGGATGGAGCTTCGGTGCGGCTCGGGAGCAAACGGGCCTAGAATGTACCGCGCCGCCTGCCCCGACCATGCTGGGAAAGGGGGGAGGCCGCCGGAGGCCAGGAACCAGTGAGAAAATTCAGCACGGACGAACCGCTGCGCTGTTCCTTCTGCCATAAGACGCAGGAGCAGGTGGAGAAACTGATCAGCTCGCCCTCCGACTACCCGCGCGCGTACATCTGCAACGAATGCGTCGCCGTTTGCGAGCAAATCCTCCAAGATGAGAAGCGCGAGCAGTCCAGCCCGGTCAACAAGCGCCTGCCGCGCCCGCCGGAGATCAAAGCCTTCCTGGACGGGTACGTCATCGGCCAGGACAAAACGAAAAAGAAGCTGGCCGTGGCCGTCTATAACCACTACAAGCGCATCTTCCTCAACCGCCAGCCCGGCGACGTGGAGCTGACCAAGTCGAACATCCTGCTGATCGGGCCCACCGGCACGGGCAAGACGCTGCTGGCGCAGACCCTCTCGCGCATGCTCGAGGTGCCCTTCGCCATCGTGGACGCCACCACGCTGACCGAGGCCGGCTATGTGGGCGAGGACGTCGAGAACATTATCCTCAAGCTGCTGCAGAACGCCGACGGCGACGTGAACAAGGCCCAGCAAGGCATCATCTACATCGACGAAATCGACAAGATCGCCAAGAAGGACGAGAACCCCTCGATCACGCGCGACGTTTCGGGCGAGGGTGTGCAGCAGGCCCTGCTGAAGATCCTCGAGGGCACCATTGCCAACGTGCCCCCGCAGGGCGGCCGCAAGCACCCGCACCAGGAATTCACGCCCGTGGACACCACCAACATCCTGTTCCTCTGCGGCGGCGCGTTCGTGGGCCTGGAAAAGATCATCGAGCGGCGCGCGGGGCAGAAGTCGCTGGGCTTTCACACCGACGCCCAGCCGGCCACCGCGCACCGCCGCAACATCGAGATGCTCGAGCAGGCGCAGCCCACCGACCTGATCCGTTACGGCTTGATTCCGGAGTTCGTCGGGCGGCTGCCGGTCGTGGGTGTAATGGGCGACCTGGACAAGGCCGCGCTGATCCGCATCCTGATCGAACCCAAGAACGCGCTGATCCGGCAGTACCAGCGGCTGTTTGAGTTTGAAAACGTGCGGCTGCGCTTTGCCGACGACGCGCTCGACACCGTCGCCGAGCTGGCGATGCAGCGCAAGGTGGGCGCCCGCGGCCTGCGCATGATCCTGGAAGACCTGATGCTCGAGCTGATGTATCACCTGCCGGCGCAGCGCAAGGTCCGCGACTTCGTGGTCAGCGCGGAGATGGTCCGCAGTCGCGAGATCAACTGGAACCTGCTCGAGAAGGCAGGATAACCGGAGAATCTCTTACCGGGGAATCATCGGGGGAACCCTCAGGGACATATGTTCAACCGGGAAAAAACCGAATTGAAGCGCGTGCCCATGATGCCGGTGCGCGACATGGTTATCTTCCCGCAGATGATGACCCCGTTCATCGTGGGCCGCGAAGCCTCGGTGCGCGCGCTCGAGGAGGCGCTCGCCGGCGACAAGAAGATTTTCCTGGCCACCCAGCACGACGCTTCGGTGGACGACCCCAAGCCCGAAGAGATCTATACGGTCGGCACGCTGGCGAACATCGTCCAGAGCGTCAAGCTGCCCGACGGCAACATCAAGGTGCTGGTGGAGGGCAGCGAACGCGCCAAGGTGGTGCAGATCTCCACCGACGAAGGATTCTTCCGCGCCACGCTGCGCCTGGTGCCGGTGAAGCTGGAGAATACGCCGGCGCTCGAACAGGCCGTCAGCAAGGTCACCGCCCTGTTTGAGCAGTACGTCAAGCTCTCCCAGAGCCTGAATTACGACACCATGATCGCCGCCGCCCGCGTGGATGATCCCGGAAAACTTTCCGACACGATTGCCGCCAACCTGCAGCTCCCCGTCGAGGAAAAGCAGGAGCTGCTCGAAAATTTCGACCCGCTGGACCGGCTGCAACGCCTCGGCGAGATTCTGGAAACCGAAATCGACAAGCTCAACGTCGATCGCAACATCAACACGCGCGTGAAGCGGCAGATGGAGCGCGCCCAGAAAGAGTACTACCTCAACGAGAAGATGAAGGCCATCCAGAAGGAGCTGGGCCGCGGCGAGAAGAGCGAAATCGACGAGCTCAAGAAAAAGATCGACGCCGCCGGCATGCCCAAGGATGTCCACGAGAAGGCCGTCCAGGAGCTCAAGCGCCTGGAGATGATGCCGCCGATGTCGGCCGAATCCACCGTCAGCCGCAACTACCTCGACTGGCTGCTGGCCGTGCCGTGGAAGAAAAAGTCCAAGGAGATCCGCGATATCGGCGTGGCCGAGCGCATCTTGGAAGAAGATCACCACGGCCTGGAGAAGATCAAAGAGCGCATCCTGGAATATCTGGCCGTGCGCCAACTGGTGAAAAACCCCCGCGGCTCGATCCTGTGCTTCGTGGGGCCGCCGGGCGTGGGCAAGACATCGCTGGCCATGTCCATCGGGCGCGCCACCGGCCGCAAGTTCGTGCGTGTTTCGCTGGGCGGCGTGCGGGATGAAGCCGAAATCCGCGGCCACCGCCGCACCTACATCGGCGCTCTGCCCGGCCAGATTATCCAGATGATGAAAAAGGCGGCCACCGTCAACCCGGTCTTCGTGCTCGACGAAGTGGACAAGATGTCCATGGACTTCCGCGGTGACCCGTCCGCGGCGCTGATGGAAGTGCTCGACCCGGAGCTCAACCACTGCTTCACGGACCATTACCTGGACGTCGAGTACGACCTGTCCAAGGTCATGTTCATCTGCACGGCCAACGTGCTGCACACCATCCCGCAGCCGCTGCAGGACCGCATGGAAATCCTGCGGCTGCCCGGCTACACGGAGATGGAAAAGCTGCAGATCGCCAGGCGCTTCCTGGTGAAAAAGCAGCGCGAGGCCGCCGGGCTCACCGAATTCAATGTGACCTTCACCGACGACGCCATCACCCACATCATCCGCCACTACACGCATGAGGCCGGCGTGCGCAACCTCGAGCGCGAACTCGCCAACATCTGCCGCAAGATGTCGCGCAAGGTGGTGAAGGACGGCAAGGACATCCGGGTCGGTGTCACGCCGGCCAACGTCAACGATTACCTCGGCGTGATCAAGTTCCGCGAAATCTGGGCGGAGAAGCACGACGAGGTGGGATTGGCCGTCGGCTTGGCCTGGACCGAAGTCGGCGGCCAGGTGCTCGCCACCGAGTCCCAGTTGATGGAGGGCAAGGGCCGCCTGACGCTGACGGGCAAGCTGGGCGACGTCATGCAGGAATCGGCGCAGGCGGCGATGAGCTACATTCGCTCGCGCTCCGGTAACTTCGGCCTCCCGAAGGATTTTTACCGGCACCTCGATATTCACGTGCACGTGCCCGAGGGCGCCATCCCCAAGGACGGCCCTTCGGCCGGCATCACCATCGCCACCTCGATCGCCAGCGCCCTGACCAAGATTCCGGTGCGCTGCGACGTGGCCATGACCGGCGAGATCACCCTGCGCGGCAAGGTGCTGCCCATCGGCGGCGTCAAGGAAAAGGTCATGGCCGCGCAGCGCATGGGCCTGCGTACCGTCCTGCTGCCGAAGGACAATGAGAAGGATCTCGCGGATATCCCCCCGGAGGTTCAGGCCACCGTGGCCATCAAGTTTGTCGAAACCATGGACGACGTCCTGCAGCTTGCGCTGGAGCGTCCGATCATCCCGGTGGCTCACCCGCCGGTCCCGGAGGTCGCTCCCAAGTTCGAGGCCGACGTAGAGGAAGACCAGGGATTGACCAACTGAACTGACCCCGGCCCGCCGTTCCGGAAGCCTTGAGGGTACGTGCATCCGGAGGCGGAACCCCTGGCACCACCCGATTTTAGGTTTTGTACGCTGACCCTGACTGAAATTTGGAAACCCCGGTCGGAAGCGAATACCGCCTGCCCGGAGCAACCTGTGACCACAATCGAAGCCTGAATTTCAGGCCCATTCAAGGAAATAACACCATGAGCATTAGCCTTGCTGAATTGAAAGAAAAGAACATCGTGGACCTGGCGAAGATTGCCAAGGATCTGGCCATCCCCGGCGCCAGCGGCATGCGCAAGCAGGAGCTGATCTTCCAGATCCTGCGCGCCCAGACGGAGAAGAACGGCTTGATCTTCTCCGAAGGCGTGCTCGAGTGCTTGCCGGACGGCTTCGGCTTCCTGCGCGCGCCCGAGTACAACTACCTGCCCGGCCCGGACGACATCTACGTCTCGCCGTCGCAGATCCGCAAGTTCGACCTGCGCACCGGCGACACCGTCTCCGGCCAGGTGCGCCCGCCCAAGGACGGCGAGCGCTACTTCGCGCTGATCAAGGTGGAAGCCGTCAACTTCGAGGACCCCGAGGTCGCGCGGAACAAAATCTTCTTCGACAACCTGACCCCGCTCTACCCGCAGGGCCGGCTGAAGATGGAGTCCATGAAGGAAAACCTGACCGGGCGCGTGCTCGACCTGCTCTGCCCGGTGGGCAAAGGCCAGCGCGGGCTGATCGTCGCGCCGCCACGCACCGGAAAGACCATGATGCTGCAGTCCATGGCCAACTCCATCACCGCGAACCATCCCGAGGTCGCGCTGATCGTGCTCCTGATTGACGAGCGGCCCGAAGAAGTCACCGACATGCAGCGCACGGTCAAGGGCGAGGTGATCAGCTCCACATTCGACGAGCCGCCGCAGCGCCACATCCAGGTGGCGGAAATGGTGCTCGAGAAGGCCAAGCGGCTAGTCGAGCACAAACGCGACGTGGTCATCTTGCTCGACTCCATCACCCGCCTGGCGCGCGCCTACAACGCCGTCACCCCGCCCTCGGGCAAGGTGCTCAGCGGCGGTATCGACGCCAACGCGCTCCAGCGGCCGCGGCGCTTCTTCGCCGCCGCGCGCAACATCGAGGAAGGCGGGTCGCTCACCATCATCGCCACCGCGCTGATTGATACCGGCAGCCGCATGGACGACGTCATCTTCGAGGAGTTCAAGGGCACCGGCAACATGGAGATCAACCTCGACCGGCGCCTGGTGGACAAGCGCATCTTCCCGGCCATCGACATCAACCGCTCCGGCACGCGCAAGGAGGAGCTGCTGCTGCCTGCCGACGAGCTGAACCGCGTCTGGGTGCTGCGCAAGGTCTTGAACCCGCTCTCGCCGGTGGAAGCGATGGAGCTGCTCTGCGGCCGGCTGGTCAAGACTAAGTCCAACGCCGAATTCCTCGCCTCCATGTCCAGCCCCAGCTAGGTCCGCTATCAGCATCCAGCTGTCAGGCGCAAGTCGGGGACATGGAGCCGCCGCACCGGTTTCTCTTCGCTGTCCTTTCACGCAGCCAACGCGAAGACGCACCTCTCCCGAATGAAGCCAGGCAATCCTGCATAGCCTGAAGGCGGGTGAGGCTGCTGGCGGGACCCAGCAGGAAGGCCGGTCCTATTTGACGGGTTTCTGCTCTTTCTCGCGCGCGAGCAGAACTGAACCGCGTCTGGGTGCTGCGCAAGGTCTTGAACCCGCTCTCGCCGGTGGAAGCGATGGAGCTGCTCTGCAACCAGCACCCGGCGCACGCCGGGAACTACCGCCACCTGGGAGGCAGCTTGGGAAACCTCGGCGCTGCGAATCGCCTCGGTGACGTCGGCGCCGTCGAGACGCACGCGCAGGCCGCTGCCTTCGGGCGCGCTGGCGGCTACTTCCAGGTCAATGTGCGTTCGGCGGGCGAGTGCTTCGAGTTCTGATACTGAATCGAGCGTCACGCCATCCCGCAGCGCCTTCCAGGCTAGCGCGCGGTACATCGCGCCGCTGTCGAGATAGGTGTAGGTGAGCAGCTCGGCCACGCGTCGAGCGACCGTACTCTTTCCCGAGCCCACCGGCCCGTCAATCGCAATGATCAGTCTGTGCATCGTTGCCCTTGCTTCCTCGGCAACACCGTGCCCCTTTCTCGCGCTGCGCTGTCATTCCGAGCGCAGCGAGGAATCCCTCAGAGAGATCCTTCGCTTCGCTCAGGATGACACAGAAAGACAACGCTCGCTATGGACGCCGAAAGGAGCTGCGCCTTCATCCGGACGATATTTCACGGCAGCCGGCGGTTCAGATCCGTTTGAAGGCCTTCTCGATATCGCGCAGCGAATAGCGCAGCACCACCGGCCGGCCGTGCGGGCAGCTCATCGGCGCCTCGGTCTTGGCCAGCTCTGCCAGCAGCCATTCCATCTTGGTCTGGTCAAGCGGCATGTTGACCTTGATGGCCGCATGGCACGAGGTCGAAGCGGCGATCTTGGCCTGCAGCGACTCCATGGAGATAGCCTGGTTTTCGCGCTCCACGCCGTCGAGAATCTCGGTCAGCAGCCGCTCGGCGTCGGCGCTGGCGATCCCCGCAGGCGCCGCCTGAATGGCCACGCTGCGCGGGCCGATGGGCTCGACCTCAAAGCCGTTCTCGCGCAACTCCTCGGCGATGCGCTCGAAGATCACCAGTTGCCGCGGCGAAAGCTCGGCCACATGCGGCACCAGCATTCGCTGGCCGCTCAACGCGCCTTCGCGGCGGGCGCGCAGGTGCTGCTCAAACAGCACGCGCTCGTGCGCCACATGTTGGTCAATGATCCACAGTCCTTCGCCGTTCACCGCCACGATGAAGCTGGCGTTTACCTGTCCCAGCGGCTTTAGATCGGTGATGCTCTCCGCACTGGCCGACTGCTGCGCCGCCATCTCGCGGAACTGCTCGGCGAATTCCTGCGGCGATGCGGAAGCCCCAATCGCCTGCCCGGCCTCAAATCGGAAGCGCTGCGCTTCCGGCCGCAGCGGCGCGCCGGTCAGCTCGAAATCTTCCGCGACGCCCGCGCCTCCCAGCGGAACGGCTGCCGGAATCACCGCGCGCGGCGGACCCGCTGCGCCCGCAGCGGCGGCCAACGCGGCAGGGGCCGTCGCACCATCGCTGCCTCTGGGCGCCGCGCGCTCGCCCAGCGCGGCTGAGGTAGGCTGAGAAACGCCGGGAAACGACGCGATGGGTCGCGCACGGGTCAGCGCCGCGCGGATGGCGTCGCGCGCGAAGTCGTGTACAAACTGCGGGTGGCGGAAGCGCACTTCGATTTTTGCCGGGTGGACGTTGACGTCCACCTCCCGGTAAGGCAGCTCGAGGAACAGCAGCACCGCCGGGAAAACATTCGGCGGCATGATATTGCGGTAGGCCTCGTGGATGGCGTGCAAGATCAGGCGATCGCGCACCAGGCGGCGGTTGACGAAGATGTAGATACTGTTGCGGTTGGGGCGCTGCACCTCGGGGCGCGAGACGAATCCCTGCACGCCCAGCGTGGCGGCCTGCTCGTCGGGCTCCAGCTCCGGCTCGGTGATCGCCGCGCGCACCGGCGCGCTTGCTGTGGGAATTTCCACCAGCTCTTCGAGCGCCTGCCGGCCAAAAAGTTGATAGACGCGCTCGGCAAGATTTTCCACCGGCGAGACGTTGATAATTTCCTGCGTCGGCGTCTTCAGGAAAAACTGCCTGTCGGGATGCGCCAGCGCGTAGTGGGTCGCTAGCGAGGCAATGTGGCCGAGTTCGGTCGTGTCCGACTTCAGAAACTTCCGCCGCGCCGGCACGCAATAGAAAATATCCGCCACGCTGACCGACGTGCCCACAGGAACGCCAGCCGGTTTGACGCCCACCAGCTTGCCGCCCGCAAACTCCACACGTGTCCCCTGCTCTTCCTCGGCCGAGCGGGTCTCGAGCAGCAGGCGCGATACCGCCGCTACGGACGGCAGCGCCTCGCCGCGGAAGCCCAGCGTGGCGATGGAAAGCAGATCATCGGCGGTGCGCAGCTTCGAGGTGGCATGACGCTCAAAGGCCAGCAGCGCGTCATCGTGGGCCATGCCACAACCGTCGTCCATTACGCGGATCATGCGCTTGCCGCCCGCTTCGACTTCGATGCGCACCGACTGCGCGCCCGCGTCGAGCGCGTTTTCGAGCAGCTCTTTCACCACCGACGCGGGCCGCTCCACCACCTCGCCCGCAGCGATCTTATTGGCGACGTTTTCTGGCAGAATCCGTATGCGCGACATCATCGTCTCTCAGGTGGTTTTAGCGCGATGCCGAGTTCGTCGAGCTGGTCAGCATCCACGGGCGAGGGCGTGTCGGCCATCAAGTCTTGTGCGGCGGTGGTCTTGGAGAACGCGATGACCTCGCGGATGGACTTCTCCCCCGCCAGCAGCGCCACGACGCGGTCCAAGCCCAGCGCAATGCCGCCGTGCGGCGGTGTGCCATAGGCGAGCGCGTCGAGGAAAAAGCCGAAGCGCTGCCGTGCCTGCTCGTCCGTCAGGCCCAGCGCGCGGAACACCCGCGCCTGCACGTCCTGGCGGTGAATCCGGATGCTGCCCGAGCCCAGTTCGACGCCGTTGAGCACCAGGTCGTAGCCCTTCGAGCGAATCGTGGCCCGCACGTCATCACTCGGGTCTTCGAGCTTCTCCACGTCTTCTTCCACGATTCCTGTGAATGGGTGCTGCGCGCTGACCAGCCGGTTTTCTGTCTCACTCCATTCAAAAAGCGGGAAGCCGGTGAGCCAAACGAATTCCCAGCGGTCCTTCGGAATCAGTTTCAACTGCTCAGCCAGGTGCAGACGGAGCTGCCCAGCCACGAGCGCCGCGGCATCGCTGCCTTTGACCTGCTCTTTGGCCGCGACGGCGACAACCAACTCGCCGGGCTTCGCGCCAGCGCTGGCGACCAGCTTCTTCAGCGTCTCGGCGCCGAGCGTCTTCTCCAGCGGCGAGGAGATGCCTTCGGCAGCGACCTTCACCGCGTAAAGTCCGCGCGCGCCAAACGACTTCGCTCGCTCTGCGAGCTCATCGAGCTGCTTGCGGGAAAATGTCGCTACTCCGGGCACCGCGAGCGCCTGCACCGAGCCTTCGATGTGCAGCGTCTCCCGCGCAGCTTGCGTAAAAAACCCGGACACGTCCTGCAACTCCATGCCAAAGCGCAGGTCGGGCTTGTCACCGCCATAGCGAGCCAGGGCCTGTGCATGCGTCATCCTGGGAAAGGGCAGTTTCACCTCGACGCCGATGACCGCGCAGGCGCGCGCCATCACCTGCTCGATCACCCCGAAGATGTCGTCCTGCCGCGGAAAGGACATCTCCAGGTCGAGCTGGGTGAACTCTGCCTGGCGGTCGGCGCGGAAATCTTCGTCGCGGAAGCAGCGCACGATTTGGAAGTAGCGGTCCATGCCGGCGATCATCAGGATCTGCTTGAAGATCTGCGGCGACTGCGGCAGGGCGTAGAACTGGCCGTGGTGGATGCGGCTGGGCACCAAGTAGTCGCGCGCCCCCTCGGGGGTGCTGCGCGTGAGCATGGGCGTTTCGATTTCATAGAAGCCTAGCGCGTCAAGCGCCTTGCGCATCTCGAAAATCACCCGGTGGCGAAGCGCGATGTTCGCGCGCGGCTTCGGCCGCCGCAAGTCCAAGTAGCGGTAGCGCAGGCGCGTCTCCTCGCTCGCCAGGACTTCGTCCTCGATCACAAACGGTGGCGTCTTCGCGGTGTTCAGGATGTGCAGCCGCATCGCGACGACTTCGACTTCGCCCGTCGCAATCTCCGGGTTGGCCTTCTGGCGGTGCACGACGCGGCCTTCGACGGCCACAACGTATTCGGCGCGCAGCTCCTCGGCCTTGGCGTGCGCGGCCGCGTGCTGCTCCTTGTTGAAGACCACCTGGGCGATGCCGGCGCGGTCGCGCAGGTCAATGAAGATCAGGTTGCCCAGGTCGCGCCGGCGGTGCACCCAGCCCATCAACACGACGTCCGCGTCGGCGTGGGCGGCGCGCAGGTCGCCGCAATAGTGCGTGCGCCTCAGATTGCCAAGAGAATCGAGCAAGGAACATTCCCCTTAATTCGCCCGTCATTCTGAGGGCCGACGGTTTTGGTCGGCCCGAAGAATCCCTCTTCACTCGTCGCCTTCAAATTCTCCAGAGGGATCCTTCGTCCGTCCCGACGCCTCGGGACGGACTCAGGATGACGCCACAATTACGCTTGCGCCGCCTTCAGCTGCGCCAGCAGGTCCGCTTCGCTGAGGGATTCCTGATGACCGTCCGCGAGCCGCTTGAGTGCGTACTTCCCTTCCTTCAATTCGTTCTCGCCGATGATCAGCGCAAACCGCGCCCCAAGCTTGGCCGCAAGGCCAATGGACTTCTTGAACTTCATTTCCTCCGCCGGCACCTCGACGGACAATCCCGCCTCGCGCAGCTTCCGCACAATCTTTACCGCCGCTGGCTGCGACGCGGCACCCATCCACGCCACGAAAACGTCTATTCCTACCTCGACCTTCACTCTGCCCACTTCTGCTTTAAGCACAACCCCAGTGACGGGAACCGTGACATCCTTTCGCACCTCGGCCTTCACGTCGCCCGCCCCAACCTCCTGCAGCGCCAGCACCAGCCGGTCGGTGCCGATGGCGAAGCCGATGCCCTTGGTCGGAGGCCCGCCGAGCAGTTCGACCAGGCCATCATACCGCCCGCCGCCGCAGATGGCGTTCTGCGCGCCCAAGCCCGGCGCAGTGATCTCAAACGTAGTGCGCATGTAATAGTCGAGCCCGCGCACCAGCCGCCAGTTGATTTCATACGCGATGCCGCGCTGTTTCAACTGCTGCTGCACCTGCGCGAAGTGGTCGCGGCAGGACGCGCACAGGTGGTCGCCGATACGCGGGAGCTTTTCGATGATGGCCTGCTCGTCGGGCGTCTTTGAGTCGAGCACGCGCAGCGGATTGGTCTCGATGCGACGCTGGCTGTCGGCACCGAGCTCGTTGATGACCTCGAGCAGCGCCTCGCGCAGCTTTTCAACGTACTTCGGCCGGCATTCCTGACAACCAATGGAGTTCAGGTGCAGCTTCGCGCCGACAAGGCCCAGCCGCTCGAGATACACCATCAGCATCTCCAGGACCTCTGCGTCAATCGCCGGTTGGTCCGACTGGCCCAGCACTTCGGCGCCGATCTGGTAGAACTGGCGGTAGCGTCCTTTCTGCGGGCGCTCGCGGCGGAACATCGGCCCCATGTAGTAAAGCTTCACGT
This sequence comes from Acidobacteriota bacterium, assembly GCA_016201215.1. Taxonomy (GTDB): domain Bacteria; phylum Acidobacteriota; class Terriglobia; order Acidiferrales; family UBA7541; genus QHYU01. Next base: position 6,378 of record JACQDH010000065.1, on the reverse strand, counting down.
CCCCCGGGCGCGAGTGCATGCCGTGTTCGATGTACGCGCGCACCACCGACGCTGTCGCCTCCGGCCGCAACGAGATCGAAGTGTCGTCACGGTCAGCGAAGGAGTACATCTCCTTGCCCACGATGTCGGTATTCACGCCGACGGAGCGGGCGAAGAGTTCGGTCTGCTCGAAGATGGGGAGGCGAATTTCCTGGAAGCCAAAGGTGGCGAAGACGTCGCGGGCGGTCTGCTCGACGCGGTTCCACAGGGCAGACTCCGGTGGGAGGATGTCGCGAACACCCTTGATCGCCCGGAATTTTTTGGCCTCAGCCACTAGTGCGGATCTCCTTTTTCCCGAGGGAAGTCAAAGTCGAAGTCGTCGCTTTGGGTCGAATCGGACGCGCGGTATGTTTCCGCGTACTCGACGTAGCGCGCGGCATAGCCGTCAATCGATTCCTGATCCGCGGCCGTGAGCGCGCGTCGGAATTTCCCGGGGTGGCCCATGAACAGGCTCCCGGGCGGCACGACCGTGCCTTCCGGCACGAGCGAGCCAGCGGCGATGATCGAGCCCGCACCAATGCGCGCGCCATTTAGGATGATCGAGCCCATGCCCACCAGCACGCGCGACTCGATCGTGCAGCCGTGCAGGACGACGCCGTGGCCGATGGTGACGCTGTCGCCGATGAGCAGCGGGTATTCCTCGCGCATGACATGCAGCACCGAGCCGTCCTGCACGTTGGTGCGCGCGCCGATGCGAATCCAGTGGACGTCGCCGCGAATCACCACGCACGGCCAGACGCTCGAGTACTCGCCGATGGTGACGTCGCCGATCACCACCGCCGCCGGGTCGATGTAAGCGGTCGCGGCAACTTGCGGCTTGCGCCCGCGGTAGCTGCGTATCAACTTTGCACCTCAGAAGCCCTCACCTCACGCAAGCTCGAGCGTGGGAAGTGGCCGGTGTAGCGGCGCGCCTTAGCGCCCCAGGTCTTATAAGACACGACGGGGCGGCCTGAAGGCCGCCGCTGCACAAACTTGCGTCTCAGAATAAACAGGTCAAGCTAACACACGCCTCGCAGGCTGACAAGAAAGGGCCCGGTGGAAACCGCGGAGAGCCGCAAACCGCCTTCAAGGCGAAAAAGAGCCCGACAACGAGAACGCAGAGGCCGCAGAGGAAGTGCAGCGGCGCCCTTCAGGGCGCCACGCCTGGCCGTTTACCCGATTCCGCTCCGGGAAAACTCCCCGCTGGATCTTTCCGAGATTTTCCTGGTGGAGTTCACGCTCCCTGCCAGGTGTCGCGACCCGGGGTGACGAAGCGAGATCACTACATGATTTGGACCCTGGGGCCGGTGGCGGCCGCGTTGACTTCGGTCAGGCGCGCGGCGACGGCACGAGCCATCGCGTAGATGCTCTTCGCGCCGGGGGCGTCTTCGCCGAGCGCAGCGACGGGTTTGCCGGTATCGCCACCGATGCGGATCTGAGGGTCAATTTCGATTTCGCCCAGCAGCGGCACGCCGAATAGTTCCGCCATGCGCTTGCCTTCGCCGTAGCCGAAAACGTCGATGCGGCCGTGGCAGTGCGGACATGCAAAATAGCTCATGTTCTCGACCACGCCCAGCACCTCGACGTTCACCTGGCGGAACATCTCGATGGCCTTGCGCACGTCGGCCAGCGCCACCACCGAAGGCGTGGTGATCACGACCGCGCCGGTGACCACGACCGTCTGGATCAGCGTCAACTGCACGTCGCCGGTGCCCGGTGGCAGGTCCACCACCAGGTATTCGAGCTCGCCCCACTCCACGCTGCGCAGGAATTGCTGGATCACGCTGTGCAGCATCGGCCCGCGCCAGATCATCGGGCGGTCGCCTGGGTTAAGCAGACCCATGGAGATCATCTTCAGCCCATAGGCTTCCACGGGCAGGATGCGCCGGTCGCTGATGGCCCGCGGCTGCTCGTTGCTGTTCAGCATCAAGGGCACGTTGGGGCCATAGACATCGGCGTCGAGCAGGCCCACCGCCGCGCCCATGCGGTTGAGCGCGATGGCCAGGTTTACGGCGACGGTCGTCTTCCCCACGCCACCTTTCCCGCTGGCCACGGCGATCAGGTTTCTCACGCCAGGAATCGGCGCCTTATCCCCCGGATTCATTTGACCTGGTGGCATCTATGATCCTTTTGTACGGTCTTTTTTCGGGCGGCCCAGCCCCTCTCACCGAGGACCATCTGCTGATCGGCGGGGCAAGCTTGCCTCCTGAGCACCCTGGAGACCGGATTCGCCGCGACCTTCTAAACGCCCAAGCACATCATGATAGTCCGGGCCGCGCGCAGGGGCAAGCTCGCCGCGCCGCGCGCGCGAGCTTGGAGTCGGAAAAGGCCGAGCCCCGGAGTTCTAAACTGGAAACATCTGGGGTCTCGTACCATTGTTTCTCTCTACCGTAAACGGTAGGTTGCCCAAGGGCCTTGGGAGCCGCCCGTGTCCCTCCCCGCACGGGATGAAGACTGACGCCAAAACCGCGGCCGCGCGCGCCTTCGTGCGCAGCCTGAACATTCTGCTGAAGTACGCCCGCCTCTACGGGTTCGAGCACACCCGCACGACCGCTCAGTTTCAGACCGCCTGGGGCGAACTGCGCGCCGCGGTAGGTACCGATGAAGGAGGTCTGCTGCTGGGCGCCACCGGCACGCAACTTCTGCTCGACGGGGTGCCGCTCGAGGCTGCGCCGACCGAACGCAGCTTCGCCCAGTTGCTCTCCGCCGCGGGGCTGGCCAGCATCCATTTCTCGTCCAAGGTCACGCAGGACGACCTGGCCCGCTTTGCGCGCGCCTTCCCTACCGGCAACTCGAAACCCACCGCGCTGGCCGAGCAATTGAAGGCCGTGCTGGCCGGCGTCTCCGGCATTCGCATCAACGAGATTCGCTTCGTGGCCGAAGACGCCGCGCTCGCCGATGTCAAGACCGCCGCGCAGCTCACGGCCACCGCGCTGGGCGCCGACGCCGAGCAGTTCAAGCAGTGGCTCAATGACCCGCAGAAGCTGCTCCAACTGATTACTGCCGCGCAGGGAGCCCGTAGCGGATTCGGCGCGCCGGGTGCGGCCAGGACACCCTCACAGGCAGCTCGAACGGCCGCGGCCGTGGTCGAAGCGCCCACTTCGGCCGCAGGGCTGGCATCCGGGGGGAAAGCGGGCGTCGGGCTGGAAGGCGCTGGCGGAGCAACAGTCTTCGCGCCACAAGAGGACGAGGTTCTCGGCGTGTTGCGCGTGCTCACCCAGATCGGCCAGATCTATGAGCGGCCGGGTGCGCCAGCCGAGCCGGGCATGCTCCAGGAGCAGGTTGCGAAGCTGCCCGAACGGGCGCAGGAGGTGTTGCGGCAGGCGCTCGCCGTTCTAGCCGCCCAGGCGCCCTCCAAGGGGCCGGACGCGCCGATGCTGTTGAAGCTGGCCGAGCACCTGGCCGTTCGCTTTGCGCTCGACCGCTACGAACACGGAGAAGTTCGCGTCAACGCCGTGCGCCAGATGCTCGACCGCATGAACCAGGAGATCGAAGGCTTACGCAAGCTCCTGGGCGCGCACGAAGAGAGAATGGCCAAGGCCGGCCTGATGGTGGAATCCCACGTCGAGATCCTGGACCGGCAGTTCTGGGCAGGCGTGCCGGAGTCGGGCAAACGCGCCGTGCTGCTCTCGCCCGAGGCCTGGTGCATCCCGCCGCGCAACGTGCGCACCTACATCGAGGAACTTTTCCGGCGCGAGGAGAGGGCCGTCGCCGACAGCATCCTGCTCAACTACGCCGGCTGCATCACCAACCCCGATCCCGAGGCGCGCCGCAAGACGGCCCTGGGCCTGGGCGAGCTCGCGGAGCTCTACGCGCGGGGCGAGGGCCGCGCGCTGGTCGCGGCCCTCCGCCAGTTGGGCATGCAAATGTGCGTGGAGCGCGAAGCGGAGCTGCAAAGCTTGGTCAGTTCGTCTTTCGCGCGCCTCTCCCAGGAGGCGGCCACGCAGCGCTGCTATGTGGCCATGCAGCAGGCGCTGAGTTCCCTGGACAGTGTCGAAAACCAGCGGCCCGCTTTAGGCGAGACCCTGCGGCCGCGCCTCGGCGTGGAAAACCGCCTGCCGGAGTTCGTCGAGGAGGCCTTGCGCGCCGAGCAGATTCCCGAAGGCCTGGCCGACCTGCTGCGCCTGATGCCTCGCCTGTCCGCCGAATACTTGACCGCTCGCTTCAACCGCAGCAGCAACCGCAAAGATTGCGACCGCCTGGTGGAGCTCGCCCAAGCGCTGGGGCCGGCGGGCACCTCGCAATTGCGCGACTCGCTTCGCATCGGCCCGTCCGCCGAGGCTGTTGAGACCGTGGGTCTGCTGAGCCGCCTCGATGCCGCGGCAACCGAGCAGTTTCTGCCTGGGCGGCTGCACGAATGGCAACGCCCCGCACATGACCGCGTGGTGCGGCTGCTGGCCGCGGGCGGCGCACCCGAGCGCGGGCGGCTACTGGTCGCCGCCCTGGAAGCATTCGACCAGCTCATCCTCTCGCTGGCCATCGATGAAATCGGGATGTGCGGAGACGCCTCGACCGCGGGGCCGCTGCTGCCCCTGGCCGAGGGCAACTTGCCGCAGAATGGCACTCCCTATCTCCGGCTCAAAGCCATCGAAGCCCTTGGCCGGGTGCGCGCGACGCCGGCCGCCGCCACGCTGAAGAAGATTCTCGAAGCCAGGCAGTTGTTCCGATGGACGCACCCGCGCGAGTTGCGCATCGCCGCCGCCCAGGCTCTGGAAAGGATCGATCCGGACTGGGCGCAGGAGTTCCTGCCGCGCAGCGGGTTGGACGCCGTGGATCTGTCCATGGCGCCGCTCGATGCGGCGGCCGATTCCACGTGGTTCCGGCAGCGGCGCTACCAGCGCATCCGCTTGGTGCGCCCAGTTGCCGCCACGGCCACCTGCCCGAAGGAGACCTGCCGGCTGGAGATCAAGGGCGCCAGCTTGAGCGGCGGATTGGCCACCACGGAGCGTCACCTGGCCCCCGGAACGCAGATGACCCTGAAGCTGCAATCCGGGTGGAGCAGCTTGCGCGCAACGGTGCTCATGCGCGATTCCCGCGCTCAAGACGTGGCCTTCGAGATTGTGGAGATGGCCCTTGAGGATCGTTCCAAGCTGCGCCGCCTGCTGGTCGAAAACCTCAGCCCGGCCACCGCCATGGAGCAGGGCCTCACTGGCCGTCGCCCGGGCCGCGCTCAGATTCCAGCCCGCTAGTTGCAAGCCCGGCAATCTTCCCCCGGTGGTCCTTGCGTGATCCCGAACGACAAGCCATTCTCCTCACCTTGGCGCTCCTTGGCGCCTCTTCCCAAGCCGCCAGGCAAGTTGGCAGCCTGTTGGAGTAAGGGATACAATGACTTTGAGGCTGCGTGGGAATCCGAAGCAGTCCTGTTGTTGCGGGACTGCTTCTCTACTGTAAGGGCCACCCGCGTAGCCGCCCAAGCGCATCGAACAAGGGGATCATGCGGGTAGAGGAAATTTTCGATCGGGTCGTCGCCCGGTTCATCGGCACCAAGCACGAGCGCGACATCAAGCGCATCATGCCGATGATCGAGGCCATCAATGCGCTCGAGCCGGAGATGCAACGCCTGAGCGATGCGCAACTCGCCGCCAGGACTCCCGAGCTGAAGGCGCAGGTCGCCGAGCACCTGGAAGGCCTCGAGCCGGACGACCCGGAGTACAAGGAGCGGCTGGCGGAAGCACTGGAGCCGGTGCTGGCCCCGGCGTTCGCCCTGGTGCGCGAAGCGGGCCGGCGCAGGCTCAACATGCGGCACTTCGACGTCCAACTGATCGGCGGGATCGTCCTCCACGAGGGCAAAATCGCCGAGATGAAGACGGGCGAAGGCAAAACGTTGGTGGCCACGTTGCCCACCTACCTGAACGCCTTGGCCGGCCGCGGCGTGCACATTGTGACCGTGAACGACTACCTGGCCCGGCGCGACGCCGAATGGATGGGCCCCATCTACCGCGCCCTGGGCCTCGCTGTCGGGGTCATCGTGCACGACCTGGACGACGCCCAGCGCCGCGCCGCCTACAGCGCCGACGTCACCTACGGCACCAACAACGAGTTCGGCTTCGACTACCTGCGCGACAACATGAAGTACGACCTGGCCGACTGCGTCCAGCGCGGCCACCAGTTTGCCATCGTGGACGAGGTGGACTCGATCCTGATCGACGAGGCGCGCACCCCGCTGATCATTTCCGGCCCCGCCGAGGAGTCCACCGACAAGTACTACCGCATCGACAAGATCATCCCCAAACTGATTCAGGACATCGACTACACCCTCGACGAAAAGCACCGCACCGCCACACTCACCGAAGAGGGCGTCAGCAAGTGCGAGCGGCTGCTCGGCCTGACCAATCTCTACGATCCCACGCATCTCGAGAG
>JACQDH010000058.1 GCA_016201215.1 Acidobacteriota bacterium | reverse complement strand
GTTCTGCGCGCTAATGCGCAAAGCCTCGCATTCTATCGAAGCCGCCGGGGTGCGTCCAGCGTCAGCGCTGCTCGACAACGGATCGCGGCCTTCAGGTCGAGCCGCCCCCGGTCCGGGGGAAGTTGAATGAGCCGCGGGGGGGAGAGTATCTTATCGGGCTGAACAGTTACTCCAATCGCATCGTCTGTGAGGTGGCGCAGGAGACTGCGCCGCGCGGCCAAATCCGGAGGGAGGACACCTCGCGATGACTTCTCGACTGGCTCAGACTTTGGTGCTGCTGACGATCCTGGTGACCGCTCTGGGCGCGGCCGGGTGGGCCGCCGACCCGCCGCAACCCCCCACCCGCCAATTCGAGTTCACCTACAAGGTACAGGTGCCGGCGATGGCGCCGGGCGATGGCCCGCTCAACCTGTGGATTCCGTTGCCGGCCACCGACGCCTATCAGGAGATTTCCGCGCTGCGCATCGAGAGTCCGGTGACCTATCAAGTCGAGCGCGACACTGAGTATCGCAACCGCTTTGCGCACTTCACCGTGGCGGCGAAGCGGGCGGCCGCGCCCTTTGAGATTGTTCTACGCTTCCAGGCGACCCGCCGCGAACATCGCGTCGAGCTGAAAGCGGAGCGCCTGTCGAAGAGGAAAACGAACGCAGCCAAGGTGGAGCTGATGCGCTCGTTGCAACGCGACCGCCTGGTGCCGCTCGACGGCGTGATCGCCGAGCTGGCTCGGCAGAATACCGAGGGCCTGGCCGACCCGCTCGAGAAGGCTCGCAAGATTTACCAGTACGTCGTCTCGACCATGCGCTATGACAAGTCCGGCGAGGGCTGGGGTCATGGCGACGCGATCTGGGCCTGCACGGCCAAGCGCGGCAACTGCACCGATTTTCATTCGCTGTTCATCGGCATGATGCGCGCTTCGGGGATTCCCGCCCGCTTCGAGATCGGCTTCCCGCTGCCTGCGGATAAGACCGAAGGCGAGATCCCCGGCTACCACTGCTGGGCGGAATTTTATGTGGACCGGTTCGGCTGGGTGCCCGTGGACGCCTCCGAGGCCTGGAAGCATCCCGAAAAGCTTGAGTATTTCTTCGGCGCGCACGACGTCAACCGCGTGCAGTTCACCACCGGGCGCGACCTCCGGCTCGACGCCGCGCAGAAGGGCGAGCCGCTCAACTATTTCATTTACCCCTACGCGGAAGTGGACGGCAAACCAGTCTCCAAGCTGCAGATGCACTTTGCGTTCCGCGATCTGCGCGCCGTGGCGATGGTACGGGGTGAATCACAACCAGACGGCGGGCACTAGGAGCTTTGTCATCAATGACTGGCGAGGCGCCGCGCGCTGAGCCGCGGGTGAACGGGCGCGTGCAGTACGGGTTGGCGCTCGGCTGGGGCCGGACAATCTGCAACAATCTACAACTTGGCTTCTATCAGCGACTCGCCACGCTGGTTCTGCTTGTCTATGCGCTGGTGATCGCCAGCGACTCGATGGGTGACCGCCTGCGCGGCCGCAGGGCGGGGGGCCTGAGATGAGGAGAGTGAATACCAGTCGTTTCGAGAGCGGGGCCGAAAAATACGCCGCCTACCTGGCCACAACCGAAGGCAGGCTGCGCGTCGACTTGGCCTGGGAGAATCTGCGGGCCTTCCTACCCCAGTGCGCAGTGGGTTGCTCACCGGAGCTGCGTCGTGCTCTTGACTTGGGTGGGGGCACCGGAGCACTGGCCGTGCGCCTAGCTGGTTTCGGTTTTGATGTGGTCGTCGTGGACAGCTCGGACGCGATGCTTGCTCTCGCCGAACAGGCCGCACGCGCCGCCGGGGTCTCCAGCTCGATCTCGCTGCGACACGCGGGCGCGGCGGAACTGTCCAAGGAGTTTCCTACAGCTTGCTTCGACGTCGTCGTCTGCCACAGCCTGCTGGAATACGTGGAGAACCTCGCTGAAGTGTTGTGTGCAATCCGGCGGCTGCTCCGAGGCGCTGGCGCGGCTGCTTCGATTCTCGTGCGCAACCGACTTGGGGAAGTCTTGAAGGCGGCCATCCAATCGGGCGACTTGGACCTCGCGGAGACCAACCTGAGCGCGGAATGGGCCGCCGAATCGCTCTACGGAGAAAGCGCGCGCCTTTTCGACGCGGCGGATCTGCGCAGCCGCCTGCTGGAGGCTGGGCTCAAGGTCGTCGCCGAGCGTGGCGTGCGCGTGATCGCCGACTACCTACCTGCGTCCCTGTTGCAGGACGAGCGAGCCTATGCGCGCATCTTCGCACTCGAAACAATGCTGGGTGAGCGGCCGGAATTTGCCGGTATCGCGCGGTACACGCAATTCCTGGTGCAGCCGGCGCACGCGTAAGGGTAGATGTGCCGCACGTCCGAGTGCGGCGCTACCCGGAAGAAAGGGGAGGCTGACGTGAACGAGAGCAGGACCCCACAGGTGATTTCCTCTACGACGCCGGAGATGCCCACGCGGTCGGATGCCGCCTTTGCTCTCGGCCTGGGGCTGACCAACGAGTGCAACCTCGCCTGCGCTTTCTGCTATCGCGATCCGACGCGCATGGACCGGCTCACCCTCGACCAGGTCCGCGCGACGATGGAGCGCCTGCCCGTGCGCTCGGTCAATCTGGGCACCGGCGAAAACGGCATGCACGCGGAGTTCAAGAAGATCCTGGCCTACCTGCGCACCCGGCCCGTCAAGCTGACCATCACCTCAAACGGCCACAGCGCGGCCATCCTCGACGACGCGGACCTGGGGGCGTTCCACGATGTGGAGTTCTCGCTCGATTACCCGAGCGAAGCCGAGCAGGACGCGCAGCGCGGGCCCGGCAACTGGGCCCTCATCCACCGGCAGGCAGCGCGTTGCGTAGCCCTGGGGATACCTGTGACCATCATCGCCGTGATGATGAAATCGAATCACCTGCGCCTGGCCGAGGTCGCGCGCGTGGCCAAGAAATTTGGGGCGCCGCTGCGCACCAACGTGTATCAGTCGGTGCGCTCAGACCTCTATGCGCTTACTTACGCGGAATATTGGGAAGGTTTTCGCAGGCTATTTGCGGAAACCGATGTCATCGCCATCGGCGAGCCGCTCGTCCGGGCGATGGCCGGCCTGCCTGCGCGCACCGGAGGTTGCGGCCGCAGCACCGTGCGGCTGACGCCGCGTGCGACCCTGCAACCCTGTGTCTATTGGCCGGGCGTAGGGGAGCCCTTATCCATCCTGTTCAAGATGGGGCCCGGGGTAATCGGCACTCCTGCGTTTGAAGAGGCGCGCCTGCGGCCCAAGGCGTGCGAGCCTTGCGCCTTTCGCGAAACCTGCCGCGGGGGATGCGCGGGGCGCCGCCGGCTGCAACTCGCGCTCGATCAACCTGACCCCTACTGCCCGGTCGTGCGCGGGGAAATGCCAAAGCTCGAAATCAGGATGGCCGCCGCGCGCGACCTGCCCAAGGGCGAGAGCGCCTGCACGACGATTGTGATCGCGCGCGACTAGGGGATGGATTTCCTTTTCATCGCGCGTTTGTTCTTGAGATTCCTCGCACGCCTTTCCCTCCTTGCGCTGCTCTTTCTGCCGTTCCCTTGCGGGTCCTCAAGTCCCGTCCATCTGTCCGCCGCGCCCTGGCCCGTTGCCGCGCAGACAGTCGCCCCGCCGCAAACTCCCCCGCGGAAGACGAGCAGGCCCTACACCGGCGACCTATCCGTTTTTGAATACAAGGACCGCGACAAGAAACTGCAAGTCGAACGAGTCATGGACATCCTGGGTATTTGTTCCGCTGCCGCCGTGGCCGATATTGGCGCGGGTTCCGGCTGGTTCACCGTGCGAGCGGCCAGACGCGCCGGAGCTTCCGGGCGGGTCTACGCTGTGGACATCAACCCCGACTACGTCGCCTATGTGAAGGACCGCGTGGAGCGCGAGGGTTTCCGGAACGTGCAGACGATCCTGGGCAAGGAAGACGACCCTCTGCTTCCACCTGAGAGCATCGACTCCGCACTGCTGCTGAAGACCTATCATGAGCTGGCGCAGCCCGTGCGGCTGTTGCAGAACCTGCGGAAATCTTTGCGCGCCGAGGCCCGCGTCGGCATTATCGACCGCAAGGGAAACGGCGATGACCACGGCGTACCTCGCGCCGTGGTGATCGACGAGGCCCGTGCGGCGGGCTACGAACTCATCGAGGAATACGATTTCGTGAAGGGCGACGGCATGGACTACTTTCTCGTTTTCCGGCCCCGTTGATCCCGCCTTGCGGCTTGCGAATCCCCGCTCAAAACTCGAGCCGATGGCGCGAAGGTTCGCGAGAAAACTTGACGCGCCGCAGGGTGGACGCTAGGCTGCTGCTGGCGCTGATGCTGGCTGTGCGCTTCAGTGCCCGGGCAGCCCATGACACCATCCGATCCCAAATTCCTGGCGGCGAACGAAGTGCCCTCAGCCGCCTCGGTGTTGCTGGAGGCGCTCAAGCGTCGCGTCCTGGCAGTGCAGAACTACGCGCTGCTCTCGCTGCGCTCGGTGACCAATCTGTTCCACCCGCCGCTCTACCTCGCCGATACTTTCGAACAGATGGACTTGATCGGCGTAGGATCGCTGCCCATCGTGTTGCTGACTGGCTTCTTTATCGGCGCGGTGATGGTGCTCCAGACCGCCTCGCAGTTCGAGCGCTTCGGCCAGACGGCCCTCACCGGCGACGTGGTGGCGCTGGCGCTGGTGCGGGAGCTGGGGCCGACGATTACGGGTTTGCTGGTGGCCGGGCGCAACTCCTCGGGCATCGCCTCGGAGCTGGGTTCCATGCTGGTGACCGAGCAGGTGGACGCAATGCGGGCGATGGGCACTGATCCGACGCGCAAGCTGGTCACCCCGCGTGTCGTCGCCACCGTCCTGATGCTGCCCTTGCTGACGGCGATGGCCGATTTCATCGGACTGGTCGGAGGTTTTGTGGTCGCCAGCTTCGAGCTGCGCCTGAACCCGGTGCAGTACTGGACGCGGGCGATTCATGCGCTCGAGTTCTCCGACCTGATGCAGGGCATGACTAAGCCACTCGTCTTCGGCTTCATCCTTTCTACAGTAGGTTGCTACCAGGGCTTGACGGTGCGGGGCGGCACGCAGGGAGTGGGTCGCGCGACCACCCAGGCCGTGGTGGTCTCTTCGGTGTTCATCCTCGTCGCGAATTTCTTCCTGACCAAGGTCATGCTCTTCCTCTCTGGCCGCGTCTTCTAGGGTGAGTCCTCCCACATCGTAGAACCGCCGGGGGCTCTCGAGGGGCGCCGGGGAGACGTAGGCGCTACACCAGCGGCGGCGTTTGCATCTATAATCTCGCCATGGAGCGCGCCCTTCGTCCCGACGCCTCGGGACATGCCCCGCCGGACGACCGTATCGAGCCGGTCATTCATTTTGAAAATGTGCGCATTGGTTTCGAGGAAGGCGACATCCTGCGCGGGATTTCCTTCACCGTGACGCCCCGGGAGACCAAGGTTCTGGTGGGCGAAACCGGCTCCGGGAAAACTCTCGCACTCAAGCTCGCCGCCGGGCTGCTTCGTCCCGACGCGGGCCGCATCCGCGTGCTGGGCCGCGAAGTCTCTGCCATGAGCGAAAGCGAGCTGCTCGATTTCCGCCGCGAGGTAGGTTTCGTCTTCCAGGAGGGCGCGCTGTTTGACTCGCTCAGCGTGGCCGAAAACGTGGCCTACCGGCTGCGCGAGGACGGTGTGGACGACGAAGAGATCGAGGGACGCGTGCGCGAGGCTCTGCGTTTCGTGGAGATGGAAGACGCCCTCGAGAAATTGCCGGCGGAACTGAGCGGCGGGATGCGCCGCCGCGTGTCGATTGCCCGCGCGCTGGTCAGCCGCCCACCGATCGTGCTTTACGATTCGCCCACGGCCGGACTCGACCCGGTGACCTCGCAGACGATCATCACGCTGATCCTGCGCCTGCGCGACGCACAGGGCGTGACTTCGCTGCTGGCCACGCATCGGTTGCAGGACGCTTTCGCGCTCGCTAATTTTCGGTTCGATCATCGTGCGAACCGCGTCGTCCCGGTGGGCCGGAATGGCCAGGGACCTTCGGCGGAAGGGATCGTCGCCATCCCGCCGACCAACTTTCTGGTGCTCAGCGACGGCGGGGTGTATTTCGAGGGTGACCAGCAGGCCATCCTCAAATCCACGGATTCGTATTTGAAACGCTTCTTGCTCTGAAGAGATGCGGAAAACAACAACATCGGAAGTTACGGAGGAGGGTCGGCCATGCCGCAACGCAAGCAATTAACCTGGACAGAACTGCGCGTGGGATTGTTCGTGCTGGTGGGGATTTTTGTCGTCGCTGTGGCGATCTTCTATGTCACCGGGGCGGGGGTTCTGGGTCCCAAATATCGCCTGCGGACCTATCTCCCGGAGGTCGAAGGGCTGACTGTCGGCGCACCGGTGCGTCTGGACGGCATCGAAGTCGGCAACGTGGACGCCATCCGCGTGACGCCGCGCACGCCGCAGCAGCCGCCCGACCCGAAGCGCAGCATTGAGCTGGTGCTGCGCATCGACCGGCGCTACCAGCCCGACATCCGCACCGACTCGACAGCCGGGCTGATCACCGAGGGCTTGCTCGGGAACCGCTACGTCAGCATCCAGCGCGGCTTTGTGGGCACGCCGCTCCAGGATGGCCAGGAGGTGCCTGGCCGCGAGGAAAAGGCCATCAAGGCGATTGTCGAACGCGGCGCTGAGTTGGTGCAGAACCTCAACCAGATGTCCATCCAGGTCAGCGAAATTGTGGACGGGATCAAGCGGGGCCGCGGCTCGCTCGGCAAAGTGCTGGTGGACGAGACCGCCTACAATCACCTGAACAGGACTCTGGGCAAGGTCGAGCACATGGTGGACTCGGTAGAGGCAGGCAACGGCACGCTCGGCAAGGTGTACGACCCCAGCATCCACGACAACGCCAAACAGTTCCTGGAGAAGGGAAACCTGCTGATCACCGACGTGCGCGCGGGGAAGGGTACCCTGGGCAAGCTCACCACCGACGAAGAGCTCTACGCCCGCTGGCGGGCGATCGGCGCCAATCTCGAAAGCGCCACCGCCAAGCTCAACTCCAACCAGACTACCGCGGGCAAATTCTTTACCGACCCGCAGTTCTACGACAACATGACGGGGCTCGCCGGCGACATGCGCCTGCTGATGGGGGACTTCCGTCAGAACCCGAAAAAATTCCTCCGCGTGAAGTTCTCTCTCTTTTAAGAGTGGGCACTGCGCCCGGAAGCCGCGCAACCCAGTCTTGTCATCCCGAGCGGACCGAAGGACCTCTCCGGGGGATTCCTTTCCCGCCTTCGGCGGGATCGGAATGGCAGTTGTGGGCGTCGGATGCCGGACGCGCTAAGGTTCGCCGGAGAATTGCAGGGCGAGGTCATGTATTTTGCGCAGGTTGAGTTTGCCGGTGCCCAGATATGGCAGCTTTTCCACGTGGAAGAATTGATTCGCGCGCGGAATCCACAGATTCGGCAAATCGAGCGAGAACAGTTTCTCAAGATACTCTTTGAGTTCCTCCTCCGGCAGCGTGTGCAAGACCACCAGGCGCTCGCCTTTCTTGCCGTCGGCCACGCCCGTGACCACAAACGTCTGCTCGGTTGTTCCCGCCAGCTCGTGCAGTTTTTCTTCCACCTTGATGTGCGGCACCATCTCGCCGCCGATCTTGCTGAACCGCGAGAGGCGATCGGTGATAGTGAGGAAGCCATCTTCGTCGATCGTGGCGATGTCCCCGGTAACGTACCAGCCGTCGCGCAGGACCTCGGCGGTCTTGGCCGGTCGGCCGAGGTAGCCTCTCATCACGTTCGGCCCGCGCACCAGCAGCAGCCCTGGCTGACTCGGCGGCAGCGTCGTGAGCGTGTCCGGGTCGGCGATGCGCACGCTCACACCGGGCAGCGGATGGCCGATCTTGCCGCGCTTTGCGCCCACTTGGCGGAAACCGGGGGCGCGGAAGTCCCTTGTGTTGACGCTGACCACGGGCGCGCACTCCGTGCAGCCGTAGCCCTCGAGCGGGCGGATACCGAAGCTGTCCTCAAACGCCAGCGCCAGCCGCTCCGGCAATTTTTCGGCGCCGACCAGCACGTATTGCACGCTGCCGAAATCTTCGGGCGAGCAGCGCCGCATATAGGCCTGTAGGAAAGTAGGCGTGGCCAGCAGAAACGTGATGCGGTAATTGCGCACTAATTCGCTGATGGCGGTCAGGTCGAGCGGGTTGGGATGGTACACCGCGCCAACGCCCAGCACCGCCGGCAGCCACAGCGTCACCGTAAATCCAAACGAGTGGAAGGAGGGAAGCACGCCCAACAGGCAATCCCTACGGTCGAGCATAAAAGTTTGCCCGACCTGCTCGATGTTTGATCCGATGTTGTAGTGCGTCAGCATGACGCCCTTGGGGTCGCCGGTGCTGCCGCTCGAAAAAATCACCGTGGCGAGGTCGTCGAGCGCAGCCTTCTTGCGCTGGCCGAGCGCCCATTCCAGCCAGCGAGCCGGCAGCGTCCAGGCCAGCAGCAGCGCCAGCAGTTTTTCCGAGGTCCGCGGGCTGGCAGCCAACTCCTCGAGCAGGATCATTTTCCCCGGCACTTGCACTGGCACCCGCCCGAGGAACGCTTTCGAAGTGACAACGGTTTGTAGCTCGCACTGGCGTGCGCAGGAGGCCAGGATTTCATCCGATGCGGTGTAGTTGAGGTTGACCGGGATCTTGCCCGCCAGCAGCGCCGCGAAGTTCACCAGCGCTCCCGGAACCGATGGCGGCAACAGGATGCCGACCATGCTTTGTCCCCGCCAGACCTTGCGCAGACGCCGCGCGAGGAAAATTGTGCGTGGCAGGGCGGCGCCGAACCGCAGCCGCGGCACGCGCCCGTCGGCCATGGCAAAGCGCAAGGGGTGGCGCCGCGCCGTGTTGAGAAACGCGCGGTGAAGCGTACGCATGCGCGCTTTGCGGTGGCGATAGGCCTCGGTGTGCAGGTCCTGCACCGCCTGGCGCACCTCAAACGGGGTTGAAGTGGGCGGCATCGGCCGGCCGTAGCTCACCGTAACGGGGTAGGGGATGCGCCGCGGAATCTTCCAGAGGAAGCGACCTCGCTCGTAGCTGAAGATGCTGCCCCAGACGCCGTCGAGGTTGACCGGGATGATCGGCGCATCCACTCCCTTCATGATGCGCTCGAATCCGCGGCGGAAGGGCAGCAGTTGCCCGATGCGCGTGATCTGCCCTTCGGCGAAAATGCAGACGACTTCGCCCGACTCGATCGCCTCGGTGGCCGTGCGCAGCGAGCGGATCATCTCCCGCGGGCGAAGCTGAGCAGAGATGGGGATGCACCGGAGGATGCGCGCAAAGGGATAGATCAGCGGGTGTTCGTAGATGTCCTTGAACATAACGAAGCGCACGGGGCGGTCGGTCGAGGCGATCAGCAGCAGCGCATCCACAAAGGACATGTGGTTGCAGACAAACAGCGCCCCGCCGCGCTCGGGGATGTTGTCGCGCCCCTCGACGCGGATGCGGTAAACCGAGTGCGTCAACAGCCACAGCAGCAGACGCACCAGGGAATCGGGAAGCAGGAGGACGATGTAAGTTGCCGCCGCGAGCGTGAGCCCGGCGCCGGCCAGGAAAACCATCGCCGGGCGCAGGTGCCACACTCCCTCCACCAGGTAGTAGCCGCCGGCCGCGACGAACACGCCAATCCACGACCAGAGATTGGCGGCCGCCTGAACGTGTCCCTTGCGCGCTGGGTCCGGCCGGTGCTGGATCAGGGCCATGATGGGCACGGCGAAGAAACCAGCGAAGAAACCCAGGAAACTCAGTTGCGCCATGACCGCGGAAAACGACAGCCCACCGCGCGAGAGCGTGGTGGCGAAAGCGGTGATCCCGATCGAGCCCAGCGGAATCAGCCCGTATTCGATCTTGCCGCCGGAAAGATACCCGGCCGCGAGGCTTCCCAGGCCAATGCCCACGGCCAGAGCGGCTTGCAGGTAGGTGTTCTGCTTGTCGCCGAGGTGCAGCACCTCCTTGCCGTACAGCAGTATGATGGGTTGCAGCAGGGCGCCGAGAAACCAGAAGTAGGCGTTGCCGAGCACCGCCAGCCACAGCACTCGATCGCGGCGAATCGTGCGCGTTTCCGTCCAGAGATCGCCTAGAAAATTGGCGCGGAAGCGCCGCGCCGGGTCTGCTGCGGGCACGCGCGTGATCCCCAGGCTGGCCATCAAGCCGAAGACCGCCAGGGCGATGAAAATCAGTCCGGACCATCCTTGGCGCCCGCGAAAATCCTCCGACATGTAGCCGGCAGCAATGGTGCCGGTGATGATGGCCAGAAACGTCCCCAATTCCAGGACGCCGTTGCCCCAGGAAAGCTCCTTTTCCGGCAGCAGCTCGGGCAGGATGCCATATTTCGTGGGGCCGAACAGGGCGGCCTCCGTACTCACCAGAAAAATGGCCACGAAACACAACCACAGGTTCCCGCGCGCTAACCCCACCAGCGCCAGAAGCATGACGAAGATTTCGAGCGCCCGGGTAGCGGCCGCGACGCTGCGTTTGCTGAAGCGGTCGGCCAGGTAGCCACCGGCCATCGAGAAGAGAATGAACGGCAGCGAAAACAGCAGCAGAACGAACGGCACCATGCGGCTCTTCTCTGCCGCGGAGAGTCCGGTCCCCAGAATCAGCAGGATGACAAGATTTTTCAGCGCGTTGTCACTGAAGGCGCTCTGAAACTGCGTGAGGATCAGGGCCCAGAAGCCGCGCTTGCTGGCCGAGTGGGCATCTGAGAAGAGAGCCGCACCGCTCTCCGGATTGACCCCAGGGGAGGAAGACCCGCGGCTTGGTTCTGTTTCAGCCATCTGCGGGGGGAGCGCCGTCCTCGGCCTCCATTATGAGGCAAGTGGCGTTGTGCTGGGATGGAGCTTGCACAAAGATATCAGCCCGACGCGCTCTCTGCATCCGCCCGGTTTCGATCAGAGAGCGCGTCAAGGGAAACCCGGCAACGCCGCGAAGTCTATCCATGTTGAGGCATGCAGGCAAGCAGCCGCGGGCGGCTGGGGTAGCACAGCCTTCAGGTTGAGGCAAACGCAGCGGCGTGCTAACCTTTGATCGGTCAACCGGCTGGAGTGGCGGAACTGGCAGACGCGCGAGACTCAAAATCTCGTGGCCCAAAAGGCCGTGGGGGTTCAAGTCCCTCCTCCAGCACCAGGACCCATTGGATCCGCGTCGTCCCCAGCGTGTGGCGCCCGACCTCGACTGACCGATCGGCGAGGCTTGTGGTGATCCTTTTGTCGGCCAGCGTGGCAGCCCGCGCGGAAGGCGTCGCGCTGCGGCTGCGTTCGCGTTGACTTGCACGACAGTGCCCCCCTATGATGCCCGTCCGAAGGGCGCAGCTCATCCCGGAGGTGACCCGTGGCCTTTCCCCTGACGTCTTTGTTCCGGCCATCCCGGATCGCCGTGATCGGCGCGTCGGCCAACCCCGAGAAGCTGAGCTTCCAGATCTTCCGCAACATCAAGGAGGCCGGCTTCGCCGGAGAGATCCTCCCGGTCAACCCGAAAGGGGAAACGATCCTCGGGATCTCCTCCCTCAAGTCCGCGGCGGAGTTGCCGGAGGGCACCGACCTCGCGGTCGTGATCATCCCCGCGAAATTGGTTCCTGAGCTGATCCTCCAGCTCGGAGAGAGGCAGGTGAGGTCGGCGGTCGTCATTACCGGAGGCTTCGCGGAGTCCGGGGACGAGGGGGCCGCCCTTCAGCAGGAGCTTGCGAAGAACGCGGCCCAGTGCGGCATTCGAGTCGTGGGACCGAACTGCCAAGGGGTGAACTATCCGTACCACGGGCTGTGCGCTTCCTGGCCGCTGCTAACCCGCCGGGGGGACATGGCCATCGTCTCGCAGAGCGGGACGGTGGCCGCCGCTCTGGCTGACTGGGCCTCCCAGGACCATCTCGGCTTTTCCGCGTTGGTGAGCATGGGGAACCGGGTGGATGTGGACGAGGCGGACCTGATCTCTTTCTTTTCGGAGGACCCCAACACAAAAGTGATCGCCCTTTACATTGAGGGCGTCAAGGACGGCGCGAAGTTCCTGGCGGCGGTGAACGCCTGCCGCAAGCCTCTCGTGATCTTGAAGCCGGGCCGGACCGAGCGGGGCCGGAAGGCGGCGGAATCTCACACCCGCTCCCTGGCGGGCCGCGATGAAATCTATGAGGCCGTTTTCCGCCAGCACCACATCCACCGAGCCTTCACCCTGGAGGAACTGTACGACTTCGCCAAGGCGCTGGCCTACGTGCCCGCGCCGCAGGGGCCGCGGACGCTGATCGTCACCAGTTCGGGCGGGTCAGCCATCATCGCCACCGACGCGTTGGAGGAGGAGGGCTTCCGGGTCACTCCCGTACCCGAGGGACTCGCGGTCCGCCTACGGGAGTTCCTCCCCGCTCATTGCAGCGTCGGGAACCCCATAGACCTTACGGGCGACGCCACCGCGGCGTGGTACCGAAAGGTCCTCGAGCTGGCGGACGGCCACTACGACGTAGCCATGACCATCTTCGGCGACCCCATCCCCGGAGTCAGCGAGGTCATCCGACCCGCGCGGTGCGAACTGGTCGCCTTCCTCGGGGGCGCGGACGTGGAGCGGGAGGAGCGGGCCCTAATGCACGAGAAAAAGATCGCCGTCTTCCCCACGCCGGAGCGTGCGGTGAAGGCCCTGGCCTGCCACGCTCGGTTCCGCCGCCACTTATTCCCGCTGGAGACCGTGACGCCAGCACATTTCGCTGCGGCGTCGGCTTCGGTCCCGGCCTCGCTCCCGCCCGCCGACTCGATGGGCTTCCTATCGGCGGCGGGCATCCCGGT
>JACQDH010000057.1 GCA_016201215.1 Acidobacteriota bacterium | reverse complement strand
GCTTCACCGCAACGCCGCGAGGACACACCGGCTACCCGCACAACCCGCTCTGGTCGGCCCCAAACCGTCACGCTAACCCGATTCGAGGCGAAAACAAAGGTAGATACCACCGTCAACTCGAATTCTTCAACAAGCTGCTAACGCTTCTTTCTACGAGTTGCGCGGGGTGCCGCGCGAAGGCAGTCGGCCAGCCACGAGAGGTAGGCGGGCGAGCCGTCGGCAATGGGCAGGGCGATCACTTCCGGAACGTCGTAGCTGTGCAGGCGTTCAATCTCCCGGCGCAGTCTGGGCAAGAGTTTTCTCGAGCTCTTGATCAGCAGCAGGATTTCCCTCGCAGTTTCCACTCTTCCCTTCCAGCGATAGGTTGAGTGTACTTGCGCTTCGAGCGCGTTCACACACGCCGCGAGGCGGTGTTCGACCAGCTTCCGCGCGATGCGCTTGGCCTCCCGCGCATTCCCGCACATTACCAGCACCACAATCTTATCCGTCATGGTCATCGCTGGTCACTCTTCCCCCGTCACTTTTGACTCTTGCTTCTCCACGGTCAACTCTTCCACGCTCGTTACTCTTTCTCGCCTGCCCGCGACGCCTCTTGGTTGCCGCCTGTGCGCCAAGATACAATAGCGCGCCGTAGCAAACAAATGACGACCAGTCCCATCCGCTTCGGAACCTCCGGCTGGCGTGCGGTCATTGCCGACGAGTTCACCTTTGCCAACGTGCGCCTGGCCGTCGCCGCCATCGCTGACCACGTGCGCAGCCGGAGCCAGACTCCCACGGTCATCGTCGGGCACGACACGCGCTTCCTCTCCGAAGAGTTTGCGCGCACCGCCGCGGAGATTCTTCGCGCGCGCGGCGTGGAAGTGCTGTTGTGTGACGCCGCCGCACCCACCCCGGCCATCGCTTACGAAATCCTGCGGCGGAGGTGCGACGGCGCGATCAACTTCACCGCCAGCCATAATCCCGCCGAGTACCACGGGGTGAAATTCTCAGGGGCCGATGGCGGCCCGGCACTGCCCGAGGTCACTCGCGACATCGAGGCGCGCATTGCCGGGCTGCTGGCCCACCCGCCAGAGCCTCCCGCTAGCCATGCCACAAGCGATTTCGAGAGAATCTCCCCGCGCGAGCCGTACCTGACTCGCCTCGCCGAGCTGGTGAAATTCGACGCCATTCGCAAGGCCAGGCTTAAGATTGTTTGCGACCCGCTGCACGGCTGCGGCGCCGGCTACCTCGATCGCGCGCTGACCGATCACCGCATCCCCGCGACGGCCATCCGCACCGACCGCGACGTTCTGTTTGACGGCGCCGGCCCGGACGTCTCCGAAGCCAATCTCGCGCCGCTGCGGACGGCTGTGCTCGAGCGCAAGGCGCACGTGGGCCTCGCCACCGACGGGGACGCGGACCGCTTCGGCATTCTCGATGACGACGGTTTCTGGGTTTCGCCCAACCACATCCTGGCGCTGCTTTACGACTACTTAGTGGAGACGCGCGGCTGGCGATTGCCCGCGGCGCGCAGCGTGGCCACCACGCACCTGCTCGACGCCGTCGCGCGGCACCACGGTGTGACGTGCTATCAAACGCCGGTGGGATTCAAGTATGTCGGCGAGCTGATCCAGCAGGACAAGATCGCGCTCGGCGGCGAGGAGAGCGCCGGCCTTTCCATCCGCGGGCACGTGCCGGAAAAGGACGGAATCCTCGCGGGCCTGCTGGTGGCGGAGATGATCGCCACGCGGCGTGCGCCGCTGCGCGAGCAGTTGACCGATTTGTTCCAGCGCGTCTGCGCGGAGTTCTGGCCGCTGCGCACCAACCTCCACCTGCCTGACGAGGTGAAGGCACGCACGGTCGAACGGCTGAAAGAAAGTTTCCCGGAGTATCTCGGGCACCGCGTGGCGCAAACTGATCGTACCGACGGGTTGAAGCTGGTCTTCGACGACGGCTCGTGGATTCTCCTGCGCCTGTCCGGCACCGAGCCGCTCCTGCGACTCTACACCGAAGCGGCTACTGCAGCGGCGGCGGCGCAACTGGCCGAGCAGACCCGGGAATGGATCTTCGCGGCGGCCAAGGGGCGGCACCGGTGAGCCGGCTCGTTCCTCCGCCTTCCTTCCTCCGCGGCCACCTGCGCACGATTCTGGCCGTGGCGCTGTTTGCCCTGCTGGTCCACGACATCTTCGGCAACCACGGCTTCCTCGCCATGCGGCGCACGCAGAAAGAGATCCAACAGTTGCGCCAGGAAATTCAAAAGATCCATGCGGAGAACCGCGAGCTCGACGGCCAGGTGAAAGCGCTCAAGAGCGATCCCCGGATGATTGAGCGCATCGCCCGCGAAGAGATGGGCCTGGCCCGGCCGGGTGAGCTGATCTTCAAGCTGCCCCCGCCGCCGGCCAAACTAGACCCGCCGAAGAAGTGATGCGTGACTGGTGACTCGTGATTCGTGGATCGGCAGGCAGGACGCGATGCACAAGTCGCAAGTCAGGGCCTACTCCGCGCGGGCCGGGCGGCGAAACCATGCGAGCACCTCCGCGCCGCGACCCTTCAGGCGCATCCGCAACCACGAGAGCAACAGCATGGCCAGGAAGATCGCCAGCAGGCCCAGCGTCGCTCCCGGGATGCTCATCGAGCGCTTCGGAAGAATCGAGAACCGGCCGTAAACGAATTCGATGTGCACCCAGTACACCAGCAACGACGTCTGTCCCAACTGGATGACCGGGCTGAAGCCCCACTGCGCCGCGCCCCAGCGGCACCACACGTAGGTGCCCAATAGAATCACGAGCAGGGCGCCGATGCGGATGAGGGAGAAGTTCGGGCTGGTGTGCCAGAAATCGTAAACCGCGTAGAGTTGACGCGGCTGCGCGTCCAGCCACCATGCCAGCACACCGATGGCGGCGCCGCCCGCGCCCAACAGAGCCGCCGTGCGCGCTTCATTGCGCCGCGCCCAGTCGCTCAGCAGCAGGAAACCCACCGCCAAACCGGCAAACCCAAACGCCGTCCACGGGAAGAGTGGAAACAGCCACGGCTGCGGCCGCGGATAGATGTGCACGCCGTTGAGATAGGACTCGAGAAACCAGGGCAGCCAGCGCGGACGCCAGGTGGTCCACAGCAGCGGCGTGACCAGGGCCACGGCCAGTGCAACACCGCAGGCCACAAGAATACTGACCATGCGGCTGCCCGTCGTGCCGCCCGCCGCATCTTTCTGCATGCCACTTCCCGCGGTCAAGCGACACACCAGACCCATCAGCATCATGGAAAGGCCGATGATGTTGAGCACGTCCACGCGCAGCAGATCGGTCCACGGCGCCCCAGGTTGTCCCAGGATAAATTCCTGCACGCGGAAGAGCAGCCCGAGGCCGTAAATCTCTGCGCCGCGGCGCACGGTCGTCCGCGCAATGTCGCTGGCTGCGACGCCGCGCCGGCGCAGCTTGTCGGTCACCAGCGCGAAGGAGAATCCCGCCAGAAACAGGAACAGTGGCGCCGGCAGCGTCCCGCCCAACTGCGACCACATGAAGAATTTTGTGGTGCGCGGCCCCGCGGACAACCAGGAATCGTAGCAGTGCGTCTGGAACATCAGCAGGCAGGCCAGCCCGCGCATCCAGT
>JACQDH010000052.1 GCA_016201215.1 Acidobacteriota bacterium | reverse complement strand
GCGAGCGCACCCGATTCATCGACGCCGGGCGCCAGTTTCGGTGGGCTGACCCGCAAGACCCGCCCGGTCAGGGTGAGATTCTTGCCGTCGGAAACGTACTGGCCGAAGACCACATAGTCGGCGTCGATCTCCTCCGCAATCTTCAGCATCGTCGCATGGGTGAAGCGCGTGGAGGCGGGCAAGCCCATCTTTTCGAGCACCGCCAGCCGCTCTTCCCGCAGGAAGACGCCCTGCCCGGCCGTGGCCAGCCGCTCGATGGTTAACTCGGCCAGCCCCTCGCTCAGCCAATCGAGTTTCCCTTGCCGGTCGGAATTCTCAAACGGAAAAACCAGGAGCGTTTCCGCGTGTCTCGGTGCCGCCGCAGGCGGAGTCCCAACCTCTTGGGACATTTTCCCTACCGCGCCGCGGTCCAACGAACCCGAGGCAGCCGCACCTAGAATGAAATTTTCCCCGCTGGCGACGAAAGTCGCGAAGAGCCCGAGAACCCCGATGAGGACGTACCGGGTCATCTTCCTGTGGCGTATTGTAACAGAACTGTGCGGCGGGCATCCGCACGCCTTTCGCGGGTCACCGCGGCGCGGATGGGCATGACGGAGAGGATCTAGAGCGCGCCGCCGGGCGGGGCGGGGGCAGACGGACGCAATTTGTTGTCCGCCGGCGGAGGCGGCTGCAGGATTTCCTGGATGCTGGGGTCGCGCAGGACGCCGGCGAAGGCCGGATCCGATTGCGCGGCGGCGAGGTTCTTGTAGCCTTCGTCCCTGGCCTTCCGCAAATAGTGGGCGCAGCGCTCGGCATTGCCCATCGAGGCAAATGACTTCGCCAGGAAAAAATAGAACAGACCCTTGTCTTCGACGCCGATGTGTTGCAGCACGGTGCCAAAGCCGCCGCGGCTCTCGAACACCTGCGGGTCGAGCTCCACCGCGCGTTGGTAGGCGGCGAAAGCCTGGTCATATTTCTTCTCGGCGAGATAGGCGCTGCCCATATTCCGATATGCCGTCGCCATAGTCGGAGCGATGGCCAAGGCTTTCTGGTATTGGTGAATGGCCTGGCGGAATTTTCTGCGATCGTATTGGACCGCACCGAGGTTGTTGTAGGCGGCGGCGTAGTTCTTGTCCGCCCGGATAGAGCGCTCGTAATAGCGTTTGGCCTGGTCCAGCCGGGCCTGCTGGTGATAGGCGATGCCGAGTTTATTGAGCAGAACGGCGTTGCGTGGCTCGGCGAGCAGCAGCTTCTGATAGATGGGCACGGCTTCCGCGTACTGCTTGCGCGCCATCAGAATGTCAGCGTGCAGCTCTTCCTCTTCTCGCGGCGTTCGAGCGCTCGGCGTCGTGGAAGCTTGCGGCGAGCTGGCTTGCGGAGGAGGAGTTCCCGGCTGCCCGCGGCCGGGGATTTCCTGCGCGGTTGCGCAGAACGCGATCCATGAGGCGAAGGCAAGCGCGGTCAGGATTTCTCGTCTCATAGCGCCCCCTGGACCGGCTCAGGGCGATTCCCCCGTGCAGGCCACCGATCAGGTCGGAGGCTTTGGCGGAGGTTTCTCCTGGTCTTTCTCTTTCTTTCCACCGCCAAAGATACCAAAGATCCGCTGGAAGAGACCCTTTTTCTTCTCTTCCTTCTCCGCGCGTCCCTCCTCGGGGCCCGACGCGGCTGTGCCGGCGGCAGGTCCTCTGCCAGCAGGCTGCGGCCCCGCGCCGACATCCGTCGGAGCGCCGGGGGCGTTCGACTTCTCGCCGCCGAACAGCCGCTCGAGCCAGCCGCCGGCCGGGCCTTGCGTGGTGACCCGGCCGCCGTGCCGCTCGCAGAACTCGGTGGGTTCGGTGCCCAGGACATAGAACTCTTCGCGCGTGGTGGGGCACTGCGGCGTGGCCAACTGCAGCGTCTCCGGGTCAATCACCACAGAGGTCACTCCCGCGGGCGCAGAGAAGCCTTGCGTGTTCTGGTAGGCGGGCAGGGCCACGGCGCGCTTCATGAATTCGGCCCAGAGGGGAGCGGCGGAGGCCGTACCGGAGAGCCCCAGGTCACGGTTGTCGTCGAAACCCACCCAGACGACGCAGAGCAAGTTGGAGGTGAAGCCGGCAAACCAGCCGTCGTGCGAGGTGCCGGTCTTGCCTGCCGCCGGAGCGGTGAATCCGCGGGCGCGCACCACGGCGCCGGTGCCGCGGTTGACGACGTCTTGGAGGACGTTGGTCACCAGGTAGGCGACGCGGGGGTCGAGCGCGGGCCGCGTGCGCGGTTCGGAGCGCTCGAGCACGGTGCCCTCCGCGCTGATCACGCTGCGGATAAACAGCGGTTCGGCGCGCGTGCCCCCGTTGGCAAACACCGTGTAGCCGGCCGCCACATCGATCGGCGTCATCTCATAGGCGCCCAGGGCCACCGCAGGAGTCGCGTGGATGTTGGGGTCGAGACCCATCTGGCGCGCGACCTGCACCACGCGGCCGTAACCCACCATTTCCGCCACCTTGACCGTGGCGACGTTGAGCGAGCGCGTCAGCGCTTCGCGCAAGGTCACGATGCCGTGGAACTGCTCGCCATAGTTGTTCGGCGTGTACTCCTTGCCGTCGAACTGAAACGTGGTCGGCTCATCGACCACCGTCGTCGCCGGGGTCACCACCGGTCCGCCGCCGTGCACGGCGTCATCAAAGGCAGCGGCGTACACGAACGGCTTGAACACCGACCCGGGCTGCCGGCGCGCCAGCGCCCGGTTGAGCTGGCTCTGGCCGTAATCGCGGCCGCCCAGCAAGGCTTTGATTTCTCCCGTGCGCGGGTCCAGCGCCACCAGAGCCACCTGCACTTGGGGGACCGCTTCCTTGGGCTTTTCCTTGCGCCAGCGCGCATAGCGCCGGGCGAGCTGCTTGTCCACCTCCTTGATGCCGGCATCCACGGCCAGCGCCGCGGCGCGCTGCAAGGCGGGATCGAGCGTCGTGTAGATGCGGAAGTTTTCCGAAAGCAGCTCGTTTTCTGTGAAGCGGTCGAGCAGGTGGTCTTTGATCATGTCCACGAAGTACGGCGCGGCGCTATTCTCGAAGGCGTGGCTCACGATGCGCAGCGGCACTTTCTTCGCGGCCTGCGCCGCCGCGGCGGAGATGACTTTGTTTTCCACCATCTGGTTCAGGACGCGGTCGCGGGCCTCGACGGCGCGCTCCGGCTTGCGGTCGGCCGAGGAGTAGCGGTTGGGCGAGCGGATGATCCCGGCGAGGAAGGCCGCTTCGCCCGGGCTCAGCTCGCGCACGTCCTTGCCGAAGTAGGCCAGCGCAGCCTCGCCGAAACCGTGGAGGGCAAAGCTGCCGCGGTTGCCCAGGTAGATTTCGTTAGCGTAGAGCTCGAAGATCTGCGGCTTGGTGAAGCGGTGCTCGAGCTGCAGCGCCACGAAGGTCTCCGAGAGCTTGCGCTGGAGGGTCTGCTCGCGCGAGAAGAAAAAGCTCCGCGCCACCTGCATGGTGATGGTGCTGGCGCCCTGCGCGATCTTTTCGCGGCGGAGGTCGGCCCAGGCCGCGCCCACCACCCGGATGGGATCCAAACCCGCATGCTCGAAGAAGCGCTTGTCTTCGGCGCAGAGCACGGCATCCACCAGCACCAGAGGAAGGTCCTCAAAGCGCACCGGCCGGCGCTTCTCGCGGGAACTGTCGAACAGGTTGGTCAGCAGCTCGGGCTCGACCTCCGCAGCGGAAAGCGCCGCGCCGTCCGGCAAGGAGCGGATCTGGCGGATTTCGCGGCCGGCGAAGTCCACGCGCAGGGCGTTCGATCCGCGGAAATAGGAATCGGGCGAAGGATGGATCTCCACCGCCGCCCCGCGCACGGCGTACTGCCCCGCGGCGCCCTCGATCAGCGTTTCGGTGTAGCCGCTCCGCAGCAGATAGCTGCTCAGTTCGCTCGCGGAGAGTCCCTGCCCCACAAACAGGCGCCCGGGAGCCGCATAAATGCGCGAGGTGTTCTGGGTGACGCGGCCGGAAAGCCGCTGCTCGATCATGCGTGAGAATTTGAAGTAGTAGAAAGTGAAAACGCCGATGCCGGCAAGAACGCCGAAGCCGGCCAAGGCCAGCAAAGTCAGGCCCGCGCGGGAAGCCCAAAAGCCGCGGCCAATGCGGATCCGCACCACAACCCTCCCTCAGAGGTCCCGGGGCCCTTCGGGTCCCTCGATCCCGAAGCTGGGGGATGGGGGATCGGGTTCGCTCCGGGCGTGCGCGGGCGGGTAAGCGCGGGCCCCGGCAGGGCCGGGGCAAAGAGAGTCCCGATGGCGTCGACCCCGCATCAGTTTACCACGCCACCAGGAAGCAGCACTAATAGAGGGCACGGTTTTCGGCGCTGGGAGTGAAGTGCAGGTCGAACTGGTACACCTTCAGGTCCACGGGTACCGTGTAATCCACCTGGATGCGCACCGCGCGCTGCGTGTTCTCCAGAATCTTGATGTCTTCGCGGCGGGCGGGAATGTTCTGGTCCTGAATCTCCTTGAAGATGATTTTGCGCAGCTCTTCGTCCGTGCGGCGATTCACCACGGCGAAGCGCGCCTCGGTCTGCATCTTGTCCTGGAGCTGGTAGTTGGCGAAGTAGATCGGCACCACCTTGAAGCCAGCATAGAGGACGGCAACTAGGACCGCGGTCCAGAAAATCGCTTTCAGCAGGGCGCCGCCGCGCTGCGCGCCACGCATGCGCGGTAGAGCGTTCGGCACGCCAGGAACTTCCATACGAATCCCCTCATCGTGGAGGCGACCCCGCGCGCAGCGGTGGGCTGAGGACAGGCTTGGACTGTCCCAGCCAGCGCTCCGGCCGCGGAGTTCTTCCACTACATCCGAAAGGCTAGCATCGCGCGCACAACATGTCGAGCCGATGGACGCCAGAGCGTTCCCAGCAGTTACCTTCCGCCTGGCGCGGTCGGGCCAAGGCGCGCTGCCCGGCAGTGGAACCCTAATACGCCTTGCCGAAAAGGGCTTTTTCTTTGGCCGGCTGGCCGCAGCAGATGCACTTGCCCTGCCCGCCGGACTGCTCCAGGGGAATGCAGCGCATGGTGGCCTTGGTCTCGGCCTTGATCTGCTCCTCACACTGCGAGTTCCCGCACCAAAAGGAGATGGAGAAGCCCTTTTCGACTGCGACCTTGAATTCGGCGTAATCGCCTGGTTTGTGCGTATTCGCATTGCGGAAGGCGAGCGCGCGCTGGTACAGCGCCGCCTGGATTTCCTCGAGGGCTTTGGCCACGGAGACGGCCAGACCCTGCTGCGACACAAAGGATTTCCCTTCCTTGCCCGGTTTGTCTCGCCGCGCGAACACCACGGTGCCCTTGGCCACGTCCTTGGGACCGATCTCGATGCGCAGGGGCACGCCGCGCATCTCCCAATCGTTGAACTTGTAGCCGGGGCTGAAGCCCTCGCGCTCGTCGGTTTTCACGCGGAGGTCCGCCGCCAGCAGCTCCTGTCGGAGTTTTCCTACGCGCTCCATCACCGCGGCCTTTTCTTCCTCGTTCTTGAAGATGGGCACGAGGACCACCTGGAAGGGAGCCAGCCGCGGAGGCAGGATCAAGCCCTGGTCGTCGCCGTGAACCATGATGATGGCGCCGATGAAGCGGGTGGAGAGGCCCCAGGAAGTGGTCCAGCAATACTGCAGCACGCCGTTCTTATCGAGGTAGCGGATCTCGAACGCCTTGGCAAAATTCTGCCCGAGGTTGTGCGACGTGCCCGACTGCAGGGCCTTCCCGTCGCCCATCATGGCCTCGATCGAGTAGGTCTGATCGGCCCCGGCAAAACGCTCTGATTCCGATTTGCGGCCTGGGATGACCGGGATGGCAGCTTCTTTCTCGGCAAAATCCGCGTAGATGCCGAGCATCTGCTGCGTCTCGGCTTCCGCTTCCTCCAGGGTGGCGTGAGCCGTGTGCCCTTCCTGCCAGAAGAACTCCAGGGTGCGCAGGAATAGCTTGGTGCGCAGCTCCCAGCGCACGACGCTGTTCCACTGATTAATCAGCACCGGCAGATCGCGGTAGGACTGAATCCACTTCGCATAGGCATGCCCGATGATGGTCTCCGACGTCGGCCGAACCACCAACGGCTCTTCGAGCTTTTCCCCGCCGCCGATGGTGACCACGGCCAACTCGGGGGAGAAGCCGGCCACGTGCGACTTCTCTTTTTCGATGAAGCTCCGGGGGATCAGCAGCGGAAACGCCGCGTTGACGTGCCCGGTAGCTTTGAAACGCCGGTCGAGCGCCTGCTGGATGTTCTCCCACAGCGCCCAGCCGTACGGGCGTACGATCATGCAGCCGCGGACCGGGGCGTAATCGGCCAGCTCCGCGCGCAGCACAAGCTGGTTGTACCATTCCGAGAAATCCTCGGAGCGAGAGGGTAGTTTCAGTTCAGACATGCGCGCGCCCGCGGTTGCTTTCTCCTGTGCCATAAAATTCCGAACCCTAAAAGGTTGCTGAACCTTGGACTCCGTCATTCCGAGGCGCCGAAGGCACCGAGGAATCCCTCGCTTGCTTGGGATTATCCTCAGAGGGATTCCTCGCGGAGTTTACCCCGGCCCTGCCGGGGCTCGGAATGACGGCCAAAGGCATCTTTTTCGACGAACTCCTAAACTTTGGAGGGTATCGGAGGGGGCAAAGCTTGTCAATCGAAGGGGCCCCCCACCCCCCTATGTTTTTCGCGTATGTGCTGATTCTAGGGGACTTAAGTCCAGAAAGCAGGCTAAGTGCTGATTCTAAAGGAGTTGAGAAAGCGTCTTCCGCTAGTGGCATGGGCGCATTCCTCGCAGATACAGATTGTAAAGGGCTTGCGAGCGCAAGCGCGGCTGCGAACGCCGACGCGCGAGATGGCCCAGGATGTGGGCTCGGCCCACTGTTCGGAGTTTGCAGTCGGCAATTCACCGTGGACAGTCCAGAAGTCAAAGTCCAAACTCCAATGTTCAAAGTTCAAATTGGAAGGCGTTGCAAAGCTCTCGGCGGGCTTCGCAGCACAGAGTACCAGTAGAGTAACTTCTCGTCAAGTAAAAGATTGGGCGACGCTCCCGGGGAGGCCCCACAAGGGCCGTTCGAAAGCAATGGGGGCACCCGCAACTACCCGCGCCACATTGGGATATACTAACCGGTGTAATACTTTTCCGTCGCTGAAAATGGGTGAGCTAGGAGTCGCCTCGATGTCTTGGTGGGAGATTGTCAAAGATCTTGCGCCTCCACTCAGAGAAGCACTCGACACCCTACGAACATCGAGGCGAAGAAAACGGCATCTCTTCGTGTTGAAGGCCATGGGAAGGCCTGAACGGCGGTCTGCTGTCATCACGGCCTCGATGTCACTGGATGAGATATGCGAAAAGCTCATGATGGCGCAGATCGAGGATGCCATTCCCGCCGAAACAAGAGCCCGCGCTTTCCTGAACGGCCAGAGCACACCGGAAGAAGATAAAGATGCCAAGAAGAAGTTCGCTGCCCAAAGGAGGGTTGGCATTCCTGATATTCACGACCCGAACCGCGCGGGGAAAGTGGAGCACATCCTGCAGGACATGGTCGAAGCAGGAAAACTGCGCTTTTATCCGCCGGACAGGTATTCCATCGAGTGACTGTTCCTGCCTCCAGCGGCCCGCAACTACCCGCGCCACATTGGGATACAGTGGCAACCTTGGGGGCCAGCTCGAAGGCTGGGCCACCCGGCAAAACGCTGACAAACGCTCCGCGTGTAGTCAAAAACGTAGTATTCTCCGATTACCGTCAATCCTATCTCGATGGAGGCTCGGGCGCGATGCCGACATTTCTATTTTGGAACGTTGCCGGCAAACCTCTCCGAGAGTTGATAGCTGAGGCTCTCGCGCCCTAGGGTTTTCTTGGACACTGAATTGTG
>JACQDH010000051.1 GCA_016201215.1 Acidobacteriota bacterium | reverse complement strand
CCGGAGCCGGCGGCGGTGGTGGTACGCAGGGAATGAATGCGCAGCAACCGGGCCTTCTCGCGAAGCTGCTCGAGCTTGGCGGAGGCGGAAACTCCCTGGGGCGTGGCGGTCATCACGGCTCCTTGTTGAGATGGTTGAAGCGAGCAATTGTACTGGACGACTCCAGCGTTTGTTAAGTGAGGTTTCAGGGGCCGGGGTCGCCAAGCGAAGAAGTGCGCGATTGCGGGACGGCCAGTAGGGAAGCTTCCGCTCGACACTGCCCGCGAGAAGGCTCGCCCACGAGGCCGGGCAAGGTATTTCCCAGACGGCTCAGATCGAGCAGCGATTGCAGCAACAATTCCAGCTCCCAGAGATCGCTGGGGTGGTCGCAACGGTGCAGAAACCACACCTCCGCGCCGCGCGACGGCACGTTGACCCCGCCCGCGGCGCTGAAGATGTATGGATAGGTGGCCCGCGCCAACTCCAAGGCCGGGGGCGACATATTCTCGGGCAGGCCCCAGGGGAAGGAGAAGAACTTCGCCGGCCCGCCCAAGTGGGCTTCCAGATCCACCTTGGAGCCGACAATCTCGTCGCGCAGCGCCGCCAGGTCGGTCGAGCCGCAGTCGAAATGCGTGCGCGTGTGGGCGCCGAATTCATAGCCTGTGTGGCTCAGAAATTGGATCTGTTCCCACGTCAAAGGCCGAAAGCCGTGTTGCTTTTTCCTCAGGTCGTGGCCGAACGGCTGCTGGTTGGAGACGTGAGCGGTGCTGACAAACAGGGAGACCGGAATGCCTCGTGCTTCGGTGACCGCGCGGAGGTTGACGAAGTTTTCGGCGTAGCCGTCATCGAAGGTCAACACGACCGTGGGAGCCTCGACGCGCCTGCGCTCCAGCATCTCCGTCGCTTCCCGCAGGCTGGCCACCCGATAGCACTTGCTCAGGAAAGCCACCTGCCGGTCGAAACAGTCGGTCGGCGTCCCCAGGTGGTGGGGCCGATCGGTGATCAGGTGGTGGTACAGGATCACCACGGGAAATGATTGGCGGAAGCGATACACCCAGTTTCTCGCCACCGCCAAAGGCAAAAAGAGCAGAGTCCGAAGCAGCAGCTTCCAGGCGGGCCGCCCGCGCGGCGCGCGATACGCCGGCCGGCGCTTCGCAAGCTGTTTTTGATACCGAGCCAGTTCGTGTGGCTTGGGCGCCTTGAACTTCCGCATGGGTCCCGTCTGCGGCTTCTCTTCGACGGTGCCGCGAGCAAAGTCGTTCACGGCGACGATCAGGAGATCGTCGCCCACGACGGCAGCCTTTAGCGCCAGGCTGGGGAGGTTGTCATAGGGCTCGATGGGAATCGAGGCCGCGTGGATGATCGGACCGGCATCGACTTCCTGCTCCACGCGATGCACGGTAATGCCGATCTCCTTCTGGCCTTCGAGCAGCTCCCAGAGCCCCACCGGGCCGCCGCCCCGGTACTCGGGCACTTTGCGTTTGTGGAGATTGATCGAACCGAGCCGCGGCAGGGCGTAGAGCTCCGGCTTCAGAGTGCGCGCCCCGTAGACGATGCCCAGGTCGGCGTGCAAGCGGCGAACATATTCAAGCGCTTCCGGCGAGTGCAGATCCGTGGTGACCAGAAGCGAGCCGCCAGCGGATTCGGCGAAGCGTGCCAGGTCCGCAAGACTAAAATCAGCGGCGCCATTCGGATCAGGTGGGCAGGCATGCGCCAGGCGCACCAGGACTTCGCCGATCCACCGCATCGGTGCGCTCAGCAGCCCCAGGGCTTTCCGGGCGGTATAGGAGGCGTAGCCTGGCTCGCGCAGATGGCTCCAGAAGTTGCGCAGGCGCTCGGGCAGGGACTTGGGGACGTGTCGCTCATAGAGAATCCCCCGCACGCGCGCCGCAGGGACCTCTCGATGAATGCGCTTTGCCAGGCGGGCAACGACACGCGGTGCCTTCCTGGAGACAATCACAATGCCGAAATCACCCAAGGCTTACCGTCCTGCACTACTGCCTGGAGGTTCGAGTCTCTCGTCGTCCATGAGAGGGGTGCCGCACACTCGGCCGGAACACGAGCCGAAGACCTTTCTTGCGCGAAGCTCACCGTAGGATAGTCGCGAAAGAACCGAAAAGCCAAGGCGAATGCGGGCACGAGTTGCCGTAAAAGTTCGCGGGGAGGCGCCCCGCGGACTTGCCCCGCTGTGCCGGGCGGACCAGGCCTGGGCAGCCATTTTGGTCGTTGCGCGAACAGGTCAATTTGGAGACACTATTATCCCGCGCCAAAAGGCAAGTGTAGTCCTCCGCGAGGCTGCACAGAAATCGAGGCCACGAGACCATGAGCGAGCAAATCGGAGAACTTCTTCCCCCGCCCCGACTGATGCTGACCCCTGGACCGTCCTGCGTGGACCCGCGCGTCTATCGCGCGCTGGCCACGCCACTGGTGGGCCACTTGGATCCCTGGTTCACCACTATGATGGACGATGTCCAGGTGCTGCTGCGGCGGGTGTTCCGCACCGAGAACCGCCTCACCTTCCCCATCTCCGCGTCCGGTTCGGGCGGCATCGAAGCGGCGGTGGTCAATCCGCTCGAGGAAGGCGACGAGGCCATCGTCTGCATCAACGGCTGGTTCTCAGAGCGCATGGCCATCATCGCTGAGCGCACCGCCGCCAAGGTTCATCGCATCGAAGCGCCCTACGGCCGGCCGGTGGACCCGGAAGACGTCCGCCGCGTGGGCCGGGGCAAGAAGGTCAAGTTCGTGGGCCTGGCACACGGCGAAACCTCCACCGGGGTGATCCAGCGGCTCGATGACTACCGCAAAGTGGCCGATGAACTGGGAGCGCTGCTCGTCGTGGATGCGGTGGCCACGCTGGCCGGCGTGCCGCTCGATGTTGACCGGCAGCGCATCGACATCTGTTTCAGCGGGGCGCAGAAAGCCATCAGCGCCCCGCCGGGCACGGCGCCCATCACCGTGAACGCGCGCACCGAGGAGGTGCTGCGCGGGCGCAAGTCGAAAGTGCAGAGCTGGTACTTCGACCTGACCACGACGATGAATTACTGGGGGAAGGAGCGGACCTATCACCACACGCCGCCCGTTTCACTCATCTTCGCGCTACGCGAGGCGCTGCGGCTGGTGCTGGAAGAGGGTCTGGAAGCGCGCTGGGAGCGTCACCGGCACAATCAACAGGCACTGGTCGCCGGGCTGGAAGCGATGGGCCTGGAATTTTTCGTGCCCAATCCGGCCGACCGCCTGATCACCGTGACCGCGGTACGCGTGCCCAAGGGGATTGAGGATCTGAAGGTGCGCCGGCAGTTGCTCGACGAGTTCAACATCGAGATCGCCGGCGGCTTCGGGCCCATCAAGGGACAGATCTGGCGCGTCGGGCTGATGGGCTTCTCCAGCCAGTTCAACAACGTGCTGCTCTTCCTGGCTGCGTTTGAGAAAGTCCTGCTCGACCAGGGCTTCCACGTGTCCGCCGGCGCGGGAGTGGCCGCCGCGGTGCGGGCCTCGTTGAAACCTCAGTCGGTGGCCATCGGCGAGCGCAAGTAATCGGACTGGAAAGCAAGTCCACGATGACCCGGAAAGCGACCCCGGCCATCCCCAACGCCGGCGCCATGAGCGACTTTGTGGGCGCGTTCGACGTGCCCTCCCGGCTCACCGACCAAGCTTACCACTGCCGCTTCTCCCATCTGTGGAGCGGCATCGCCACGCGCCACAGCGACACGATCGACTGTAAGTTTTTTGTGGATGGCCGGGGCGTCGTGGTAGGCCTGGCGCACACTGCGTTTGTCGAATTCCGCGCCCGCGCCGGCCGCGACCTGAGCGACCGCGAGGCCAGCTTCATCGCCGCCGTGGCTCTGCGCGAGCGCCTCGAGCAGGAAGAAGAGCACGCGCTCTACGATGTCTCCCAGGACGACGTCCTCCGCCTGATCGAAAAGCTCGGCATCCGCTGAGGTAGTCACCAGCTTTCAGTTTTCAGTCATCAGTCTCCGCCTTAATAAACTGCCATTGTGTCATGCCGAACCCCGACGAAGTCGGAGCCAGGAGTCCCTCCGGAGAGATTCCTCACTGCGTCCCGGCCCCGTGCGGGACTTCGCCCGGGAGGGCAGATGGCGGGCTTCCCGACACAAACCGTCGAGGCGCACAAACCGCTCCGACTCGAAGCGTCGGGGTAAACTTCAGCCCGTGGCCACACTGGATTTGGTCATCCCGGATACAGGTCGGGTTCCGCGGTAGCGCCGGCATCTTGCCGGTGATTTTGGAAATGCGCCGCCAAGATGGCGGCGTTACGCGAGGCCAGCGTTAGGCGTCGGAGAGGGATTCGTCGAAGCCGGGGGGCTCGTCGAGCTCATCGGATTCCAGGATGGCGCCGCAATCCAGGCACTCGACGTATTCGGCATCTTGGTCTTTGGCAATGAGCTGCTGACGCAGGTGCTTGCAGGTGGCGGGATCGTTCATCGAAAGCATCCTCAGAGGTTTGCGGAATTATAGCACTACGCGGCATTCCGCGCGGCAAGCGCAAGTCTGAGACACGCGATGGCTCTGTTGACATCCTCGACACGCCAGGAGTTTTGAGAGGTCGACAAGGAGGGGAACCGGGTGTTTTCTGATGCGGCAGGAGGTGGGATGCCGGAAATAGGACTCCTGCCCTTTGCTCGCGTAGCCCTGGATGTGGCCCGCGCTGTTCTGCCACCCTACCGAACTCGTTTCAGCAAACATCAGTTCACCCAGCCGCAGTTGCTGGCCGTGCTCTGCCTGATGCGGTATGAAGACTGGACCTTCCGAGAAACCGAAGTGCGGCTGCGGGAGCATGGGGATTTGCGGAGAGTGCTCCAGCTGGCGACCGTCCCGGATTACACCACCTTGTACCGGTTTTTGCGGCGGCTCGACGATGAGGCCATCGAGCAGGTCCTCAGCGCATCGGCGCGTCGTTTCAAAGCCAAGAAGCGCCGCAGCCGGCGCCGCGCTCGCGTCGCGGTCGATGGCACCGGCTTGGCGCACAACGCCGCGAGCATGTTCTTTATTCGTCGCAGCGAGCAGCGTCCGCGCGGAATGACGCGCTGGAGCTACTGGTTGAAGTGGCTCATCGTGGCCGATCTGGACGAGCAAATCATCTTGGCCCAGCGCGGGCGCCAAGCTCCCTGGTGCGATTGCCGGAGCCTGCCCGGGCTGGTTGATGCGGCCCGCCGTGTCACCCCGATTGGTCTGGTGCTGGCCGACGCCGAGTTCGACACCGAGCAAAATCATCAGCATATTCGTCAGCGGCTGGGTGCGCGCAGCATCATTCCGGCCAAGCGCGGCCGGAGTAGCCACGTGGGGATTCGCGGGCAGATGCGCCGAGCCTTTCCTCGACGACTCTATCGCCAGCGCGCGAAGATCGAGACGGTGATCTCCATCGTGAAGCGCAAGCTTTCGGCACGAGCGCCCGGGCGCAGTCTGCCTACCCAGATCCGGCAAGCTCTGCTGCTCGGACTGGCGTTCAATCTTTACCGCTTGAGGCATCGCCTCTCCCAGGAGAGGATGTCAACAGAGCCATCTGGCATCTGAAATCTCAGACCCCAGATCTCAATGCTCATCGCTGAATCCCGAACACTGAACGCTGAAAGCTGGGGTCACTAGGACGCTTGCGTTGGCTAGACCGTCTTGGCGCCGATGACTGGCAGCTCAATCACTTGCACCTCGCCGCCGGACCATTGCAGTCGGCTGCCGGGGGAATTGTGCTCGCGGCGCACGTAGCCCATGCCGATCACGGCGTGCAGGGCAGGCGAAACAGCTGCGCTGGTGACGCCGCCCACTTCCTTACCGTCAGCCGTGAGCACCGCGCCGCGTTCGGGGACGCCCGAGCCCGCCAACCGCAAGCCGACGCGACGCCGATTGACGT
The DNA here is from genome assembly GCA_016201215.1 of Acidobacteriota bacterium. Taxonomy (GTDB): domain Bacteria; phylum Acidobacteriota; class Terriglobia; order Acidiferrales; family UBA7541; genus QHYU01. The sequence goes on along the minus strand of JACQDH010000051.1, from coordinate 7,428 downwards.
GGCCGCGCGAGTGCACCCGCTCGACGATCTCCTGGCCGGTGTAGCAGCCCTTGGTATAGCTGATATGGCTGGTCTCGAGCGCGGCCTCATGCGGGATGTACTTCTCGTCGAAGTCGTAGCCGAACCAGGGGATGCCGGCTTCGAGTCGCAGCGCATTGAGCGCAGCATAGCCAATCGGGCCGCCGCCGTGCGCGCGAGCCGCCCCCAGCAGCGTCTGCCAGAGCGCGGGAAGCTGGGACCGCTCGGCAATCAATTCGGCGCCAGTCTCGCCGAACAGCGACTTGCGAATCACGCGGCATGGAATCGACGAGATACGGGCCTCGGCGTGGTCGTATTCCGCCACAGCTTGCAGGTCGGTCCCGGCCAGGTCGCGCAGCATCGCCGCGGCTTGGGGCCCTTCGAGTGCCACCGAACCGAGGCGCTCGGTGGCGTCGTCCAGGGTGACGTCGTCCATGATGATGAACTTGTCGAAGGTCTGGACCGTGCGCTGGCGCTCGCTCGCGTGAGTCAGGGCCAACAGCCGATCCGCGAGGCCGTAGACTTCGACCTCGGCGAGGATGTGTCCCTGGGCATTGAGTAGCAGGGAGACGTTGCCGTGCCCTGCGGCGAGGTCCTTGATGTTGTTGGTGACCATCGCGTTCAGGTACCGGGCGCGATCGGGCCCCTCAAAATAGATAAACGCGTGGTAGTTGGTATCCAGCAGAGCCACGGCTTCGCGCGCGAAACGGTATTCGGCGGCAGCATCGGCGAAGCGTTCCGGCAGCAGGCAGCCAAAGTATTCGCCTAATGCTGCGCCGGCCTTCCCATGTTCGGTGCGGAGTGGGTATTCCAGGGGCATTGCTGACATTTCCACCTTTTGTTGCAACTTCCAAGTAGTTTAGCAGAAGGGCAGTCTGCTCGCTCCGGAAGTGCTGGCACGCGACTCGTGCCTGCCCGCGTTCGGGATGGGCGATGCTATACTGGCGGTGTTTGGCGAGAACAGCATGGCGCAAGAAATGATCCACGAAATCCTGCCCGTGGGCCTGTTGCAGTGCAACTGTTCTGTAGTTGGCGACCCGGAGACGCGCGAAGCCGTGGTCATTGATCCCGGCGATGAGGTCGAGCGCATCCTGGAAATCATCGCGCGGCACAATCTGAACGTGCGACTCATCCTGAACACGCATGCGCATATCGATCACGTGGGCGGGCTGCACGCCATGCGCCAGGCCCGAAGGCGATGCGGTGCGCTGGGGGCGCTATGAGGCGCGTGTCATGCACACTCCCGGCCACACCCGCGGGAGTGTGTGCCTCTACATTCCCATGGACGCGGCTGCAGAGCACTCCCCAGAGCCGGGCACGCTTTTTGCCGGGGACACGCTCTTCGCTGGCAGCATCGGACGCACGGATCTCTGGGGCGGGTCCTTCGAAGATATCCTCCGTTCGATTGCGAACAAGCTCCTCGCTTTGCCCGACGACACTCTGGTTCATCCCGGTCACGGCGAACCCACCACCATCGGCCGGGAACGTGAGTGGAATCCCTTCCTGCGTATCCTTTAGGTTGCCGAGAGGAAATCGGGCGCGGCGACTTTGCTGGAGTTAGTTCAACCGCTTGTCGCTCGCGCGCTCGGCGCGCAACCCTTCCATGACGCTCTGGATGAGCTCCTTGGCTTTGCGGAGTTCCTCGGTGATGAGCTGGATGTCCATGGTGGGTTTCTGGGGGTCGCGATTGCTGTGACAATAGACGCCATGCTGGCCGACCAGGACCATGGCGTTGGTTAGGCGATCCAGTGTGACAGCCAGCCGCCCGCGATGGGCGCCCATCATCTGCTCGTAGTGCTCTAGCTCTGCCTTATAGTCTTCGAAAGCGGACATACGGTGGCTCCTCCCGAAACCTTCAGTGCTGGCAGTGGCAGTAGCGTCCAACGTACCTCTTTGCGACGAGGCCTGCAACCGGCCCGCAGCTTATGCGTCTTCTTTTGCGCGGCGCAGAGTCGGCCAACCCCCAGCTTTAAACTGCCCGGCTTTGGCCTCAGAAGCACGCAGGAGCGACCCGGGAGTCGCTCTGGACTTCGGGGGGCTTGGGGGGGCGGCGGCTTCCCCTTTGGGCCGCCTGTGAACTCGGGAGAGTGGTTGGCTCTGTTGGCCCGCACTGCGATAGATCAGACTCCCTGTCCTGCTTCTAATAGCCTTGCAATCAATGGGATAGACACACATGGTCGGGTCCACTTGTGGTAGCGAATATTTGGCGAAGGCGTAGTACTAGGCCTTTCTGTTGCACGGATGGAACCGCCTCGAACAGCCCGGCTTTACTGAGAGCTCAGGGGGCTGGATAATCCCACGTGGCTCACGAACCGCTCTACGAACGGTTCGAAGCGGCTGGCCCAGACGGGATACGGCAGGCCGTCGAGTTCAAGAGATCCGGGTTCCTGGCCTTGGGGGACCATCCAGAGCTGTATTTCTTCAGCGTCGCGGGCGAGGAGGCAGTGGTGGGCATCTCAGGGGATGCCCTGCGGCGGTTCCAGCGCGGCCGGCGCTACCTCAGCCGCGAGGAGAAGATTGACTTGACCGGCCTTCTCCTGAAGCAGGCGATCGAAGCCGGCAAGGAGTTGGTGTCGGAAAACCTTATCATCCGGGACGAGGAACTTGCCGGACTGGCCGGCGCCCTCGGCCTACCCTTGTGAGGATGCCATGAGACGCTCCGATCTGGTGCAGACCAAAGATAAGGGCACGACCATGAGGACGACCCAGATCGTCTTCGGGGAGCGGCAGCATCTGCTCCGCGTGCTGGATTCGCTGGAGAGCACGGACCTGCCGCACAACCGCCTGCAGCAGGAGCGGCGGGTGCTCGAGGAGTTGATCCATGCCCGCACCCGCGAACTGAACCAGATCAACTCGTCCTGGGACGAAAAGGTGGGCCTGGTGCTGAGCGCGGAGGCGAAGTCCGAGATGCTCGACAAGCTGGCCAAGGAAGCGCCCAAGACAGACTACTACCTGCTGCGGTTGATCAGCGAGCACCCCAAGGTCTCTGCGCGCACGCTGGGCCGGCTGGCCAAACACCCCTACGCGGCGATTCGCGAAAACGTGGCGCGCCATCCGAACGCCGATGCGGCCACGCTGGCCTGGCTGAGCCGCGACCGCAGCCAGCCGCTCTGGTACCTGGTGGCGTTCAACCCCAATACACCCGCCGCGCTGCGGCGAAAATTGCAGGAGCGGCTGCGCAAGCTGGGACAATCACAGTCAACCAAGTAAAATAACGGCATGCCGTCCGATGTCCCGGCGCCCTTCCCGGAACGATTCAATATTGCTGCGCACTTTCTCGATCGGCCGGCGCGCGAGCACGGCTCGCGCGTCGCCATTGCCGGCGAACCCGCCGTAGTGCGCTATGACGAACTCTCCCAGCTCGCGAATCGGGCCGGTAATGCGCTCCGCGGCGAAGGCTGCCGACCGGGCGATCGTGTGCTGATTGCGTTGCCCGATTCGGCAGAATTCATCGCCTCCTTTCTTGGTCTGGCAAAAATCGGCGCCGTCGCTGTTCCCGTCAATCCCGCGGTTCACGCGGCAGAGTTTGCCTATTTCCTTGCGGATTCGGGCGCCAGGATGGCGATCGTGCATGAGACCGTACTTCCCGAATTTCTCGCCACCGGCGAGGGCGGGCTGCTGGAACGCATTGCTGTGGTCGGCGCGATGCCGGACGCTCGGGAGGGCGTCTATACGCGCGGAAAGTTCCTGAGCTGGCCGGAATGGGTGGGTGCTGCGTCACCCGCTCTGAAACCCCACCCGACCGCATCCACCGACACCGCGTTCTTCCTTTACACCTCGGGCAGCGGCGGCCAGCCGAAGGCCGCCGTGCACCAGCACAAAGACATGCTGATCACCTCTCGCGGCTTCGCCGCCGGGGTACTAGGATTGCGCCCCGACGACCTGGTGTTGTCGGTGTCGAAGCTCTTTTTTGCCTACGGGTTGGGCAACGGAATGTACTTTCCGTTTTCCGTGGGAGCGCGCACGCTGCTGAATCCCGACCGGCCTAGAGCGGAGAAGGTGATTGAGATGGTGGCGCGGCACCGGCCCACGGTGTTCTTTGCCGTGCCCACGTTTTATGCGGCCTTGTTGCGGGACGCCGACCGCGGCGTATCAATGGACTTCTCCTCGGTGCGGCTGGCCGTCTCGGCCGGAGAGATGCTGCCCGCAGAAATCTTCGAGCAGTTCCAGAGCAGATTCGGGCTGGCCATCCTTGACGGCATCGGTTCGACCGAGATGTTGCACATGTTCATCTCGAGCCGCCCCGGCCTCGCGCGGGCAGGGAGCTGCGGCGTCGAGGTGCCCGGCTACGAAGCGCGCATCGTGGACGACGCTGGTGCGCCGGTGCCCACGGGCGAAATCGGGAATCTCTGGGTCAACGGTCAGAGCGCCTTTGTCGGCTACTGGAACAAGCCGGAACTCACCGCCCGGACCAAGCGAGAGGAGTGGATCGCCACAGGAGACAAGTTTTACCGGGACCCGGAGGGCTACTACCATTATTGCGGGCGCTCGGACGACATGATGAAGGTCGCGGGGATGTGGGTCTCTCCCGGAGAGGTGGAGAATGCCTTGCTGGGGCACCCGCTGGTGGCCGAGGCCGCGGTGGTCGCCGCCAGCGGCGGCGGCCTGACCCGTCCGGTGGCCTTTGTGGTCCTGCGCGCGGGGGCCGTTCCCAGCCGAAGGGTTGCCGACGAGATACGCGACTTTGTGCGGCAGCAGCTGGCCGGTTACAAGTGCCCGCAGGAGGTGCATGTCTTGGAGCAATTGCCGAAAACCGCGACGGGAAAGATCCAGCGCTACCGCCTGCGGGAGGTCCTAGAGGGCGGGTCGGCGTAGAAGACAAATTGGCTCTTTACACTGGAAAATGCTAGAGTAAGTTGGCTGGTAGGAAACGGCCAATGCTGCCCCTGCAACTTCAACCCGCAAGCCACATCCCGCTCTACATCCAGCTGCGCGACCAACTTCGCGCCTTGGTCCACGCCGGTGACCTCCGCCCGGGCGACCGCATCCCCGCGAGCCGGGAGCTGGCCGTGCAACTCGGCGTGCACCGCACCACGGTGGCCAACGCCTATGCCGAACTCGAATCCGAAGGATTGATCCAGGGGCATGTGGGCCGCGGCACATTCATCCGCGGCAGCGCGCTGCCGATGAAGATCACCCCGCCTCCCCCGTCCCTCGGGGGCAACGGCGGGGTACGCTGGGAGTCGCTCTTCGCCGATGAGCGCGGCGAGGAGGTGCTGAGTCGGCTGACCCAGGAGTCGCCGGACCACGACGTTTCGTTCGTGATGGCGCGGCCCGCAGCGGAGTTTTTCCCCGTGGAGGAATTGCGCGCATGCTGCAACGCGGTGCTGCGGCGCGAGGCCACGCAAATCCTAAGACTGGGGCCGTCGGATGGCTACCCGCCGCTCAAACAGCAGCTCGCCGAAATGCTGCGGGCCGAGGGTATTGCTGTACGAGATGAAAATCTGCTCATCACCGACGGTTGCCAGCAAGCGCTTGACTTGCTTTGCAAGGCGTTTCTGCGCCCGGGCGACTCCGTGCTGCTCGAAAACCCGGCTTATCCCGGAGCCATCGCTATCTTCGCCGGTGCGCGAGTGCGCTGCCTGGGCGTGCCGGTGCGCACGGGCACGCGGGCAAACGGCTCGGGTGGCCCGGTCGGGGTGGATGTGTCTGCGCTGGAGGCCACGCTGATTGCCAACCGCGTGAAACTCATGGTGCTTACACCGGACTTCCAGAATCCGACCGGGACGACTCTGCCGGTGCCGGAGCGGCGACGCCTGCTCGAGATCGCCGCACGGCATCAGGTGCCCGTGGTCGAAGACCACATCTACGCTCGGCTGCGTGCGCGTGTCGAGAAGGTGCCCTCGCTCAAGCAGCTCGACCGCGCAAATCTGGTCATCCAGATTGACAGCTTTTCCAAGGTGGCCTTCCCCGGCCTGCGCGTGGGATGGTGCATCGCCCCGGAGAATGTGATCGAGCGCCTTCGGCTGGTCAAACAGACCACGGACCTGCACACCGACCAGTTGTCCCAAGCCACGCTGGCTGAATTCACCCGGCGCGGCCTGCTGGCCCGGCATCTCGCATGCATGCGCAAGGTCTATGGCAGCCGGCTGGCGGCGCTCCAAGCGGCCCTCGAAAAGCACATGCCTGAGGAAGTGCAATGGACCCGGCCGGAGGGCGGCATGTGTCTGTGGGTAGAGTTGCCGCACGGGTTCGACGCCAGCGAGCTGCTCATCCACGTGCGCGAGCGTGGCGTGCTGTTTGCTCCGGGGCGCTACTTCTACTTCCAGAACCCGCAGCCGAATACGCTGCGTCTGGGTTTCGCGGGGCTCGATGAGCGGCGCATCGCGCGCGGCGTGGCTACGCTCGCCGAACTGCTGCGGATCGAGATGCGTAAGCGCCAGCGCGGGGCGCGGCGCGTCGAAGGCGCGCGTGTGGCCTTGGTGTAAAGATGGCGGAGATCAATCCCACTAACCCGTGCTTTGGCTGCGGTGGCGCGAATCCGCGCGGCATGCGGCTGGCCTTCGAGCGCGACGCCGACCGCCGGCGGATTGTCGGCCGTTTCCGACTGGGCAGCGAGTATCAAGGGGGACCGGGATTCATTCACGGCGGGATCATCGCTACAGTCCTCGATGAAGCCATGGGCAAGGTCTCCCGGTTCAGCGAGGTGCGCACCGTGACGGCTGAGCTGACCATCGAGTACCTCAAGCCCGTCCGCGTGGACCAGGAGATTATCGTGGAAGGGTTCGAGGGCGGACGCAACGCCCGCCAGTTGTTTCATCAGGGCGAGATCCGCAACGCGGCAGGGGAATTGCTCGCGCGCGGCCGGGGAAGGTTTGTAGTGCTTGATCCGGCGAAGTTCAAAGTATAGGTGGGACGCACGTGTTTCCTGGCGAGGGGACGGCGGCTGCGCGCAAAGCCCGCCGGAGCGGCATTCAAAGATGTGAGATTGGAAATTTCAAATTTGAAATAAGCGAAGAACGATAAGGAATCGTTCGGGGAGACCGATATGCAACCGACCGACGGAAATCAGGGCAGCACTCTGACGAACAACCAGTGGCGGGTCAAGGTGGGCCTGGCGGAGATGCTCAAGGGCGGGGTGATCATGGACGTGACCACGGCCCAGCAGGCGGAGATCGCCGAGAAGGCCGGAGCCTGCGCGGTGATGGCGCTCGAGCGTGTGCCCGCCGACATCCGCAAGGAAGGCGGTGTGGCGCGCATGGCCTCGCCGCGCATCATCCGCGAGATCATGGCGACCGTGAGCATCCCGGTGATGGCCAAGGTGCGCATCGGGCATTTTGCCGAGGCCCAGGTGCTCGAAGCGCTCTAGGTGGACTTCATTGACGAGAGCGAGGTGCTGACGCCCGCTGACGAGGAGAACCACATCTGGAAGCACGATTTCAAAGTGCCGTTTGTCTGTGGCGCGCGCAA
>JACQDH010000063.1 GCA_016201215.1 Acidobacteriota bacterium | reverse complement strand
TCTCGATGGCGTGCTCGGCGGCCGCGGCGACGTCGCGCGGCGCAACCAGGTAACCATCCACGCCGTGCGCGACAACCTCGGGCACCCCGCCCACGTTGGTGGCGATCACCGGCACCTCGCAGGCCATGGCCTCGAGTGCGGCCAGCCCAAACGACTCCAGGTCCGACGGCAGCAGGAACAGGTCCGCCAGGCCCAGCTTCTCGTGGACACGGTCCTGCTTGCCGAGGAAGTGGACGTCACGCCCCAGGCGCTTCTGCCGGACCAGCCATTCGGCCGAGCCGCGGTCGGGGCCGTCGCCCATTAGCACGAGTTTGGCGGGCATTTTCTCGCGCACCAGCGCGAAGATTTCAACCACATCGGTGACGCGTTTGACCGGACGAAAGTTCGACAGGTGCATAAGGATGGGCTCTCCGCCGGGCGCCCACTGCGCGCGTTCCTCCTGCCTTTCGGAGCGGCAGTAGAGGTCGCAGTTGACGAAGTTGGAGATGACCTCAATGGGTCTCTGGATGTCGAACTCTTCGAGTGTGCGCTTCCGCAGGTAGTTGGAAATGGCCGTGACCCCGTCGGACTGCTCGATGGAAAACTTGGTGATGGGCAGGAAGCTGCGGTTGTTGCCCACGATGGTGATGTCGGTGCCGTGCAGGGTGGTGATGAAGGGCAGGCGCCGCGGCGCGGCCATCGAGCGCGCCAGCAGGGCGCTCACCGAATGCGGGATGGCGTAGTGCACGTGCAGCAGGTCGAGCGCGGCCGATTCCGCTACCTCCAACATTTTCACGGCCAGTGAAAGTGCGTAGGGCGCATGGTCGAAGAGCGGGTAACTAGACACTTCGACCTCGTGGAACTGGATGCGCTCGCTGGTCAAGCTGAGGCGAATGGGCGGGGCGTAGCTGATGAAATGGACGTCGTGGCCGCGCGCCGCGAGCTCGATGCCCAGCTCAGTGGCGACCACGCCCGAGCCGCCATAAGTCGGATAGCAGGTGATCCCGATTCTCATCACTGGCTCCGCCGTTCTGTACCGCCGGCTTCTTGCCAACTGCCTTGCACACGCTGCGCGGCGATGCTAGATTCGCGGCCTTCTCTCCAGGCGGCACTCCCAGCAGGCCCCCTGGCTGCTCCCTGATTAGACGCACTGGAGGGGTTCGCGGTGGCAAGGCTCGCAGGGAAAACGGCTCTCATCACCGGCGGCGGCACGGGCATCGGCCGGACCTGCGCGCTGCTGTTTGCGCGCGAGGGTGCGCGGGTAGCGGTGGCCGGGCGTCGGGCTGAGCCGCTCGCGGCGCTGGCCGGGGAGATCTACAACGCCGGTGGGGAGGCCCTGGCGGTGCAATGCGACGTCACCGACGTGGGTCAGGTGGAGCGGGCCGTGCGCATGACGGTGGACCGCTTCGGGCGGCTCGACGTGGTGGTGAACAGCGCCGGGGCGCTGGCCATCGGCACGGCGGAGGAGACTTCCGAGGCGCATTGGGACCGCATGATCGCGGTCAATCTCAAGGGTACGTTTCTGGTTTCGCGTGCAGCGCTAGCCGAGCTGCGCAAATCCGGCGGTGGCTCGATCATCAACATCGGCTCGGTGCTGAGCCTGGTGGGCATGAAGCAGCGCGCCGCGTATGTCGCGTCGAAGGGCGGGGTCACGCAGCTCAGCAAAGCCATGGCGCTGGACCATGCCCACGAGGGCATCCGCGTCAACTGTATCTGCCCGGCGATTGTGGAAACCGAATTGGTCCGCGAACTTTTCGCCCAGCAGACGGATCCGGAAGCCCTGCGCCGCAAGCGCATCGAGCAGATCCCACTGGGTCGCATGGGCCGGCCCGAAGACGTCGCACAAATGGCGCTTTTCCTGGCTTCCGAGGAATCTTCCTGGTTGACCGGAGCGGCGCTGCCGCTCGACGGCGGCCTAACCGCCTATTGAGGCCCTGCGGACATGACTTCCCACGTCATTGAACGTGCGCGCCTGGCCGAGCGGGAACTTGCCCGGCGGCTGCGCCAGAGCAGCGTCAGCCGGCTATTCGGCTTCGAGCTGGAGGCGGCCGAAGGCGGCCGCGCCGTGCTGCGCATGCGGGTGACCGCGAAGCACAAGCAAGTACACCGCGTGGTTCACGGCGGCATCTTGGCGGCGTTGGCGGACACCGCCGGGGGCTTGGCCAGTTACACCGTGGTGCCGCGGGGCACGCGCATGGCTACCGTGGAGATGAAAATCAACTACCTCGAGGCCGTGGACCGCGGAGTCTTAGTGGCCGAAGCACGTGTGCTGCGCAAGGGAAGAAATTTCATTGTCGTGGACTGTGATGTCGTCGATGCCGACGGCCGCCTGGCAGCGAAGGCCTTGATGACTTTTTCGATCGGCCCGCGGGAACCAAAGCGCCGGCGTTAAAGACGGAAACTAGCCCCGCCGCGCTTCGGGGATTGTCATCCCGTACGAAGTGAGGGATCTCTCAGAGGGATTCCGCGCGCGCCCCGGCTGCGTCGGGGCTTGGCCCGGAATGGCAGCGCTGGCCTTACTGCCCGTTCGAGCCGCCCTGCGCGGCTTCTTCGCCTTCCTTATACACGTACCTGATCACCTGCTTGAAAATCAGCAGGTTCGGGTTGCCGTTGCGGGTCAGCTTGATGCAATCCCGGTCGTACCACTCGATAGTGCCGTGCAGCACCTCGCCGTCGGTCAGCACCACGGCCACCGGCGTGCGCGCCTGCATCTGCTTGACCCAGTAAAAGTTCTCAGCATGGGTCTGTTCGCGCCAGATACATAAACCCCGGGCGGCAGGCTGTCGGGATCCGGCTAACGGCTGGCCAACGAAATCGCCACAGCATCCAGGCCCAACTGGCGGTTGATATTGCGACGCAGTCTGCCGTGGAGCTCGTCCAGACCCTCAACAGCCTTTGCGACCCATTCGACGTCGACCTTCTTGCTCATGGCCACCAGGTCCTGGCGCAGGGCTGGATTCCTCAGAGCGCAGTCCGTGGGGCCGCAGGATAACTCAAGCAGGTCCGTGGCAAGACTATAGAACACTTCCAGTACATTTTCAAACGATTCTTTTTGATTCTTCACCAGCCCCGAGGTGGCGTCAAACAGCTCGGCGTAGGAGCGGGCTTCGATGGCGCGCTCGAGCACTCCGAAGACGTTGCGCCGCAGCCGGGCGGACTCCTCCAGATCGAGGCCCATGGCCACCCCCGGGCTGCCCTCGGCCAACTGGGCAGCGAGTTTCCGTTCGTGCGCCTTCAGCTCGGTCCGCTCTTTCAGGATCTCCTCAACTTGACGGGTTTCCAGCGGCGCGAAGAAGAATTGCAAGCAGCGCGACCGAATCGTCGGCAGGAGCAGATACGGGTTGGGCGCCAGCAGGATCAGCGTGGCGCTTTCGGGCGGCTCCTCCAAGATTTTCAGGAAGATATTGGCTAGGTCCCAGCGTATCGTCTCCGCGCCATCCAGGATGAACACGCGCCGCCGGCCGCTGGGCCGGAAGTAGGCGGCCCGGCTGACCGCGCGCAACTGGCCCACGTGGAGCACTGGCCGGGCCACCGGAGACTTCACCCGGATGGGGTCCGGCACGATCGCCCAGGCGTCCGGGTGCGTTTGCAGGATCAGCGGCACGCGCTCCACGGTGGCGGCGTCGGGGCTCTCGCCGCGTTCGGCCAGCCCTTGGGCTACCAGTGGTGCCGGGTCGGCCAGCAAGCTGATGCGCCGGCACGGGTCGCAATCACCGCAGAAGTCGTCCTTCAGCCGTTCGCAGTTCGCGGCCTGGGCAAACATCCGCGCCAGGGTGTATTTCCCTACGCCGCGAGGGCCCGCAAACAGCATGGCATGAGGCACGCGCTCGGAGGCGAGCATGCCTCGCAGCGCGGTTACGATTCTCTGGTTGCCTAGAAACTCCGCAAATCCCATCGCTGTTTCCCCTGGGGGGGCGTCATTCCGAGCCCTTCGCTGCGCTCAGGGTAAACTCCGCGAGGAATCTCTCGGAGGGATTCCTCGCCCGCTGACGCAGGCTCGGAATGACAATCCGCCCGCGGACATTCCCTTACTTCGCCGGCACGAGGTCCGCCAGACGCGCTTCCACAGCCGCCAGCACTGTACGATGGATGGCTTCCGGCGGCCGTAACTCACCCGCGGCAGCGTCGAAGCACTCCACGGTCACCCAGTTCGGTTCGGTCGCCAGCCGGTCATAGACCAAGGCGGCCTGCTCCAGGTGCTTCAGATCGGCCTCCTGCAAGTCGCGCTGGAGCGAGGTGTAGCCCCGCGCCGCTTTCCGCCCCACCAGCCGATGCGCCTCGACCGCGGGCAAGCGGAGATAGATCACCAGGTCTTCCGCAGGCAGGGCGTAGATGCCGTACTCCAGGCGCTTGAGCCAGGAGAGAAACTCCTCGCGCCGCTGCGGGCCGACCCGTGCGGTCTGATGCGCGAGGTTCGAGCCGACGTAGCGGTCGGCCAGGACCGTCTTTCCGGCGGCCAGGGCCGACTCCAGCTCCGCCTTGGACTCGAAGCGGTCACCGGCAAAGAGCAGTGCGGAGAAGTGCGCGTCCACGACCTCCAGCCGCCCGAATTCGCCGTTCAGGTAGCGCGCCACCAGACGCCCGAAGGACGACTCGTACCTCGGGAAACTGACGCGCACGTGCGCTACGCCGCGGGCTTCGAGCGCGCGGCTGAGTAAATCGATCTGCGTGCGCTTGCCGGAGCCGTCGATGCCTTCGATGGCGATAAACTTTCCGCGTCGGGCCATGGGTTGTGCAGCGGCGCGCCCAGCGCGCCATGCTTTCGTGTAGCAGCGGGCTCCTTCGAGTGCGCTAGCGACAAATTCAGCCCGCCATCTGTTGGCTGGCCAGTCTAGCCCGACTCTCGCCGCGCCGCAAGTTGCCGCATGTTAGAATCCGGCCGATGGGGGTGGAAACCAGCTCGATCGCCGCACATGTTGAGGTGATCTTCGAGCGCATCCTGCGTGCGGCCCAGCGCAGCGGCCGCAAGCCCGAGGAAATCACGCTGGTAGCGGTCGCGAAGATGTTTCCGGCAGAGAGCATCTGCGCGGCCTACGCAGCAGGCGTACGGCACTTCGGCGAGAATCGGGTCCAGGAATGGGAAGCCAAGCGCCCTCTACTGGCGGACGTCGATGCGACCTGGCACCTCGTTGGCCATCTCCAGAGCAACAAGGCCGCCCGCGCCGTGCGCCTGTTCCACTGCGTTGATTCGCTCGACAGCATCGCGCTGGCGCAAAAACTTGACCACGCCATGGCCAGCCTTTGTAGCGGCGGGCTGAACTTGTCCCGGACCCCGTCGAGGGAGCCCGCAACGGATGGCGCGCTAAAGCGCACCGCTACTGGAACCGGCGGCAAATCTGCGCCAGCCATCGGCGAAGGCGCGGCGCATCGCCTTCCTGTGCTTATCGAAGTGCACCTGGGCGACGAGCCAAGCAAGACCGGCGTGACCGAAGCTGACTTACCTGCGCTCGCAGAAGCCGCGCTCGCCCTGCCCCATCTCGACCTGCGCGGCCTCATGTGCGTCCCGCCCTACTTTGAGGACCCCGAGCATGTGCGGCCCTACTTCCGCCGGCTGCGTGAGCTCCGCGATACCCTCCGTCGCCGCTTGGCCAACTCTTCGGCATGTCCTTCCGAGGCCTCCGACTCCGCTCAGGGTAAACTCCGCGAGGAATCTCTCTTGCCCGAATTGTCCATGGGTATGTCGCACGACTTCGAGGTGGCCATCGAGGAGGGCGCCACGCAGGTCCGCCTCGGCACGGCCATATTCGGTTCCCGTGCGCGCCCCTAGCAGGGCCTCAGTGGGTGCCAGTGATGATTCGCGCGCCAGCGGCGGAAAGATCAGAGCGGCGCAGATACGGAAGTCGGCGTGATTGAAGTCACCGAACAGGGCGGCGCGGCGGTGTTCGCCGTGCGCGTGCAGTCGCGGGCGAGGCGCGACGCTATCGAGGGCGAATGGCAGGGCGCGCTGAAGATTCGCCTCAGCGCACCGCCGGTCGATGATCGTGCCAACGAAGCGTTGCGCCGCTTGCTGGCGGATGTTTTGAAAATACCGGTGTCGGCTGTTAGAATCCTGAGTGGCGAGCGCAGCCGGACAAAACGCGTGGAAGTGCGCGGGGCAAGCGCCGAGCGCATCCGCGAACTGGCCAAGGCCCCTCCCCGGTGAGGTGGGGAGAGGGCTTTTTCATGATTCGGCGATCGTCCTGCGACGTACTGAACGCTGATGGCTGACAACTGAAAACTTTTCGATGCCCGACATCAAAGCCATTCAAAGCCAGCTTCGCGCCAGCAAGATAGACGGCTGGCTCTTCTACGATATCTTTCATCGCGACCCGATCGCCTATCGCGTGTTGGGATTACCGGAGGTGCTGGCCAAGCGCCGCTGGTTTTATCTGATCCCCGCCCGGGGCGAGCCACGCAAGCTGGTGCACCGCATCGAGCCGGCCACGCTCGATACCCTACCCGGCCAGAAGCTGCTCTATGCCGCGCACGACGAGCTCAGCAAGAACCTGCCGCGCCTGCTGGGCCGCGCCAAGACAGTGGCGATGCAGTATTCGCCGCGCAATGCCATCCCTTACGTCTCGCTGGTAGATGCCGGGACCGTCGAGCTGGTGCGCAGCCTGGGACGCAAGGTGGTCAGTTCGGCCGACCTGGTGCAGAAGTTCGAGGCCTGCTGGACAGCGGAGCAGCTCGCGTCGCACCTCGAGGCCGGGCGCATCATCGACCGCGTCACGCAGGAAACGTTTGCCCATGCGGCCCGGCAGGTGCGCAACCGAGTCCCGCTCACCGAGTACGAATTGCAGCAGTGGATTCTCGGACAGTTCCGCGCCAACTCGCTCACCATGGACGATGCCCCGATTGTCGGCGTGGGCCCGCACAGCGGCGACCCGCACTACGAGCCCAAACCCGCCGGGTCTTCGCCCATCCGCGAGGGCGGCTTGCTCCTGCTCGACATCTGGGGCAAGAAGACCTCGCCGAGCAGCGTCTATTACGACATCACCTGGGTGGGCTTCCTGGGTGCTCGGGTGCCGGAGAAGCACGCCGAGATCTTCGGGGTCGTCAAGGCAGCGCGCGATGCTGCGGTCAACTTTGTCCAGGACGCGGTGAAGAGCGGTCGCTCGATCCAGGGCTGGCAGGTGGATGGCGCTGCGCGCGAGGTGATTCGCAAGGCGGGCTACGGCAAATACTTTGTTCACCGCACCGGCCACAATATCGGCCAGGATGTGCACGGCACCGGCACGAACATGGACGGGTTGGAGACGCACGACGTCCGCCGCGTCATTCCGCACACTTGCTTTTCCGTCGAGCCGGGGATCTACCTTCCGGAGTTCGGCATTCGCAGCGAGGTCAACGTGTACGTGGACGAGCACGAGGCGCGCGTCACCGGAGCGGTGCAGAGCGAAATCCTCGCGCTGCTGGCTTGAGGTAACCAAGCGAGGCCCTGTGGCTGAAGAGCAACACAAAACCGAAGGCGGCAGCGCGGCGCTGGCCACCGTGGTGGCCGTGGCCGGGTGGCTTGTGCCGGGCCTGGGGCACCTGCTGCTGCGCAAATGGACCCGCGCGCTGGTCTATTTCCTGGCGGTGGGAACCTTGGCGGTCACCGGGCTTGCGCTGCGCGGGAACATTTTCTCGGCCTTGGGCGGTGACGCCTTTGACATGCTGGGTTTTCTGGCCGATCTCGGCACGGGCGTGTTTTACTTAGTGTCGCGGATCATCGAGAATGGTGGCCCGGATGTCTCCCGCGCCGCCGGGGACTACGGGACGCGGTTGTTTGCCACCGCCGGCGTGCTCAACCTGCTTTGTGTGCTCGACGCCCACGAAATCGCGCGGGGAAGGAAAACCTAGCGGTTCGGGAATTCCATGAACTTGAACCACTTCCAGACCATGCTGCTGTTTGCAGTCGTGATCTCGGTGGCTTTTGCCTTCCTGACCAAGCGCAAGCTCAGCGAGCGCGCGCGCTACGCCCTGTGGACCTTCCTGGCGTTCCTGCTGGTCGCCGTGGCCATTGGCTGGCTGATGTACCCGCTCTCGCGCTGAGCCCGGCGCGCTTCGTCCGTAATTGCGGGGCATGCGTAGCGGCGAGCTTCAGCCCGCCACGGTGACTTACCGAGCTTCCGCTCCCGCCGGTGCGACCAGCGAACGAAGTGCGGCAAGGCTGTTTGACAGTTTTTTCGGCGCGATGCTAGAGTGGGTCTACGTCGAGCCGAGGTAGCTCAGCTGGTAGAGCAGACGATTCGTAATCGTCAGGTCGCCGGTTCAATCCCGGCCCTCGGCTCCAGCATCTTGCTACTCCGCAGATTCCAGCGTTCACGCAGCGTCGGGGAGCACGGAGTTCGACGGGACGGGATTTGCGCCCATCGTCCAGAAAATAGAAAGCCCACCCGGTGGGGTGGGCTTTCCAGAGGGGAGAATCGTTCCAGGCCTATGCGCGGAAGGCCCCAGAACTCTTTTTCCTCGGGGGAAGTCTAGAAGAGGGAAAAGAGTGAAGTCAAGAGAGAAACGACTGGAAATCCACAACCACAAATCCTTTATTGTCAAGTAGTTAGCAGATGCGCAGAGTCCAGCCGGCGTTGGCTACGAGCAAAAGTCCAATGAAATCGTCCGGGGTTCAGTAGAAGTCCTTTGCCTCTATAGGCTTGCTGGAGAGACCCAACTGCAGGATTTCGACGTGGGAGGCCCGGTCGAAAACCTTCCCCGGAAAGAAATACTTCACCAGAATGCGTATGCCGCCAAAGCCGATGCCTGCCACCAAGGCAAATAGCAGGATGATGCCTGTGCCCATAATCGTACCGACGAGAATCTGGGCGATGCTCGGGTCTGTGAGCTTGTGCCTGGGCTCATTCCAGGTGACCTGCGTCTCGTAGTGAATCTGATCGAGCAGGGCGTTGGCCGCACGCGTGGACATACTGTGGGCCACCAGCTTCAGCAGTGAGCCCTGGCGCCGGGCAAAGATCGGAGCGGGTGAGCCAGCGAGCACGTCCTGTTCGGGGTTGAGAGGGAACCAGCGCCCCAATTCCTCCAGCTTCCGCGCCGCGGCCTGAGGCGTCGGATAGGCGGCGAGCAGCAGGGTGACCTCCTTCCCGTTGATGCGATAGCGCGCGAGGGTGGCCTCGGCACCATCAGAGAATCCAATCCAGTCTCCATTCCCGAGCGGCAGAAGGCGCTGCAAAGCCAGCGGCCCGAGCAAGTAACGCTCGGAATTGCTGACCAGCCCGTGCGCCGGCAAGTGTCGGCCAATTGTGGGGTAAGGGGTCTTGTCAGCCTTCGCCGCCAGAGTGGCCGCCAGCGTCTTCAAGTCTCCGGCCTGGCGGGGCAGGTCGTTTCCGGTGACATCCAGCAGCAGGTTGCCTACAACCAGCAAGGCGCGCTCGCGGGAGAACGACGAATACGGACTCGCCTCGCCGGACGCCATCGGCGCGGTGCGGAGATACGTGTAGGCGCCGTAGGCCCCGCTGGAGTCGCGCATCTGGTAGAGGGTGATGGTCACCGACTCGGTGCCACGCGCATAGGCCCTCCGCTCGGCTGCCAGGGCACCGTATTCGCGCACCACGGCAGCATCGCCCCCGGCCCACTGCTCCAGCGCTTCCGGACGAGCCCGGCTGGCCGCTGCGGGCGCATTCCAGGTGGAAAAGAACCCTGGAAGAAGCTCCTGCGCGGCCGCAGCCGTAGGCCACGCGGCAAGCGCGAGCAACGTGAATAGAAAGACTCTGCGCATCCCTGCCTATTCCTTAGACGCTTTAATCTTACCGCGGGTTCCCGCGCTGCGCCACCCCGGTCGCGCGCGCGCCGAGGGGAACGCGAGGCTGATTCAAACTCAGGCTGTTGATGTTCTGCAGGTAGCTTTCCACTCCGTGGTAGAGGCCTTCGGCAACGCGCTGCCGGTTCTCGGGCTTCTTGAGGAGCTGCTCGTCGGTGGGGTTGCTGAGGAAGGACACCTCTGAGAGCACCGAGGGCATATTGGCGCCGATCAGGACGACAAAGGGAGCCTTCCGCACGCCGCGATTCTTCAGCGTGCGGTTGGTGCGCTGCAGGCGCTTGGTGAGGGAGTCCTGGATATCGGTGGCCAGTTCGCGTGACTCTTCGATCTTCTCGTTGCGGGCGATTTTCTTGACGAGCTCCTGCAACTCATGGATGTTGCCCTGCGAGAGCGCGTTCTCGCGCGAGGCCACTTCCATGGCATCGGGCGAGGCGGCGAAATTCAAGTAGTAGGTCTCGACGCCGCGCGTCTTGTGGTCGCGGCTCGAATTGGCGTGGATGGAGAGGAACAGGTCGGCCTTGACCTGGTTGGCGACGGCCGTGCGGTTCTCCAGCGGCACAAAGCTGTCATCCGCGCGCGTGTAAACGATCTCCGCACCGCGCAACCGCTGCTGGATGATCTTGCCCAGGCGCAGGGCGATGTCCAGGCACAGGTCCTTCTCCATCAGGCCGGTCGGCCCGATCGTTCCGGTGTCGTGGCCGCCGTGGCCGGGGTCAATGACGATCCGGCCGATCTTCAGACCCAGCGCCCGGGTCAGTGACGGCTGGCCGTCGCGGGTCGGCTGTGGCACCGTAGGCGGCTTCAAGGCGGCCGCCGCTTCACGCGCTGACGGGCCAGGCTTGCCGCGGTCCTTCTTTGCTGCAGAAGCCGTCTGCGGCTTAGCTGCTTCAGTACGAGCAGGCACATTGGCCGCAGGTTGCGAAGTGCCCGGCGGCGCCGAGGGCTTGTCGTCGCGTGCGCTCGCGGCCTTCTCAGGCTTGTACGGAGGAGGTGCGGGTTTCTCAAACTGGGGCGCTGCAGGGGCTTCCGCCTTTGCCGTCAGCGGCGAGGGTCCGTAAATGTCCACGACCAGCCGGTAAGGGTCGGAGAGGAGAAAGGTGGTGTACTCCTTCACCTTGTCCACTTCCAGGACCACGCGCACGACGCCAGCCTGATTCTGCGCCACGCGGATGGTCTTGAGGTAGCCGCTCTGGATCTCCAGCGTCTTGCCAGCCAGCGTGGAACTGAGCTTGGCATCGTGCAGGTCGAAGTAGATGCGATCGGGATCGGCGATGCGCGCGCTTTGGTATCGCACCTCGTCTTCGAGGTCGATCACCACCCGCGTATAGTTCTCCCCATTCCAGGTGCGGATTTGCGTTACCTGGGGCAGCTTGCGCTCTTTTTCCTGTTCCTTGGCCAGCTTGCGCGCCGTGCCCGGCTTGTGGCTGGCTTGACGGGCTTTGGAGATCTCGGCCAGCGCCTGCTGAGCCTCGGGTGCCTTGGGGGAGCGCGGATGGTACTTCAGGAATTCCTGAAAAGACTTCTCGGCGAGATCGAGCTGCTGCAGGTCGTCCTTGTAGATGACGCCAATGGTCATCAGCGCGTCGTCGCGATATCGGCTGTTGGGGTACTCGTGCAGCAGGAACTGATAGGCATCGATCGCCGACTGATAATACTTGGGATCGAACTGCCGGCCCATATCTTGGTATAGCTCGGCGACAGCCACGTATGCGGCGGACACGTCAGCGGCGTGGGGCGAGATTAGATAGACGCGGCGGTACGCAGCGATGACCTTCAGGTAGGCGTCGGTGGTGCGCTCACTTTTTGGCTGGCCCTGGAGCGCAGTGCGCTGTTTTTCAGCGCGTTCAAATTGCGCATGAGCGGCGGCGCGTTTGGATGCGGCCGATTGCGCGTGAGTCGCAGGAGTCAGGCACAGGGATACAGCTGTCGCCAGAAAGAAGCGCAGGAACGGCCGGGTTTGCGCGGCGCGCGGCCGCAGGGTATGCCTCATTCGTTCGTAAAGACCACCCGGCCCTTCTCGTCGGTCACCCGGTAGATGGGACGCGAAGAGTCCCACCAGTCCCCCTGGCGGCCGGAGCCGGCTCGGAAGTAGGAATCGGTCACCTTCTGCACGTAGTAGCGCGTCTCCCGGTAATTGGGCACGCCCCGGGCGCGGTCCACAGCGTGCTCCCCGGCATTATACGCCGCGAGCGAGAGGTTGAGGTCGCCGTTGTACCGTTCCAGCAGTGTGCGCAAGTAGCGGATCCCGCCGTCCACATTCTGCTGCGGGTTGAACGCGTCCACTACGCCGTAGCGTTGTGCCGTCCCCGGAACCAACTGCATGAGCCCCAGTGCTCCCCTGGGAGAAATCGCGGTTGGGTTCCACCCTGACTCGGCCTGGATCACGGCTTTCACCAGGGCTGGGTCCACACGATGCCTCTGGGCCGTTTCGTGAACCAGACGCTCGAGTCTCGGATTTGGGGCCTTGGGGATTGGTTGGGTGGTCCCAAGACCTAGAAAACCACCCGGTTGGGATGCGGAGAGGCGAGGCGTGCCCGGCACGGCACTTCCTGCCAGCGATAAGGTCCGCCTCGGGGCAGGCTCATCTGGATTGATGAAGACTCGCTTGCCATGCTCATCAACGGAGATGGCCAGTTGCCCGCGAGCCGGTATGGCGCACAAAGCCAACATTACCAGCAAGATGCCTGCCGAGACGTGCGCTCGCGACATTCCCATCCTCTGGGCCTCTGCGGGGGGAAGGCAAAAAGATCCCACTTCAGGTCTGAAGAACACGACAAAACCCTGTCGGGAGGATGAGTGTCCCCTCCCGGACACGTTTCTGACGCTGGGCGGGACTATAGCATGGCCTCGACGAGTTTGTATACGCCCTCGATGGCCATTTTTAGGGCAGATGTGTCTTTTCCGCCAGCCTCGGCCAAATCAGGCCGCCCGCCCCCGGTACCACCCACCTCGCGGGCTACCGCCTGGACAATCTTACCGGCGTGGAGGCGGCTGGTGAGGTCCCGGGTGACCCCGCTGATGAGGGCGACTTTGCCGTTCTCGGCTGTGCCCAGGACCACCACCCCGGAGCCTAGCTTCTGCCGCAAAGTGTCCACCAACTGGCGCATGGCTTCGCGGTCCATGTCCTCCACTTGCGCGGACAGCACGCGCACGTCCTTGACCGTGCGGACTTGGCCCATGAGCTCGTCCACTTTGGAGAGCGCGCCCTTGCGCTTGAGTGCGTCGAGCTGCTTCTCCATTTGTTTGCCGGCTTGCGTCAGGCGCTCGATGGCTGCGGGCAACTCGTCCTCGCTGACGTTGAGCGCCGCAGCAAGCTGCCGCAGGATGCCGAGCGACCTCTGGTAGTCGGCCAGCGCGCGGGCGCCACTGATGGCCTCGATGCGGCGCACCCCGGCGGCCACCGATTGCTCGGCAACAATCTTGAATACGCCGATGTCGCCGGTGCGCCGGACGTGAGTGCCGCCGCAGAGCTCCTTGCTGTAGAAGCCGCGGGGCGCGGCGGGATCGGGAATGGTTACCACGCGAACGTTCAGCTCCGGATACTTGTCGCCGAAGAAGGCCAGCGCGCCGCTGGCCAGAGCGTCGTCGAGGCCGGTGACGTCGGTCTGGACCTCGCCGTTGCGCAAGATCTCCTCGTTCACCTGCTGCTCAATCTCGCGCAACTCGTCCTCATCGACGGAGGTGAAATGCGAAAAGTCGAAGCGCAGGTAATTGGGCGCGACGAGCGAGCCCGCCTGCTTGACGTGCGCGCCCAGGATGTTGCGCAGCGCGGCATGCATCAGGTGTGTAGCGGTGTGGTTGCGCTTGATGTGCTCGCGGCGGGCGCCGTCGGCCACCGCGGCGACGCGGTCGCCCACGCGCAGGGTTTCCTTGGCCACCACGCGATGGGCGATCAGTCCGGCCACCGGGTAGTACGCCCCGCGCACTTCGGCGACCTGCACGGTTTGCGCGTTGTCGTAGAACGCTCCGACATCCGCCACTTGCCCGCCGGCCTCGGCGTAGAAAACCGTGCGGTCGAGTACAATTTCTGCCTCCGTGCCGGGCCTGATCTCCTTCACCTGGCCGTCCTTGGTGAT
>JACQDH010000062.1 GCA_016201215.1 Acidobacteriota bacterium | reverse complement strand
GACTCCACGGCCGGAGCGACCGTGGCGCTGGCCCAGGGCGAGGGCATCGCCGTCCCCGAGCTCAAAGGCAACACGGTTCGCGGGGCTACCGAGGAGTGCCTGCGGCTGGGACTGAATCCCGTGCTGGTTGGCACCGGCATTGCTGTGGAACAGATTCCGGAAGCCGGCGCGTCGGTTCGGCGGGGCGGCCGCGTCACCGTCCGCTTTGCGCGCTCGGCAACCTCCGCAACCACTTCAGGGCGAGGACATTGATCGTGCGTGCCAAGGTGAAACAGGAGCCTGGTTTGGCGACCAACCTCCCGAGTTCTATACTGGTCAGTGGGGGAATGAAACTCAGGGACCTACTGACCGGGGCCGATCTCAGGAAACCCATCGGCAACGCGGACGCCGAGATCACTTCGCTGGCCTATAACAGCCTTCGGGTTACACCCAGCGCGCTTTTCGTGGCCATCCGCGGTGCGAAGACCGATGGCAACCGGTTTGTTTTCGATGCCATCGAGCGCGGTGCGCGCGCCGTGGTGAGCGAACTCCCGCGGCCGTGGGCTCCACAGTGGGCGGCGCTCTACGCGAGCGAAACGGTGACGCCGCGTGAAGTGCCTCCGTCGGTGGAGTGGATCGAGGTCCCCGACGCGCGCAAGGCCCTGGCCGGCGCCGCGGCGAACTTTTTCGGCCGGCCCGCCGAGGCGCTTAAGCTGGTGGGTGTGACCGGCACCAACGGAAAGACCACGATCACCTACTTGATTGACTCGGTGGTTCGCGCCGCCGGGCATGCCGCAGGGCTGTTCGGGACGATTGCGCATCGCACGCCGCGCTCGAGCCGCGTGGCCACGAACACAACTCCCGAGTCGCTCGACCTGCAGAGTTTCCTGGCCGAAGTGCGCGACGCCGGCGGCACCTACGCGGTGCTGGAAGCAAGCTCACATGCCCTGGCGATGGACCGCGTCTGGGGCTGTCCGTTTGCTGTCGCGGTGTTCACCAACCTGACCCGCGATCACCTGGACTTCCACAAGACGTTTGAAGACTATTTCGCCGCCAAGCGCCGCCTGTTCGAGGGCACCGGCCGCGGCGTGCCCGCAGTGGGCGTGGTGAATACCGACGACTCGTACGGCAGGCGCGTGGCAGGCCTTGCCGCGCGCACCCTGGCCTACGGTCTCGAAGACGGCGCCGAGGTCACCACAAAGAAATTCTCACTTTCGTTTTCGGGGCTGGAGTTCACCGCGCACACGCCCTCGGGAAAACTCGAGGTGCGCTCGCGTCTGGTGGGCCGCATCAACGTGTACAACATCCTGGCGGCGATTGGCGCCGCCATCGGGCTTGGGATCGCCAGGGAGGCCATCGAGGCCGGCATTCGCAACCTGGAAAGCGTGCCGGGCCGATTTGAGCGGATCGAGCAGGGCCAGCCCTACTTGCTGGTCGTGGATTACGCGCACACCGACGACGCGCTGCGCAACCTGATCGCCACCGCGCGGGAGTTGAATCCTGCTGGGCGCATCCTCACCCTGTTTGGCTGCGGCGGCGACCGCGACCGCGCCAAGCGCCCCCTGATGGGCGAAGTGGCCGGCCGCATGAGCGACCTCGTGGTGCTCACTAGCGACAACCCGCGCAGCGAAGATCCGCTGCGGATTATCAACGACGCGGTCGTGGGCTTGCAGAAGGCGGAGGCGAAGTACGTCGTCGAACCCGATCGCGCCGTGGCCGTCGAGCGCGCCCTGGACCAGGCGCGGCCCGGCGACATCGTGCTGCTGGCCGGCAAGGGGCACGAGACCTATCAGGTGCTGCGCAACCGCACCATTGAGTTTGACGACCGCGAGGTGGCGCGCCGCTCCCTGCGCCTGCGCGGATACGGTGGCTAGCGGCGGGTCTTCGCGGCGGCCGCTTCGGGATTGTTTGGGGACGCTGTGTCGGGGGTAGCTCCAGACCGGTGAGGCCCAGCCCGTTAAGGACGCTATGCGGTGGACGGTTCGAGAGGTGGCTCGCGCTTTGGGTGTTGCGCCTCCCGCGGGGCTCGACCCCGTGGCCCGGCTGGCCGGTGTCACGATTGATTCTCGCACGCTGGTCCGTGGAGAGCTTTTCGTGGCCATACACGGACCGCGTCACGATGGACACACTTTTGTGGCTGCGGCTCTGGCTGGCGGCGCCTTGGCCGCGGTCGTCCAGCGCGACCGGCTGGGCGAGTATCCCGAAGCGGTCCGGGCCAAGCTCCTACCTGTGGACGACACCCTGGCGGCGCTTCAGCAACTGGCGCGGGCGGTCCGGCGGGCCTGGGGACGTCGGCTGGCCGGGGTCACCGGCTCAGTCGGCAAGACCACGACAAAAGAAGTTCTGGCGGCGCTGCTGGCCGCGCGGTTCCGCGTTCTGAAATCCGAGGGCAACCTCAACAACGAATACGGCCTGCCGCTTACGCTGCTGCGGCTCGATGACGCCGACGAGGCCGCGGTGGTCGAGCTGGGGATGTCGCACCGCGGCGAGATCGCCCGGCTGGCGGAGATTGCCGAGCCGGATGTCGGCGTGGTCACCGCCGTGGCCCCGGTGCATCTGGAGTTTTTCTCCTCGGTGGAGGAGATTGCGCTCGCCAAGCGCGAACTGATCGAGGGTTTACGAGGCCAGCAGATGGTCGCCGTGCTGAATGCCGACGACGAGCGCGTCGCGGAATTTGCCCGGCTCGCTCGCGGGCGCGTGGTGACCTACGGCCTGAACTCCGGCGCGGAGTTCCGCGCCGACGCCATCGAAGACCGCGGCGCGCAGGGCTCGGCATTCGACGTCGTGGCGCCCAACGGGCGCGTGCGGCTGGAGCTGCCGCTGGTGGGCCGCCACAATGTCTCGAACGCGCTCGGCGCGCTGGCCGCGGCCAGCGTCTGGGGCGTGGGCGCGGCCGAGGCGCTGCGGGTGTTTCCGCAGCTCGCTCCGGCAGCGATGCGCGGCGAAGTGCTGCGATTTGAGAGTGGCTTTGTGGTGATCAACGACTGCTACAACTCGAATCCCGTGGCCCTCGGTGCCATGCTGGATCTGCTGGCGGCCACGCCGGACTATCGGCGCCGCATCCTCGTTGCCGGGGAGATGTTGGAGCTGGGGAAAACCTCGCCAGAACTGCACCGCGCCGCGGGCCAGCGCGCGGCCACGGTCGGATGCATAGACTGGATTATCGGCGTGCAGGGCGACGCCGCCCGCCTGGTGGAAGGTGCCATCGAAGCGGGCCATCCTCGCGAGCGCGCAAAGTTTTTCCCGGACGCGGCCGAGGCTGCCGAGTTTCTGATGGGTCTTGTGGCTCCTGGCGACCTGTTACTGGTGAAAGGTTCGCGCGGGGTGAAGATGGAACGTGTTGTCGAAGCACTCAAAAACCGTTACGTCGTGACCGGCGGGGGAGTGGGTGCGGCTTCGGGCGCAGCCAAGGAGCGGGGCTGAAATGCTGTACTACCTGCTCTACGAAGTGCTCCAGAAGTATCTCAAGCTGCTGAACGTCTTTCGCTACATCACTGTCCGCACGGCCTACGCCAGCCTGACCGCGTTGTTTCTCTCGCTGGTGCTGGGGCCCTGGGTGGTGCGCAGGCTGCGCGAAATGCAAATCGGTCAGTTCATTCGCGAGGAAGGCCCCGAGCGGCACCAGGCTAAGGCCGGGACGCCGACCATGGGCGGCGTGCTCATCGTGATCGCCACCGCTGTGCCCACGCTGCTGTGGGCCGACTTGACCAGCGCCTACGTCTGGCTGGCCCTGATCGCCATGCTCGGTTTTGCCGCCATCGGCTTCGCCGACGATTACAGCAAGCTAGCGCGCAAGCAGAACCGCGGACTCACCGGGCGCAGCAAACTCTTCCTGCAGATTCTGGTCAGCTTCGGCGTGGGCGTGGCGCTGCTGTTGATGACCATCTACGGCGTCTATTCCACGCAGTTGATCATCCCTTTCTTCAAGAGGTTTCGCCCTGACCTGGTGATCCACTCGCTGCTCTCGCAGCCCTATCTCTGGCCGATCGCCTTTCTGCCGTTTCTGGTCTTTGTGACGCTGGTGATGGTGGGCAGCTCGAATGCGGTCAATCTGACCGACGGCCTGGACGGTCTAGCCATTGGCTGCGTGGTGGTGGCGGCGGGGGCGCTCACGGTAGTGACTTACATCACCAGCCACGCGCGCTTCGCCGCCTATCTGGACATCCAGTACATCCCGCGCGTGGGCGAGCTGACCATTCTCTGCGGCGCGCTGGTCGGAGCCGCCTTGGGTTTCCTCTGGTACAACGCGCATCCCGCTGAAGTCTTCATG
This sequence comes from Acidobacteriota bacterium, assembly GCA_016201215.1. Classification (GTDB taxonomy): domain Bacteria; phylum Acidobacteriota; class Terriglobia; order Acidiferrales; family UBA7541; genus QHYU01. Next base: position 18,220 of record JACQDH010000062.1, on the reverse strand, counting down.
GGCGATGTGGGCTCGCTCTCGCTGGGCGGCACGATCGGCGTGATCGCGGTCATCATCAAGCAGGAGGTCCTGCTCTTTTTCGTCGGCGGCGTGTTTGTCATCGAGGCGCTCTCGGTGATCCTGCAGGTGGCGTCCTACCGGTTGACCGGCAAGCGCATTTTCCGCATGGCGCCGCTGCATCACCACTTCGAGCTGGCGGGCTGGAGCGAATCGAAGATTATTGTGCGGTTCTGGATTGCGGCGCTGGTCTTTGCGCTGTTCGCGCTCACTACATTGAAGCTGAGGTAAGCAACGTGAGAACGGGGATGGAACTGGAAGACAAGCGGGTGCTGGTGGTGGGTCTGGCGCGCACGGGCATTGCCACGGCCCTGTTCTGCGCCGCGCGCGCCGCGCGCGTCACGGCCAGCGAGGAGCGCGCCGAAGCGGAAGTCGCCGAAGCGGCCGCGAAACTCCGCGCCGCGGGCTGCACGCTCGAATTGGGCGGCCATCGCGAAGCCACCTTTCTCGCCCAGGACCTGATTGTGACCAGCCCGGGCGTGCCGCAGGAGATGCCGCAACTCGCCGCGGCTCGCGCCGAGCACATCCCCATCTGGAGCGAAATCGAACTGGCCTGGCGATTCCTGCGCGGTCGCCTGGTGGCCATCACCGGGTCGAACGGCAAAACCACGACGACCGCGCTCATCGGCCACATCCTGGAGACCGCGGGAATTCCCACGCTGGTGGCCGGCAATATCGGCACCCCGCTGATCTCCCGCGTCGAAGCCACCAGCGATTCGACCGTCACCGTCGCCGAGATCAGCAGCTTCCAGTTGCAAGCCATCGATTCCTTCAGCCCGCACATCGCGCTCTTACTCAACCTGACGCCCGATCACCTCGACCGCCACGCCTCGCTCGATGACTACGGCCACGCCAAGGCGCGATTGTTCGAGTACCAGACCGAACAGGACGCGGCGATCCTGAACGCCGACGACATGGCGGTGGCCCAGTACGCCCCTTCGCGGCCGCAACTCTACTGGTTCAGCCGGCTGAAGCGCGTCGCCAACGGCGGCTTCCTGCGCGGCGACCAGATTGTCTTCCGCCGCGACGGTTCGGAGACGGTTCTGCTGCGCCGCGAGGACATCGGCCTGCGCGGCGAGCACAACGTGGAAAACGTCCTGGCAGCCTCGGCCGCGGCGCTGCTGGCCGGCGCCACGCCCGCGGCCATTGCTGCCGGCGTGCGCAGTTTTGCCGGAGTGGAGCATCGGCTGGAATTTGTCGCCGAAGTGGGCGGCATCAGCTTTTACAACGACTCGAAAGCCACCAACGTGGATGCCACGCTCAAAGCCCTCGACGCCTTTCCCGGCCGATTGGTGGTCATCCTGGGAGGCAAGGACAAGGGCGGTGATTTCTCGCTGCTCACGCAGCCGCTGCGGCAGCACGGCTCCCTGGCGTTGCTGATTGGTGCCGCAGCCGGGAAGATCGCCGCGCAACTGGGCGGCGCCGTCCCGACCGAGATGGCGGGCACGATGGACCGCGCGGTGACGCTGGCCTTTGAGCGTGCCCGCCCCGGCGACATTGTGCTGCTAGCGCCGGCCTGCGCCAGCTTCGACCAGTTTGAGAATTTCGAGCATCGCGGGCGCGTCTTCAAGCAACTGGTTCGGCAGCTCGAGCAGCAAGCGGCCGGAGTTCCCGGGAGAGCGGGTTAGTCATGCCGCGCAGCCTGCAAACCGACCGCTGGTTGTTTCTCTCCACCCTGGCGCTCTGCCTGATCGGCGCGGTGATGGTGTTCAGCGCCTCCGCAGTCATCGCGCGCGAGCAGCACGGCAACGCGTACTTTTTTCTCCTGCGGCAACTCCTCTGGCTAGCGTTGGGACTGGTCGGCATGTTCTGGATCATGAACCTCGATTACCGTAAGCTGCGCCAGCCGGCCGTGATTTTCAGCGGGCTGTTCGCGGCGCTGGTGCTGTTGGTGGCCGTGTTCCTGCTGGACAAATCGCACGCCACGCACCGTTGGATCCGCCTGGGCCCGGCCAGCCTGCAACCCTCTGAATTCGCTAAGCTGGCGGTGATTCTCTACCTAGCGTGGTTTCTCGAGATGCGACGCCGCCTGCGGGGCGTCCGGGCCGCAGCGGGGATCAACGACCTGCGCCACACCCTCGGTCCCGCGCTGGGCCCGGTCCTGCTCCTGGTGGGCCTGGTGGTGTTGCAGCCCGACCTGGGTACGGCCATCGAAATCTTTCTGATTGCGCTGGCCATGATGTTTGTGGCCGGCCTGGATGGCCGCTACATCCTGGGCGCGGGCGTTGCCGCGCTGCCGCTGGTTTACCTGCTGATCGTGCGCGTCTCCTATCGCTACGAGCGCGTGATCGCCTTCCTGAACCCCGAGGCGGACCCGCAAGGGCACGGTTTCCAGTTGCTGCAATCGCTGATTGCCGTGGGTTCGGGCGGGCTGGTGGGTGTGGGCCTGATGGAAAGCCGCCAGAAGCTTTTTTATCTTCCCGAGGCGCACACCGACTTTATCTATGCCGTGCTGTGCGAGGAGCTGGGCTTTATCGGCGGCGTGCTGGTGCTGGCGCTGTTCGCGATCTACGGCTGGCGCGGGCTCCGCGCGGCGCTGGCCGCCCCGGATGATTTCGGGCGTCTGGCGGCGCTGGGCATCACCGTGATGGTGGTGAGTCAGGCGTTGATCAACCTGGGCGTGGTGCTGGGCATGATGCCGACCAAGGGGATCCCGCTGCCGTTCATCAGCTACGGCGGTTCGAGCCTGCTGGTGATGCTTCTGGCCACTGGCGTGCTCCTCAACATCAGCCAGCAGGCGGATTGAAGGGCGTGTCCCGAGCGGAGGCAAGGGACGTGAAACTGCTGATTGCGGGCGGCGGCACCGGCGGCCATGTTTTTCCCGCGCTGGCGGTCGCGCGGGAATGGCTCAGCCGGAACGGGGAGAGGGAGGTCGTGTTCGTGGGAACTGATCGCGGGCTGGAAGCCAAGCTGGTGCCCCAGGCGGGGCTGCCGCTGGAAACGGTGCGCGCCGCAGGTCTCAAGGGCATCGGCGGGATGCGACTGCTGCGCAATGTCGTGATGCTGCTGCCGGCGCTGTGGGATTCGGCCGCCATCCTGCGTCGGCATCGCTTCGCCGCGGGCTTCAGCACCGGAGGCTATGTCACCGGCCCGATGATGCTGGTGGCGGTCTGGGCCTCGCTGCCCACGGTGATTTTTGAATCCAATGCCGAGCCCGGCTTCACCAATCGCGTGCTGGCCGACCTGGTGACCCGCGTGGCCACTGCTTACGAGTCGGCTGGCGAGCGCTGGGGCCGGAAAGCGGTCGTGACCGGCTGCCCGGTGCGGCCGGAGTTCTTCGCGGCCCCGGCGCGGCCGCATGGTCCATCAGACCGGCGAACGAGACTATAATGCCGTGCGCGTGGCCTATGCGCGGCGCGAGATCAACGCCGAAGTCCTCCCCTTCCTGGGCAACATGCCCGAGCGTTTTGCCTGGGCCGACCTGATCGTCTGCCGTTCGGGAGCGATTACCGTGGCCGAGGTCGCGGCGGCCGGGCGCGCGGCCGTCTTCATCCCCTTCGGTGCCGCCACTGATAGCCACCAGTTGCGCAATGCGCAGGTGCTCGAACGCGCCGACGCCGCGCGGGTGATCCCGGAGAGCAAGCTCACCGCTGCGCGACTGGCGCACGAGATTTTCTCACTGCTGGACCAGCCCGAGCGCAGGAAGGACATGGAAGCCCGGGCGCGCCGGTTTGCACGGCCGCGCGCGACGCAGGAGATCGTGGACTTGATCGAACAGGTGGCACGGCGATGATGGTCACGTTTCACAATTTCCAGCGCATCCACCTGGTGGGCATCGGCGGCATCGGGATGAGCGGCATCGCGGAGGTGCTGCTGACGCTGGGCTACGCTGTCTCCGGCTCGGACCTGAAGGCCTCGCCGATCACCGATCGGCTGCGCAATCTGGGCGCCAGGATCTACGAAGGCCACAGCGCCGAGCAGGTGCATGGCGCGCACGTGGTCGTGGTTTCCTCGGCCATCCGCCGCGACAACCACGAAGTCACCGAAGCGCACCGCCTGAAGATCCCGGTCATCCCGCGCGCGGAGATGCTGGCCGAGCTGATGCGTCTGAAGTACGGCATCGCCGTGGCCGGCGCGCACGGCAAGACCACCACGACCTCCCTGGTCGCCTCCGTGCTGGCGGCAGCCAATCTCGATCCCACATTCGTTGTCGGCGGCAGCCTGAAGCACTTCGGCACGACTGCGCGGCTGGGGCGCGGCGAATACATGGTGGTGGAAGCGGACGAAAGCGACCGCACGTTCCTGCTGCTCTCGCCGGTGGTCGCCGTGGTGACCACAATCGACCGCGAGCACCTGGACCAGTACCACTCGCTCGGGGAGATTCAGGAAGTCTTCACCCATTTCGTGAACCGCGTGCCATTTTATGGCGTGGTCATCTTGTGCCTGGACGAGCCCAACGTGCAGGCCATCCTCCCGCATGTGAAGCGCCCGGTGATCACCTACGGCACCTCGAACCAGGCGGACTTGGTCCTCAGCGAGATTCAGTTGCGCGGGCTGGAGAGCGAGTTTCCCCTGGCCTTCCGCGGGGATGACCTCGGCAAATTCTACCTGCCGGCGCCGCCGGGCATTCATAACGTCCGCAACGCTGCCGCGGCTGCCGCCGTGGCGCTCTACCTCAACATTCCGGCGGACCTGATCCGCGAGGGCCTCGGGAAATTCACCGGCGTGGGTCGCCGGTTCGACGTCAAAGCCGTCATCAACGGCATCACGCTGATCGACGACTACGGCCATCACCCCGTGGAAATTCGCGCCACGCTCGAGGCCGCGCGCGGCTGCTCGTTTGAACGCCTGTTGGTGCTCTTCCAGCCGCACCGCTATACCCGCACCCAGCACCTGTGGGACGACTTCTGCCGCGCGTTCAACCAGGCCGATGTTCTGGTGCTGACCGACGTCTATGCGGCGAGCGAGTCACCCATCCCCGGCATTACCGGCGAGGCGCTGGCCGAGGCCATCCGCTCCGCGGGGCACAGGAACGTGGCCTTCCACAGCTCGATGCAGGAGGCCATCGAAGAGCTGCTGCAGGAGGCGCGACCCGGTGACGCCGTGATGACCATCGGCGCCGGCAACGTCGGCCGGGCGCTCGGCGAGCTGGCCATTCTGCTCGGAGCCAAGGTGTCCATGCATCATGCGAATTAGCGACCCCAAGATCGTGGCCGCGCTGCCCGACCTGGGTGTTGAGCTGCGCCCGGGCGTTTCCATGACCGAACACACCTCGCTCGGCATCGGCGGCACGACCGACCTGCTCCGCATCGTTCGGCACGCGCACCTGCCGGAGCTGATCGACCTGCTCGGCGCGGCCGGCATCCCGCATCGTTTCCTGGGCGGCGGCACAAACGTGCTCATCCCCGACGGCGAGCTGCCTTGGGTGGTGCTGCAACTAGTGCGGCCGCAGCCGGACGTCCGGCTGGAGGGCAATTTCGCGCTCGTGGATGCGGCGGCGGACCTGGGCCGCATGGTCACCTACTGTGCGAAGAACAACTTGGGCGGAATGGAAGGCCTGATCGGCGTGCCGGGGACGGTCGGCGGGGCGCTGCGCATGAACGCGGGAGCCTACGGCACCCAGATCGGCCCGTTAGTGCGCGAGGTCGAGGTCCACCGGGCGGCGACCCGGCGGATCGAGACCCTCCGGGGCTCACAGATAAACTTCGAATACCGTCACACTTCTTTCGCGCCCGATGATATTATGCTCACAGTGCAATTGGAGCTGCCCTCCAAGCCGTTCCGCGAAATCCTCGAAGGGATTCGCATCTGCAACGAAAAACGCCGGGCCAGCCAGCCACTCAATCAGAAAAGTGCGGGATGTATTTTCAAGAATCCCCCCGGGGGTTCGGCCGGCCGGATGATTGACCAGCTCGGCTTGAAGGGCCACCACGTGGGCGACGCGCGGGTGAGCGACCGCCACGCCAATTTCTTTATCAACGCCGGCCACGCCAGCGCGGCCGACATGCTTTCCCTGATCGCCGAGGTGCGCGAGCGCGTGCGCCGCGCCTACGGCGTGGATCTAGAAGAAGAAGTGATCGTCTGGAAGGGGTAATGGCCACCGAACCGGAAGCCTACCAACCCGAGGTTCTCGCCGAAGAAGAGCCGCGCTATCTGCGTCGCCAAAAACCTTTCGAAATTCGCCGCCGCAAATTCAGCCGGCAAAGCTGGCAGCTTTACAAGCGCGTGCTCGCTGGCGGCGCGGTGGTGCTGGTCGCCGGTTTCCTGCTGTTCGAAATCGCGCAGTTCTTGCTCTACTCCCCGCGCATGATTCTCTCGCGCGCCGAGCAGATCGAGATCACCGGCAACCGTTACGCCGATCGCGCCGCCGTGCGTGAAAAGTTTGCTGCCGACCGCGGCCATAGCCTGCTGCGGGTTCCGCTGGCCGAGCGGCGCAAGGCGATTGAAGAAATCCCCTGGATCGAACAGGCCAGCGTCGAGCGCATTCTGCCCAACCGCATCCGCGTCGAGCTGGTGGAACGCACCCCGGTGGCCTTCCTGCGCCTGGGCAAGGATCTCACCCTGGTGGATGCCCACGGCGTGATTCTCGAGCGTCCGGAGCAGGGCGAGTTTCGCTTTCCGGTCGCCACCGGAATAGCGGAAGCGATGCCTCGCGACGCGCGCGCGCAGCGCATGAAGCTCTACGTGCAATTCCTGAGGGAGATTGAACTGGTCCGGCCGGGCGCCACCGAGCACGTCAGCGAAGTGGACCTTTCGGACGACAGGGATTTGCGCGCCACACTGGCGGGTCTTCCCGACGCGCTGCGCGGCGCGGGCGACCCCGGAGCGGTGCTGGTGCATTTCGGCGACGGCGACTTTGTCAATAAGTACCGCCTGCTGGTCGAGAACATCAGCCAGTGGCGCGCCACGGCCGGCCGGGTCGATTCGGTGGATCTACGTTTTGCGCGGCAGGTGGTGGTGAATCCGGAGAACAAGACGACGGCGGCCCGGGCGGCACTGCGCCCCGAGGCCGCGGGAAAGGCCCGGTAGCCAGCGAAGGAGAACGTGGAGTTTTCAAGGAGCGGCGGGGTGACGAAGAAAGACCGTTTTCTGGTGGCGCTGGACATCGGCAGCACGAAGACGTGCGCGCTGATCGGCGAGTTGGAGGACGACTCAGTAAAGTTCGTGTCCCTGGGCGCGGCGGAATCCCGGGGCCTGCGCAAGGGCTTGATCGTCAACCTGGACGCGGCGGTCAGCTCCATCCGGCGCGCGCTGGAAGAAGCCGAGAGCGTCGCCGGCGTGCCGGTGGAGTCGGCCTTGGTGGGCGTGGCCGGCAGCCACATCCGCGGGGTGAACAGCCGCGGCGGCATCACGCTCGGCCCGCGCCCGCGGGACGTCCAACGCGAGGACGTGAAGCGCGCCGTCGAAGCGGCGCGCAGCGTGTTGTTGCCCGAAGACCGCGAAGTGCTGCACGTGCTGCCGCAGGAGTTCTTGCTCGACGCGCAGGGCAGCATCCGCGACCCCATGGGCATGGTCGGGCAGCGCCTGGAGGTCAACGTCCACATCGTCACGACCTCCTCGGCGGCCACGCAGAACCTGATCACCGCGGCGAACCGTGCCGGCGTGATGGTATCCGATACCGTGCTCGAAACCCTGGCTTCGGCCGAGGCTGGCCTCACTCTGGACGAGCGGGAACTGGGTTGCTGCCTGCTGGACATCGGCGGCGGCACCACCGAGCTGCTGGTCTATGGCGGCGGCGTGGTGCGCCACACGGCGGCCATCCCGGTCGGCGGCGACCATTTCACCAACGATCTGGCCGTGGGCCTGCGCACGCCGATTCCGGAAGCGGAGAAAATCAAGCGCGAGCATGCCTGCGCCTTCCGCGAGCTGCTGGGCGAAGACCACGCCATCGAGATCGCCAGCGTGGGCGACCGCCCGCCGCGCACGGTTTTTGCGCGCATGCTGGGCGAAATCGTCGAGCCGCGTGCGCAGGAGCTGCTGGCGCTGGTGCACGATGAGTTGCAGCGCGCGGGTCTCGACACGCTCATCCCGGCCGGCCTGGCACTCTCCGGCGGAGGCTCACGGCTGCGCGGCCTGCTCGAGCTGGCCGAGCGCATGTTCGCGATGCCGGTGCGCGTGGTGGCGCCGCGCGGCCTCACGGGCCTGCCGGAAGAGATTTCCCAGCCCGAATATGCAACCGCAGTGGGGCTGCTGGTCTATGGGGCGCGCGCTCGCCGCCAGGCGGTGCAGCGTCCGGGTACGCTGGTGGCCAAGATCAAGAGCATGTTCGCCGGTGCTTAGGCGGCCGGCGAGGCAGTGGCTTTGGCGAAGCAGTTCAAAACGGGGGGATACGAAATGACGCCGAAGGAAGCGGGGATTCGGATTTCGTTCAGCGAGGAGCAACAGCAGGGCGCGAAGATCAAGGTGATCGGCGTGGGGGGCGGCGGCTCGAATGCCGTCAACCGCATGATCCGCGCCAAGCTCGAGGGCGTCGAATTCATCGCCGCCAATACTGACCTGCAGGCCCTCAAGCTCTCACAGGCGCCGGTGAAGCTGCAACTGGGCGCGAAGCTCACCAAGGGCCTGGGCGCCGGCGCCAATCCCGAGATCGGGCGCAAGGCCGCGCTCGAAGACACCGAAAAGATCATCGAAGGCCTGGAAGGCTCGGACATGATTTTCATCACCGCGGGCCTGGGCGGGGGCACGGGCAGCGGTGCCGCGCCGGTGGTGGCTTCGCTCGCTTCCGAGCTGGGCGCGCTCACCGTCGCCGTGGTCACCAAACCCTTTGCCTTCGAGGGCAAGCGCCGCATGCTGCAGGCCGAACACGCGCTCACCGAACTGGTAGGCTGCGTGGACACGGTCATCGTCATCCCCAACGAGCGGCTGATGGATACGGTCGAGCGCGGCACCAGCTTCTTTGAAGCCTTCCGCATCGCCGACGACATCCTGCGCCAGGCCGTGCAGGGCATCAGCGACATCATCACCGTGCCGGGGATCATCAACCGCGACTTCGCCGACGTGAAGACGATCATGCAAGGGCAGGGCTATGCGGTGATGGGCACAGCCGTGGCCTCGGGCTCGAACCGCGCCATTGACGCCGCCAACCGCGCCATCTCCAGCCCCTTGCTCGAAGACAATTCCATCCAGGGCGCGCAGGGCATCCTGATCAACGTCAGCGGCTCCTCGAGCCTCACCTTGCACGAGGTCCACGAGGCCTCCTCCATCATCCAGAAGGCCGCGCACGAGAACGCCAACATCATTTTCGGCGCGGTGCAGGACGACGCCATGAAGGAGTCGGTGAAGATCACCGTGATCGCCGCGGGCTTCCGCGAAACCGCGCGCCGTCCGGTGCACCAGAAGCCGTCCTATCTGCCAAAAACCTGGAAGGCTGCGCGCGAACGCACCGTGGTCGAAGAAGTGGTGCGCAACGTCCACGACGTGATCCACGAGGTGCCCGTGGACGACCTCGACGTGCCCACCTTCCTCCGCCGCCAGGCCCAGAAAGCCTAGGGACAGCAAAGGCGGTGAGGGAGTTTACGCCACGCGATAGATGTAAGCGTCTTCGATGAACGTGTCATTGATCCGGTTGCGGGTAAAGCGGATGCCGGAAATTCCTTTTCCAGTCCGCACCGCAACCCGCAGCAGTCTGATAAGAGAATCGCTGGGAGCAAGCAATTTGATATTTTCAAACGTGAGGCCGCTGGTTTCGTCTTGCTTCTCTGAGAGAATGGCAAGAACTCTTGCGTAGGCCCTCTTCGGACCCTCCGCCTCCACGGCAGGAGAGGCAAGGATAAGCAACCACTGATTCGCCTCTCCACTGTAGAGCCACAGGGCGGAAACGACCTCGAAATGCCTCTCGTCTAGTCGCCTGACCAGCTCTTTTCCTGCCGCCACCATTTCTGGTGTCAGCGGCTCTTTCACCACTGCTTCTTCAGCCACGCCAGCACTCCATTCTTGCGGCTTGCGACTGCGGAGTATAGATTCCTCGCGGTCTTGTTGAGGACGGTCGTCTGATATCTCGTGTTCTCTGACCAGTCTCTCACAACCGCCCAGTTTGTTCTGAGGTCCTTGTTCGACCTCATCTCCTTTGCGAGCACGGGTTCCAATGCAGCCACCTTCACAAGTTCTCGCAGATTATGAGTATAGCTCTTGTTCGCCAGTTCTTTGTCGGGGAAGTCGAAACGTCTGGTTTGCTTGGCAATGCAGGCCTTGAGAGCACACTCCACGGAATAGCCAGCGAGATAGTAGGCGCCCTCGTGGCAGCCACTGGCGAGTAGGACTCTTGCTTCTCTCAGTCGCAATCGTGCCAACTGCTGGAAGTCACGTCGGTTCATCGCCCGCAGTCCTCGGAAGCCAGTCCGTCAGTCGCGGCCTCCTATACTGCATCCCAGCGAGATATTCAACTGTTTAACGCTATTTACTGCGAGATTTGGAGCTGGACTGCCGCCGCATCTCTTCGAGGGGCAAGAATCTGCAGACTGTTCGTGCCTTTACCCAAGAACCTTTTTCACTCGGCTGAGGGCCCAGTCCAGCTCTTCGCGGCGGATGACCAGCGGCGGCGCGAAGTGGATGACCTGCTCGTGGGTTTCCTTGCAAAGCAGGCCGTGCTCTATCAGTTTTTCGCAGAACGGCCGCGCGGGCCCTACATCGCGGCGGAGTTCGACGCCGATGAGTAGCCCTTTGCCGCGCACTCTTTTTCATCTTGTTGCAGAAGCGTAGATAGGCAAGCTTTGGCAGGCGGCCGTGTTCAGCGCTCCTCGCGCAGCAGCGACTCCAAAATCCGCACCGCCACCGGATGGCTCCGCTGGTCTTCCGGCGTAACATAATGATGATGAATTCCCGGCCCGGGATTCACTTCCAGGAACACTCCCCCGCTCTCTCGGAGGGATTTCCGCGGATCGCAAGTAAGAACATCCGCGCCCGCCAGGCGGCTCTCCACAGCACGCACGACGCGGCCCACCTCTTCGATGATTGCGGGGCACAGTTGCTCGGTAATGGCCTCGTTATAGACCGTGCGCAGCTCCCGGATGGAAGCCTCTCCGGCCGGCAGCGACCTCACCAAGATCTCCCGCCCGCTCTCGGGCACGGACTCGGCCCCTAGCCCCTGCGCCCGCAGGGTCAGCACGGCGTTGGCATCGAGCGTCACATTCTTGAATCCCTGCCTTTGCAGCAACTCCGGAATCCCCGACCGCCCGTCTCCGGTCACCCGCACGCCCCGCCGCCTCACCCCATGCAAGAACTTGTCTTCCAGAAAGAGTAACCGGCAGCTCTCTCCGGCGATCATCTCCTCGAGCAAAAACTCTTCGCCATAGACCGACGCCAGCAGCGCCGCCTTCTCCAACTTCTTCTCCGTGTGCACGTGGGTAGTCACGCCCCGGCCCGCGCTCGCATTTCTTGCCGGCTTCACCACGTACGTTCCCGGATGCTGTTTCAGGAACTCCGCCGCCCGCTGGATCCGCGAAAGCCGGAAAATGGCGTGCCGCGGTACCGGCACCCCCTGCTCCTGCGCCAGACGGTAGCAGAGCGCCTTGTCCGAGGAGAGCGCGCCCACCACGGAGTCATTCAATTGCACATTGTGGATATGGATCCGCGTGTGCCTTCCTCCCCGCCGCACTTCCCAGAACTCATCCGATAGCGGATGAAGCTCCGCCCCAATCAGCCGCGACGCCTCCTGCCAATACGTGCGGTATTCGCTCACCCGCTCATCCACATAGATGGTCTTTTCGAGCCCCAAGAGCTTGCGCACCGACCGCAGAGCGATCATCTGCAGCCGCTTGGTCCGCAGCCGGAGACTCAGTGATTCCCGCATTCTTCCTCGCGGCTCCCCGCCATCGCTTCTATCGCCGGCCGATACGTCGGCTTCCAATCGGGGTCCAGGCATTGCAGCGGCCCGCAGGGATACACCAGCACCTTCAACGGTCTTCCCGATCCCTGCTCCCGCTCGACCTGGGCCAGAATCTCCTTCCAATTCTCGACCACCTGAACGTCCCTAAACGCCCGCGGCATTCCCGCCCAAGCTTTTCCGGTCAAGTACAGCCAGACGGCATTTCTCGGCGTCGGCCTGGGTTTTGCTTCCGGCGCGACGCTCGGTTGAACCGGGCTTGCAGCCGCTCCATCTGGTGTCTTCGCCGTCAGCATTCTTCCCAGACGGCTGAAGACTTTTCCGGCCAGCTCCACCGGACTATTCAGGCTCAGACGCCGCAAATGGTCCATCCGGCCATGCCCTCTCGGGACCCGCACAATGGGAAAGACCCCTTGCCATCCTTCGCCCTCGCTGCACGCGGCCAGCAGAATCCGCGAAGCTCCCTAGGCGCAATGACGCACCGGGTGGTCCCCCTTCGCCTGGGCGAAGGTCAGTGACAAATCGTTGGGATAGGCGTTGGAGATCACCACGTCCGCGCTCTCCGGCCACGGTGCCAGGAACGCCTTCCGCGCGAAGCGCACCTCCTCGCCAAAATAAGCACGAAAGTCTCCGGTTCTGATCCGCACCGGTTCGCGATTCGCATCCACGTGCACGGTGATAAAGGTTTCCAGCCCGATCATCCGCGCCATCTCATCCACCTCTCTGCGAAATGCGTTCTCCACTGCCGCCGAGCCCCATCCCGCGCCGTCATGGTCATGGTGCAGGTGAGAAATCACGCGAAGGTCCAGGACGCCCAGCGCCAGCTTGGTCCCGCCACCGAAGCCTGTGGTGTGGTTCGGATAGACGCCGCCAATCCCCATCACGAAATCGCCGGACAAGACATCGCGATTGATCAACACCGGAGTGCCTTGCGACGTCTTCCCGATCCTCTTCATGTTCCGCTGGGGATTGTGCAGCAGGAAGCGGCACGCCGCAGCCGCTTCCGGCCCGATCTTCTTCACCATCGCTTCGCGCGGCGAGGCCCCATGCGATCCCCGCGCCATGATCATCGTCACATCCTTCGCCGCAATCCCCGCAGCGCGAAACTCCTCCAGCAGAAACGGCATCACGCGCGCCACCGGCGTCGGCCGGTTCATGTCATCCACCAGCACCACCGGCCGCCGTTTGCCCCGGCACCGTTCGCGAATCGGCGCCTGTCCGGTCGGCCGCGCCAGACATTCTCGGATCTGCGAATCCTCCAGCGGGGGCGGTGTGTCCGGCCAAGCCCACGCCACATCCCAATTCTCGGGGAACTCCAAATCCAGGGGAGCATCCCCGTACCATGCCGCCGTCCGCAATCTATGCGGAATTTCCGATTTCAAGGTGCTTCTCCATTTTGCAAGGTTGAAGTCGAACCAATCCCCCTGCTAAGAGAAAAGGCCCGATCACCAGCGGCGGCTCTCACGCCGCCACCCGCGGCAACTCTGCCGTCTTCAAGTCCACTGGGGGACCGAGCCGCTTAAAGACCCGTGGCTTTCCGTCCTTCGCTCGCGCGAAGTTTCGCCTTGGTCAGGATTTCCCTCGTTGTTTCTTTTCCTGGGGCGCGGCCAACTTGCCTCACGTCGGCCGGGGCGCGGGGGGCCGCGTTGGGGAGGCTACGGTGACAGATTCTGTACTGCCTGGTCATGAAGTCAAGAGATTCAAGAGATTTGTGATTAGGAATAGTACTGGACCACGATCGGAACGTTTTGGGCAGCTCGAAACCAGCCATGCCATCCAAACGGGCCACTTCGCTCGCGTTTTGATTCCCCCTATCCCCGTGCTTCTCGAATTCCTTACTTCTTCCTCACTAGCCGACCGGCTGTAGGCGGATTGCCGGAACACAACCGCCAACGGGTTCACCCAGAACGGGTTCATCGTGAAGGGAAACTGTGTATTGCGCCCAGTGCGGGAATCCACCAGGTGATTCTGAATGAGTCCTGTCAAGCCGAGGCGTTCATCGAGTCCGCGAACGAGCAGCAAACCGCCAACCGAAGTTGCCCACGATCCTTGGAAACCGACTCGCAAGAGCCTGTTGAACCAGAGTTGAGAGGGCTGATCTTGCCTGTCACCCGCCGGGTGTCCACCTCCGGAAGGCTTCCTCGCATGCAAACCCGCACAAACACAGATAATGGGAGCCCCCGAAGTGTTACGGGCTTATCTCACCGGGCCTGAAGTATTCTCTCCACCTCTTCGCGTTCTCTTTCGCCGAGGATGTGGTCCACCTCCTCGCGGTCCACCTCGCTGACCTGGGGGATGCCGCTGACGCGGCTGGCCTCCGGGGTCAGCGCGGCGATGTCGTCGCGGGTGATGTACGGGGTGGCGAACTTGCGTGCGCCGGCCATCAACTGCCGCAGCCCCTGGGCCACGCGTTGGTAGTAGGTCCGCGCGCCCAGGCGATCAGCTTCACGTAGGGCGCGCACAGCGCAAAGCCCTTGAAGATCTGGTCTTCGAACGTGAACCCACCGGCCAGTGCAATGCCGGGGAGGAACTCCTTGTGGGCAGCCAGGCGGTCCAGAAACTGGCGCAACAGGGAGTGCAGCTCGATGCCCGGTACGCCCCACTCGTTCATCATCCGCCAGGGGCTCATGCCCGTGCCGCCGCCCGCGGCGTCCACGGTCAGCAGGTCCAGCTCGGCCAGCGAGGCGAACTTGACCGCACGCGCCAGGTCGGCCGGACGGTAGGCCCCGGTCTTCAGCGTGACATACTTCGCGCCCATCCGCCGCAGCTCCTTGACGCGCCGCAGGAAGGAGTCACGCTCGACCATGCCCACGCGCGAGTGGCGCTCGAACTCGTGAAAGCTGCCGCGCTGGAAGGCTTCGATCACCACGGGGTCCGACGGATTCGGCAGCACCACGTAGCCGCGCCGCTGCAGCTCCTGCGCCTTCTCGAGCTCGCGGATCTTCACTTCGCCGCCGATGTCCTTCGCGCCCTGGCCCCATTTCAACTCCACCGCCTTGACCCCGAGCTTCCGCATGGCGTACTCCTGCACGCCGAGCTGCGTGTCTTCCACGTTGGCCTGGATGATGATTTCGCCGTAGCCGTCGGTCTGCCATTCGCGGAACAACTGGATGCGTTCTTCGAGCTCCGGGCTGCTGATCACCCGGCCGTCGCTGAATTTCGCATCCATGTCCATCCCGCAGATGTTCTCGCCCACGGTGATGGCCGTGCCGGTGATCGCCGCGCCGGCGGCCAGCCCCGGCCAGTTGTTCTTGGCGATATTGGTCGAGCCCATGGCCGCCAGGATGAAGGGCAGCTTGAAGGGGATGCCCGGATCACGCCCGATCTTCGTCTCCAGATTCACGTTGGGGAACAGAGCCTTGTTGCTGTCCGCCTCGATGCCCCAGGCGCCCGCGGCGCGGCCCAGGATGGTGAAATGCGACAGGTCCACCGGGTAATCTTTCTGCGACGCCGTGGTGATGATGCCGAACGGCTGCGGGTAGATCATCTCCGCGCCGCGGTAGGCGGACTTGCCGATCTCGCACATCCCGATGCAGCCGTCCACGCAGGTGGTACACATCCCGCTGAACGGGCTGATTGAATCCTCGGTGCGGTTCTTGGTCAGCGTGGCCGCTGAAGCATTGAGGCGCGAATAGGTCATGGCAATTCTCCCGCTATTTGGCGGATTTCTCCGCGCGTAGTTTGAGTTGCACGTCCGGGCGAAACGGCCCGGCCAGCTCGCAGGCATGGCACGGGTCGAGGAAACACATGGCGTCATTGTAACTCTGCAGGCAGACGGTCGAAAAATTCAAGCAGCCATTGCACAGCGTGGACTCGGCGTTCGCCCCGTGGCAGCGCAGCTCGCAAACCGGGCAGATGTACAGGCACGCGCCGCACTGCCGGCAGAGCTCCGAAGTCCTATCGAACGGCCGCGCAACGCGGCGGCTAGCGCCACGGCCCGCGAACCCGATGGCCCCGGCCATCATCTGCTGCTCGCACATGCGCACGCACAAGCCGCACTGGATGCACGTTTCGTTCTTCGGCTCCAGCCGCATCTGCCGCACGCCGTAACGGCTGGCCAGGTCCTGGAGGGTTTTCGACCGCGGGCACGTGGCCACGTAGAGCTCGAGCAACACCCGGCGGGCGCGCTCGACCCGGGCGGAATGCGTCTGCACGACCAAACCGTCGGAGGCCGGAAGCGTGCACGCGCTCAGCAGCTTGGAATGCGGCCCGTTGAACACCTCGACCACGCACATCCGGCAGGCGCCTGCGGGGAGGAGTCCGTCATCATGGCAGAGGGTGGGGATGGGAATCCCGAGGAACCGCGCGGCCTCGAGCACCGTGGTGCCCCGTTCGACTTCGACCTCGATGCCGTTGATCCGTAGCTTCACCACGGGATGCTCCTCAACTGACCAGCACGGCCTTCGGCTGGCAGACCTCCAGGCAGGCGCCGCAGCGGATACACTTGGCGTTGTCGATCGTGTGGAGTTTCTTCTTTTCGCCCAGGATGGCGTCGGTGGTGCAGACGTGCACGCAAGCGTGGCAGCCGTCGCAGAGGGTGGGCTCGATCGAGTACACGATCAGTTCACGGCAGACCTTGGCCGGACAGCGCTTCTCGCGGATGTGCGCCAGGTATTCGTCGCGGAAATAGCGCAGGGTGGTGAGCACGGGGTTGGCGGCGGTCTGCCCCAGGCCGCACAGCGAGGTTTCCTTCATCATCCAGCTCATATCTTCGAGCAGGGGCAGATCCTCCTCGGTACCTTTGCCCTGGCAGATGCGGCTGAGGATGCCGCGCAGGCGCTGCGTGCCCTCCCGGCAGGGGAAACACTTGCCGCAGGACTCTTCCTCGAGAAATTCCATGAAGTAACGGGCCACGTCCACCATGCAGGTGTCTTCGTCCATCACCACCATGCCGCCCGAGCCCATCATCGAGCCCGCCTCGGTCAACTGCTCATAGTCGATGGGCAGGTCAATCAGACTGGCGGGGATGCAGCCGCCCGACGGGCCTCCGATCTGCACCGCCTTGAGTGCCTTGCCCTGGGGAATGCCCCCGCCGATGTCGTAGATCATCTTGCGCAGGGTGATGCCCATGGGCACTTCGACCAGGCCGGTGTTGTTGATCTTGCCCACCAGAGAGAACACCATGGTGCCTTTGCTGCGCGCAGTGCCAATCGAGGCGTACCAGTCCGCGCCGCGGTTGATGATGTGCGGCACACTGGCCCAGGTCTTGACGTTGTTGATGATCGTGGGCTTGCCCCACAGGCCCTGCTCAACCGGATAAGGTGGCCGCGGATGCGGCTCGCCCACGCGCCCTTCGAGCGAGGCAATCAGCGCAGTTTCTTCGCCGCACACGAAGGCGCCCGCGCCCTGCACCAGCTTAATGCGGAAACCGAGGCCCGAACCCAGAATGTCATCGCCCAGCAGGCCGAACTCCTCGGCCTGGGCCAGGGCCACGCGCAGGTGTTCGACCGCCAGCGGGTATTCGGCCCGGACATAGACGTAGCCTTCGTTGGCCCCCAGCGCAAAGGCACCGATGATCATTCCCTCGATTACGCTGTGGGGATTGCCTTCGAGCAGCGAGCGGTCCATGAAAGCGCCCGGGTCGCCTTCGTCGGCGTTGCAGATGATGTACTTGGGATGGTTGGGGTTCTTGCGCAACGCCTCCCACTTGACCCCGGTCGGAAAGCCCGCGCCGCCGCGGCCGCGCAGGCCCGAACGGTTCACCGACTCCACGACACTATCCGGCGTCAGCTCCGAAAGCACCCGGCAGAGCGCCGCGTACCCGCCCACCCGGAAGTAGTCCTCGATGGCCTTGGGGTCGATCCGGCCATTACTGCCGAACAGGATGCGCTGCTGGTGGCGATAGAAGGGGACTTCGTCTTCCCGCAGAACGCGCTGCCCCGAGACGGGATCGAGATAGAGAAGCCGCTCGACCGGACGCCGGCCATTGCTGGCGCTGGCCACGATCTCGGCGGCATCCCGCGGCGCCACCCGGTTGTAGAAGATGCCTTCGGGCCAGACGATCATCACCGGGCCCTTTTCGCAGAAGCCATGGCAGCCGGTGCTCTTGACGTCGAGCGTGTCGCCGAGCCCCCGGCGTTCGACCGCCTTGCGCAGTGCGGTCAGCACGTCCTGCGCGCCGGCGGCGTTGCATCCGCTGCCGGCGCAAACGGTCAGGCAGGGCCGCTGCGGCTCTCGCGATTCGAGGCAGCTTTGCCGGAAAGCTTCCAGCTCCTCGACTCCGTGCACCTTTGGCATGGTCAGTCTCGTACGGCTTCTTCTGCTTCCGCGGGCACTTTAGCTTCGTATTTCTTCAGCAGACCGCGCACCTTGGCCTGGGTCAGGTGAGGATGAGTGTTGTCGTCCACGCGCACCACCGGGGCCAGCCCGCAGCAGCCGACGCAGCGCACGGTGCGCACGGTG
>JACQDH010000061.1 GCA_016201215.1 Acidobacteriota bacterium | reverse complement strand
GGAGGCTGGCGAACCATCGAGGAGTAGATTTGATCGTAGATGGACCCGTTGTAAAAGATGCCATAACCGGCACGGACCACCGGCCCCCCCCCGACGCAACGGCCGCCAGGCGATGCCGAGGCGTGGGGCCCAATTGTTGGTGTCAGCGCGCAGCAACGACCGCGGTAGGGAGCCACTAAATGGCGCGACCTGCCCGGGTAGTACCACCCCGAGCGCCGTGATGTTCTGGTTCAGGTCCAGATTGGAGATGCGGTTGTACTTCTCCACGTAGGGGGTCACCAGTTCATAGCGCACCCCCCAGTTGATGGAAAACCTCGGGTGGATCCGCCAGTCGTCCTGGAAATAAGCGACATACCAGCGGTTGCGGAGATAGATGCTCTCCGATCCGAACGCCAGTTGGCTCAGCTCGGGCAGCCCCAGCAAAAAATCGGCGAAATCCCACCCGGTATTGGCGACGGGATTTCCTTGCGCGTCCAACTGGCTGGTCATGAGGCCGGTGAAGTCGAAATCGCCGCGCGGCGTGGGATTCAGGAAATCGTTTCTTTGCCGCCGGCGGAATTCAGCTCCGACGCGGAGGGTATGCTTGGAGAGAGAATAAGCCAGGTTGTCCATCAGACGGAAGGTCTGGTTCCGTTGCTTGCCGGGCGTGCCAAACAGGTCGATGGAGGTATAGTTGATAAATATGGTCGTGGGGGGTCCCCAGTCAATGGGAGCTCTCGACACCCCCGTGACGCCCAGCTCGCCGGCGAGGTCTTGGCGGAACGCGAATCGGTTCATCTTCTCGACTCGCATGCGGTTGAAGTTGAAACGCGTCTCGTTCAGCAGGCGGGCCGTCCAGTTCTGGGTGAGGCCGACGGTTGCGTACTGGTCCCGGGCCGAGACATCGGAGCCGAGTGCGGAGAACAGGTTGCTAAGCTGCGAGCGCGCCTCGAGCAGGTTGTATGAGAACTGCAAACTGAAGCGCGGAGAGAGGGTGTGCAACACGAGCGCATCGAGACGGTCTACGGCCTGGGCCTGGGTTCCTTGCGCGTGAAAGTTGTCCACCAGCCCGGGCAAGTTGGGGAGCGGGATCAGCTTCAGAAGCCCGAGTGCCGCCGGGTCCAACAGGGAAGATGGAATCGTGCTGCCCCAGGAATTGCGGGGCCCACTCAGATTGGAGAATGGATCGTACAATTGCACTCCCCGAGCGGTGAAATCACCTAGGCGCTCGTCATGTGTTGGCACCGTGCCAGTCGCGCTGAACGGCAAGCGTATGCGTTGGAGCTCATAGTTGGCGAAGAAAAACGTGCGATCCTTCCCGTCGTAAACGTGCGGAATCACCAGAGGTCCGCCCGCTTTAGCCCCGAAGCGCTCGCGGTAGGAGCCGGGCTTGGGTGGATTTGGATTCGTGATCGCATAGGCGGCTGAATCTCCAACCGAGTTCCCGTAATATTCAGACAGGGTAACGCGAATGCGATTGGACTTCAGGTACTTGAGTTGTTCGCGTGCGGACAGTGCCTCCAGCCCACCGCCCAAGTTGTCACCTTCCCCGGTCTTTCCTTTGGCCTTACCGCTCTTTTTCCCTTTGGCCTTCCCAGAGCTTTTTCCGCCGGAACTATCCTCCTCTCCGAAGGCCTGACCGGCCGCTGCTTGTCCAGGGCTATTCGGGTTCGCGCCGGCGAAATTGATGGCCGAATTCGCAGTGGACGCCTGGGCCACCCCGCCGCTCAGCAAGTAGGAATCGGAAGAGGACGCTTCTCCAAGCGGCGCAGTGTCGGCCGAGGGGGAAGTACCCGGGTCGGCCGCAGCCGCAGGCAGGCCGGCGACCTCGACCTGCTGGAAGCCTGCCTTCTGCTTCTTGCGGGAGCCTGCATCGGCTGTCCCAACCTGGACCTTGTCCTTGGCTTTCTTCTCGCGGATCTGAGGTTTCTCTTGGGCTTGGGGAGCGTTGGCTTCGGGGGCATTCGGCTGGGAGCCTTCGGCAGCCTGCTTATGGTGATGCGCGCGCTTCGCGCCCTCAGGCTTGGTAGTGCTTTCGGCCGCTTCAGCAGCAGGTTTGGCCGGCTCAGGCTGCTTAGACGTTTCGGCGGCCTTCTCCGTTTTCTCTGCCTTGGGGGCCACTTCGACTTTCGGAGCGGCCGAGACGCGCAGAGTCAGTTCAACCGGTGCAGCGGAGTCGCTGGTGACCTCTACTTCCTGCGAGGTTGAGCCCAGTCCAAGATGTCGCGCCTCGATGCGGTAGCGGCCGGACGGCAGGTCGGGCACACCGAAATTGCCGTTTTCATCAGTGGTGATCATCCAGGCTTTGCCACTGGGCAAATGCAGCAGGCGAACCGGCGCGCCGGGGACAGGGACGCCCTTTGCCGTGCGCAGGACACCAGTGACGCGCACCGGAACGGGCGCAGGGCCCTCTATCTTGGGTTCCGCCGCGGCAGCGTTTTGCGCAGCAGCGCCCTGTGCCGCCACTCGGGCGGGGAGGAGCAACAGGGCGAGCAATAGAGCCGCGAAGCTAAGAGCAGTCCGTTTCATGGTACACCTCCTAAAGCTAAATGCATGGGAGCCTGGATTCTTCACGGCTTGATCCGGTAGCTCCCGGGTTTGTGTTTGGCGGCCCAGTTGTTCAGCCAGGCCACACGATTCGCCGAAAGATCACTGCCCCCACGGTACAAGCGAGCTTCTTCCAGGGCTTTCTGCATGGGCCAGCCATCGATGGAATAACGGGCAAGTGCGGCCATTATCCCCGTGCGGCTCTTGCCTGCCGTGCAGTGGAAGTGCACAGGCTGATTGGCAGGATCCTGGATGAAGCGCAGAAATTCCTCGGCCTGCTGGTCGGTCGGCGGGTCTCCCCGCAGGGGAATCCGCAGGACGCGCTCGAAGCTGAATTTGTTGTAGTCCACATCGTTCTGCGGGCGGAAGGTCACGACGCTCTTGACACCCTGGCTGCGCAGCCACCGCCAGCCGGAATCGTTGGAAGGCATTCCCGAGCGTGACAGCTTCTGTTCCCAGACCACTCCGTAATTCCGCAGCGGAGCAGACTGCGCGGGCGGTTCCTGGGCGACAAGGTCTCCCCTGAGGCCCCAGACCGCCACGGTCCCCGCGAGCAAGGCGAGAAGAACAGCCACCGAGTTCGTTAGAATCCAATGTCGATTCCTAAGCATCTGCCATGTCCTCCGTTCTGCCCGAGTCCAGTCCGCTCATCTGCAACGCATAGAGCTTGCGATACACGCCTTCCCGGCCAAGCAGCTCATCGTGGTTGCCGACCTCCACGATTCTGCCGTCTTCGATCACGACGATTTTGTCTGCTCGTCGGACGGTTGATAGGCGATGCGCAATGATGAAAGCGGTCCTTCCCTGAGCCACTTCCTCCAGCGCCTCTTGGATGAGCCGTTCCGACTCAGCATCCATCTGCGAGGTCGCTTCGTCAAAGATGATGATTCGGGGGTCGCGGAGCAGCGCTCTCGCGATCGCAATCCTCTGCCGTTGACCGCCGGAGAGTTGCACACCACGTTCTCCCACCTGGGAGAGATAGCCTTTCGGGGACTGCATGATGAAGTCGTGGGCGTTGGCAGCGCACGCTGCCTCTATGACTTGCTCATCGGTGGCCGCAGGGTTCGCGAGAGCAATGTTGTCGCGCACCGACCCGGAAAATAAAAAGGTTTCTTGTGGCACGACGCCAATTTGCCGGCGCAGGTCCCCGACCGGGAAAAGATCCAGGGACACACCATCGATCAGGATCCTGCCGGATGTGGGCTTGTAAAATCGCAAGAGCAGGTTCACAACCGTGGTCTTCCCACTCCCACTAGGACCCACCAGCGCCACGACCTCCCCCGGTTTGACTTGTAAGTCAAAATCCTTCAGGACGAGGTTTTCCGGCTCGTATCCAAAGCTCACTCTGTCGAACTGGACCGCGCCAGATATTTTCTCCGAGACCGGGGTCCCAAATCGCGGCGCGGGACGTACTGGCCTTTCTCTTAGAAACCCATTGGCTGTCTCCGGGGCTACATTCATGATTTCAAACACGCGGTCAGCCGAGGCCAGAATTTTTTGCATCGAGAGGTTAATCTTGCTGAGCTTCTTCACTGGGCCATACAGCTTGTTCAAATAACTGAGATAGGCGACGAGGCCGCCGATCGTCAGCGCACCCCCCAGGACTTTCGGCGTGGCGAGCAGCACGACAATCAGCGTTCCCGCAAACACCCACAGTTCGACGGTGGAGCCATATACCGCGGCCAGCCTCTTCGCCTTCACCTGGCCACGCAGCACCTCGAGCGACTTCGCCTGGAAGCTCTTGTGCTCCAGCCTCTCCGCGCAAAACGCCTTCACAATGCGGATGCCCCCGAAGGCTTCCTCAGCCAAGCTGGCCAAGTCACCGATGAAGCCGCGCACTCGCGAAGAAAGCTTCTTCACCCGCTTTTTGAAGAAAAATACGGAGGCGGCCAGAGCTACGACGGTGGGGATCAAGGTGATGGTCAGCCTGGCGTTGATCTTGAACAGAAAGGCGAGCGAGCCTATCAGCATCACCACTTCGGAGCCAATATCCTGGATGAGGGTAGTGAGAAAATCTTCCAACGCAGCAATATCCCCGGTCACGCGGGACAACAGGTCGCCGGTCCGACCTTTGTCGAAGAAACGAACGGGCAGCGCTAGGGTGTGCTCGTAGAGGTCACACCGGACCCTGTTCACCAGCCGCTGGTTGGCCAGCTCCTGGGTCACGTTCTTCACAAACTCGACGATCTGCTGACCCACGAACGCCCCGGTCAGCAGAAAGACAACGAAGGGCAGCCGGTTCGGATCGTGTTGCTTGATCACCCGATCCAACAAGAGGAAACCGATGATCCAGGGGATAGCCAGCTCCAGCAGCGAACTGGCGATTACGCAAAGCACGAGGGTCAGCAGGAGGTTCCACACACCCAGCGCATAGCCGAACAGCCTGCGCAAGGCGCCTGGCGGCGGATCCTGACCCAACGAAGAGTTGCGATTGCCCTTCATCTTATGCTCCGAACTCATTACCCAAGCTCCAAAGGTTTTCAGGTTTCGGTGCCATCGTCACAACACCCGCTGAGCCTCGCGCAGAAGAGCGGCCACTGTTTCTTTCCAGGCCGGAGGTCGCTGCACGATGGCCACGATGTACGCCAACTTGAAATAGGCGACAGCCTCATACAAGTGAAGCCGCGCCACAGAATACTCTCGAGCGCCAGCCCGGTATGCCTCTTGAAAACGCCCGGCAAGGTCATCGAACCGAGTCATGACGCCGAAATAACGCAGGCCGACCAGCCTTAGATGAGCCATGAAATGGGCTACGTCAATCATACGGTCGTACTGGCAGTACTCATCAAAATCCAGCGCCGTGAGCTGCTCACCATTAAAGACCAGGTGGTCGGGAGAGAAGTCACGATGGGTCGGACCTGGCGTCCAGCCCGCGAGCTCGCCGCCGCGCTCTCCGATCCGCTGCAAGAGATTTTCCAGAAAGCGGTCGGATTCGGGATAAACTTCCGCCAGGCGCTTCTTGTGCAACGCCAACGTATGCAAGTGACGGCTGAGGGTATAGGAGCGACCCGTCGTCGCGCCGCAGTGATGCAGCTTGAGCAGCCAACCGGCGGCGTCCTCAATCCGCTGGGAGACGTCCGAGCCACCCAGGAGAAGCGAGCGAAGCAATTCGCCGTCAGCCCAGGTAAGCAGAAGCAGCTTCCAGTGCGGGTCATAAGCGAGCGGCTGGGGCACAAGAAAATGACCTCGGGCGAACCCCTGGCTCCGGAACTCCTGGAGCGCCTGATAGACCTCGGCACCTTGATCCTTCCTGTAGATCTTGCCAACCAGCCGCCTGCGTTCGACCGCAGCGCCCGGGGCGCGCGCAATCAGCAACTCAAGCTGGAAATTGCAACGCTTGCCCGGAACGTAGCGCCACGGCACGGCACAACTTTCGAGGAGTTGTGCCTCGGGGCCCAGCCAGTGCGCCAGCAAGCGCGACATCACCTCCGTGCGGAGATTCGCCTGACACAGCAGCGCGGCGCCCGGAAGTGCGGGATCGTTGGGAACCGTCGGGCCTTCCCCTAAAGTTGCCCTACTCGCTGCGAGAACAGTCTCAGGTCCGAACGAAACCTCGGGCGAGTCCTGCTCGCCAGCGACGACCCTTTTCCAGCTCGTATGTCTGCCCGCAAAGGGGATCATCGGGTGGCACCCCGATCCAGGACTTGAAGGCCTTCGTCCAGCATCGCTTCCGTTTTTTCCTGCCGCTGAAGACTGGGCCTCGCCACTTTCAAGCAGGCGGCGGCCTCGTAAAAGCGAAGGTTCCTCCCCGCCTCCGGCTGACACACGGCAAGATAGGTCTTTAGAAAAACCTCCGCCGCCCCATCTGCCGCCCTGATCGAGCCAAGCCGGGTCAACGCCTTGCGGCGTAGGGCAGCGAGGAATCTGCCCACGTCCCGCGCAGGGTCGGCCACATCGTACCCGTCCCAATCAAAGACGACCGTGCGGCTTTCGGCCAGGATGAGTTGAGCAGGGCTATAGCTGCCATGGCCCGCGCACATTTCCACAGGGCTTAACGAGGACGCCTCATCTTCCAGCCGCTGCAGCAGCCGGGCCGCTTTATTGGCGCAACGCCCGCCCAGCTCGGCTATCTCGCGTGTCCGTTCCCGCAGCCAGCTCAGACAGCAGTTGGAGTCGGAGACCGGCCCTGCCTTAGGACCAAGAGCGTGGAACCGGGCCAACCACCGCGCGCACCGCTCGGCCGCTGCGGCACGGCTCCGCTCATCGCCGGTCTCGAAAATCTCCTTCGCCAATGGCCCTTCCACCTTTTCCTGCACCAGCAGACGCAACGAGGACAGGTAGGTGAGTGGCTGGGGAATCGAAAACTCCTCCCGCGCACCGAAGCCGGCCTGGCTGATCCCCTCCATCGCCTGAAATACATCAGAGTGATCTTTGGCGTAGACCTTGCCGATCACGAAATGCCAGCCGTTTTCGGTTCGCAAACCGATCTCCACCGTGCAACGCTTGTGGTCATGATGCCTGAGCGCGCGGACCTGGACTTCTTCCGCTGCTCCCCCGTTCCCGGGAGCTAGGGAGGACACACGCAGATGTTTGGCCAAGGCTATCGGGTCGAGAACCTCCGAGAGAGTGGCAATGCCG
>JACQDH010000021.1 GCA_016201215.1 Acidobacteriota bacterium | reverse complement strand
GCCACAGCTCCGCTATCTGAGTCACATCCGCGTGACCAGACTCATGGAAGGGGCACTCATTCTCGTGGCCGATGAGGTCGGCCGCCTTGGCAACGTAGCTTCCCTATAGCCTGCGGTAGAGGGCCTCGGGAATCGGAAAAGTCCGCTGGTTCAACACCGCGGCGAGCAACCGCACGTTAGCAGCCTCCAGACTATCCTTGACCTGCCGCGTGGTCTCGCGCCGGGTAGAATTTGCTTCCACCACCAGGATGACGCCGTCCGCCAGCTTCCCGATCAGGATGGCGTCAGCATGGAGGCTCGCCGGCGGTGTGTTGATCAGCACGTGGCTGAATTGGCTGCGGAGTTCGGCGAGGCGCCTTCGCATGCGCTCTGCGCCCAGTTGGCCGCACTGATCCGGGGTGGCAAAGCCGCCCGGCACGAGCCACAGGTTTCCGCCGGACAGCGGCTGCGCAAAATGGCGGATGGGATCTTCCTTCACCAACGCATCCGCCAATCCACGCAGATTCTCGAGGTTTAAATGCTCGTGCAGCGAAGGAGAGCGCAGGTTTGCATCCACCACACACACCGTGCCGGTCCCCTGAGCCGCCAAGGTCTGGCCTGCACGGGCACAGATCCAACTGCTCCCCTCCTCGTGCTCAACCCCGCAGAACAACACCACGCAGGGCGCACCTCTGTCTGTCGGCAGAAGAAAAACATGCTGAACGAGCTTGGTCAGGTCCTCCCGGGCCATGCCTTCCAAGAGCGGACTGTGCCGCGTGCCGTCCGAATGGGGTGCTCGTGGACCGAAAGCCGGTAGCAATTCGTTGTCTTTCTTGGCGCGCCGCAACACTTCGAAATTCCTGCTCATCATTCTTTCCTTTGAGTGGTCTCAGACTTTCCCAGAATCTGGGTCGCGAGGGGCCTGCCCTCCGAGGCCCGGGAGGGCCTTGGGAGATCGATCCGTTGGCCAATCTCAATATGGTTAGGGTTTGTTATCTTCGGATTCAGGCGAAGAATTTCCTCGACGAGGCGTGTGTTGAAACGTCCGACATGTCGGAGGCTGATCTGCTGCAGTGTCTGTCTTGGCTCGACGACGACCGTAGAGGTTCCGCCAGAAAAGCTCATCGGTGCGACATGCTCTACCGCACCACGTTGGGACGGCAGGCTGTTGGCGGGGAGGATTGGTTCGGCTGGAAAGACCGACTGCTTCAAATGAGCAGGTGCCGCTTTGAGTTCAACGGCGGCTTGCGCAAGGCGGCTCCCTATTGCCTTTCCGATCCTCCCCGTCGAGGAGGCGGCAAACATGGCTGCGAGGATCAGTGTCGCTGCCAGGGCAGCGGCACTGAGAGGCCGACGTCCAAACTCACTGTCCCTGGCCAATGGATAGGAAAGGCGCGGTGTCACCGAGGAGGTCCGGACAGCCAGCCCTCGCGTGGCAAGCGACCGCTGGCCAAGAGAGTCAACATCAAGGTCGGCCACCGCCTCGTCCACCATCTTCGAGTCGATCTGCCTGCGACCCAAGGCGTAGCCGAATGAAAGGGCACTGAAGCACAGGCTGTTGATGTTCCGCGGGATGCCCTGGCTTCTTGCCGCAATCGCTTCTAAAGCGCTGGCGGTGAAGAGTAGGGTTCCGCCATAGCCCGCCACGCGGAGCCGGTGATCGATATAGCGAATTGTCTCCGTTGGGCTCAGCGGCTCAAGGCGGGCCACTATCGCGATCCGCTGGCGCAGTTGCACCAAGCCCGGGCTGGCCAGCTTGTCGGCTAACTGCGGCTGCCCGACGAGGAGGATCTGCAGCAGCTTTGTACGCGGCGTTTCAAAGTTGGAAAGCAGCCGCACCGTCTCCAGCACCGAGTCTTTGAGGTTCTGAGCTTCGTCGATCACCAGGACAAAGCGCCGGCCCGCCAGCATCTCTCGAACCAGAATCTCGTTCAGTCGCTGGTGCATCGCCACCAAGTCCAGGCCCTCGGTGTTGCACCCCAGGTCGCCCAGCAGGTGACGGAAGAGTTCGCGGGAGTCACATTGGGTTTGAAACAGGAAGGCCGTGCGAGCTGAACTGCGCAATCGCTCCAGAAGTTGGAACACCAGGGTGGTCTTGCCCGTGCCGGGCGCGGCGATGAGCGCCAGGAACCCTCTCTGGGCCTCGATGCCATAGAACAAAGAAGCCAACGCCTCGCGGTGCGTTTGGCTGAGGTAGAGGAAGCGCAGGTCCGGCGTGACGCCGAACGGCTGTTCACGCAGCCGATAAAAATCCAGAAACATAAACTCTACTTGCCGTCTTTGGGCATCCCTGCAACCACCCGAATGTTCAGGAACCGCTGCAACTCCTGGGGCGTTCGGAACGACGGATCAAAATAGTCCGAAGCAAAGGCCAATCCCGTGCTGACCAGAACGGCCAGCACTCCGCCCAGAAGCAGGGTCCACAACCAGCGGGGACGGGAAGGCAGCGAGGGCACGGTGGCGGCTTCCGCGACGGCGACGTTGACGATCCGCTGATGATCGAGTGCATCGGAGATGCGCGCCTCTTCCTGTTTGCGAAGGTAAAGCAGGTAGTTTTCCTCCGCCTCTTTTGCAGCCCACATCAAAGTCTGCTGGACTGTCCCTTTTTGGTCGATCAGACCTACCCTCTCCCGATAGGTGCGAACGACTCGGGCAGTGACGATTGCGCGGGCCTGCAGAGCAGCCAGTTCTGTCCTGGACCTCGTAAGCTCACTGCGCAGCCATTCGTAGGAAGGGTCCCTATCCGTGGTCTCTTCACGAACGGGAGTGCTCTCAGCCTTAGCGATGGCTTCGCGCGCCTGCGCAATTTGCTTCTCCACTTCCTGAACCGGCCGGTAGCCGGGCTCGAATTTCTCTAGCAGTTCGGTGCGTTTCAGCTCGAGGCTCAGCAGGGTGGATTTGAGTTGCTGCAGGAGAAGTGGATTGTCCGAGGTCCGTATCTGAGTGGTCATCCTCGGGGAAGCCGTGGCCAACTGCACTTCCAGTTGCTGGATGTGCTTCTCTGTTTCGACGATGGCTGCCCCCGTCGCCTGCAGCGTCGCATCGAACTCGTTCAACTTCTGGAGCGTGATCTCCTTCTCCAGTTGGGCGGCCACCACTCCTTGCTCGCGGTCGAAATCAGCCAACCGTGCCTCAGCAGCAGTTAACTCCTTCTGATACCGCTGTGTCTCTCCCTGGAAGAAGTCAAAGGCGCCGGGAGGGCGGTGAACTGCCACGTGTTTCTCAAGGTAAAGGTTAGCCAAAGTGGTGAGGACGCGTGCCGCCAGTTGGGGATCGGAAGACTCGTACGTCACGCGAATCAGACTTGTCTTCCTTATGGGCTCAACCTCGAGTTTCTTCTCCAGGGTGCGAACCGCCCGAGGAACTCTTCTGTCGGCCACCGGCTCCTGGCTGGTTTCCGTAGCCCTCGCCGTGGGGAACACCGCGGCCCAGAAGGATCTTGTGTTCGATTGATGGAGACCGCAGGTGAGAACCACTTTTTCAAGCAGGTCCCGACTCTTGAGCAGTTCCACTTCCGAGTTCAGCTCCTCCTCGGTCACCTCGGCACGCGGGCGGAGGTACGCGTTGCGCTCTGTGGTGACCACCGGATCGACACGCTCTCGCTTCACGAGGATCTTCATCTCGACTTCGTATTGCTTCGGCAGGACGATGGCCGAGAGAATCGTGCCCAGGAAAATCCCAAGGAACGAAAGAACCACGAGTCGGCGGTGACGAAACAGCGGAGCCAAAATGTCCCGCAAGGTGGGAACGCGCGCTGCATCGCTTGGATAGATCTGAGAGTTCTGGTCATTCATGTCCGAATCTCCTTCTGCCGACCCTGCGTCAGAACTGACTGGGGTTGTAATAGACGCCGATCCCTGGAATCGGGATGAACGGCTTGATCTTGGAAAGCGCGTTCTTCGGCACAAACAGCATGTCGCCGGGCTGTAAGTGCAAATCTTCGCGGAGGTTCCCAGCTTGCAGCATCTGCTTCACGTTGAGCATCTTGACTTCTGCCCAATCGTCCGAGACGCGGCGGAACAGCAACACCTGCGAGTGTTTGGCCGTTTCCCGGAAGCCCCCGGCGAGTGCGACAGCCTGGGTCACTGTCGTGTCCCCGCGCAGCTCAAATTTGCCCGGGTGCCCCACCTCGCCACCCGCGATAAAGTACGGTTTCTCGAAATCCTTGAGATCCACGGTAATGACCGGCTCATGGAGAATCTTTCCGTAAGCGTTCCGTAGAGCCTGAGTGAGCTCGGGCACTGTTTGTCCAGCGACCGGCAGATCGCCAAGACCGCGCAGCGTGACATAGCCATCGGGTTGCACGGTCAGGGTCTGATTGAATTCCGGAGTAAACGAAAAAGCCAGTTCCAGCACGTCGCCTGGGCGCAAGCGGTAGCGCACATCCCGCTTGTGCAGTGCCGGACGACCGAACTCCTTTCCGCTCTTCAACTGGTTTTCGCTTGGGGCTTGCAGGACCTGCCTGGAGGGAGTGGCTTTCGGCGTGTCCTGCCCTGCAGATTGGTATACCGGGGCAACCAACAGAAACGCGAGCCCAGCCACCGCTACTGTCCTTCTAATCATCTTTTCTCCTCCCAAGTTCCTCCAGCTTATTGGCCACGCTGGAAGCGGATTCTCTCCGACCCGTTGTCACCGGCCACAAGGCGAAGCCCTCGCTCACAACTGCAAAGCCACTCCGCCCTCCGAGCCCGGGCGCTGTACTTCGCCGATGATGCTGCACGCGAGTGAGAAGAGGGCGAGCATGGCTACTCGCTGGCACCCCATGAACCGCGTAACAGCTCTCATCTTTGGCAATCCTTCCCTGGCTCTTAATTCATTCCGTCATCTAAAGCTGCGACTGGTTGGCCAGCTCGGGGACCCCTGATCGCCGGGACTCCGGCCTCCCTCATTTTGTAAAGAAGCGCTGCGTAGCTGATACTTAGGGCTCGTGCCGTCATCTTGCGATTCCACCGATTGGTCTCCAGCGTCCCCAAAATGATTTTTCGTTCCAGTTGCTTGGCTGCCTTGCGGACCACTTTTTTGAGCGGAAAAACACCGTCGCGTGGAATCTCGGGGTTCAAATAGTTCTGATCCGCACTCTGCAGGCTGCTGAGGAGGTCCGCTTCCGACCCCAGGATGACGTAGCGCTTGATCAGGTTCTCGAGCTCCCGAATGTTCCCTGGCCAGTGGTGTCGCTGCAGGATGCCGATAAGCCGATTCGATAGCGGGGGCACCTCGCTGCCGTACTTTTTGCTGTAGGTCTCCAGGAAATAATTCGTGAGCAGGGGAATATCCCCACGGCGTTCCCGCAGAGGAGGGAGCTGCATAGTCACGATGTTGATCCGGTAGAAGAGATCCTGCCGGAACGCGCCCACCCCGGTCTCGTGCTGGAGCTGGCGATTGGTGGCACAGACGACGCGGACCTCGAGCCGTTTCTCTTCTTGGGCGCCAATGCGGCAGAATTGTCCGTCCTGAAGCAACTGCAACAATTTGGCCTGCAAGGCGCGGTCGAGCTCGGCAATCTCGTCCAAAAACAACGTGCCGCGGTGAGCAGGCTGTACCGGCCCCGGTCTTGATCCGCAGGCACCAGCAAGAGCGCCTGTTTCGTAGCCAAAGAGTTCGCTCTCGAGCAGGGTGCCAGGAATGGCAGGACAGTTGACCTTGACAAAAGGCCCACATCCCCAAGGGGAGCGACGATGGATGACTTTGGCCAAGACTTCTTTGCCGGTACCACTTTGCCCTTCTAGCAAGACAGGGATATTCGCGTTGGCTGTCTCTTGCAGATTCTGTCGGATCGCGACCATCACCAGAGAATTTCCGAAGATGACGTCTTCAGGCGGCCAATCCTCTACTGCTGTGAACAAAGCAGCGTCCGGACCTGCAATACTTCCCATCGTCCTACTCCCAGCAGGAATGGGGGCTGTTACGAATTCTGGCGAAAGGCATCCTTCTCATTGCCACGCTTCCTCACCTTCAACGCGACTTACCGAGTTCGTTATCCCGCAAGACAAAGCTTTCGTTTAGGACCGCGAATCCGCCGCCAAGTCGTCCTGGTTCTCTAGGCTCCTCTCGGAGCACACGCCCTTGTACCTCCATGCGGAATTCTTTGGCCCTCGCCTCGAGGGTAGGAAAAAACACTTTAATCTGAACCATCGTCTTGGCCTCTGGATGAGCCTCAGCCAGCACAAACATTCCTTTCGACGTGATGTCGCGAGTGAACCCTTCGCCTCGGTGATGAACACCTCTTCGGTCTGTCCATGTGAAATTCACGCGAGCACGCAAACGGTAGCGAGTCTGCTGTCTTCGTTCCACCCGTCCACCAGACGTCCAGTTGCTCGCTCCTCGCGGCGGCGAAGGCCCTCGCGGTTCCTCCTGTCAAAAGATTTGAAGCTCGTCACTGCGAGCTTCGCGAGGACCTGAAAACGCTACGCGTTTGAGGTGATGCGCGCAAGAAGCAGAAAACCCCCCTAGCCGAGTCGCAGGCTAGAACATTCTTACGCCAGTGCGCGCGCTCCCGAGCCCAGTTGCCAGAAGAAAAACTCGTGGAGCCGAATTGCCTCGAACGAGTCTCCCGAACAGACGTCATGTGAGCAAGAGCTCTAGGGACGATCGTCCCCAAGTCTGGAGTATTGAAGAGAGACTTCTGTGTCCAAGATTGCGGGCAAAGAGCAAGTTCCTGTGTAAAACTTTATATCCTTTCGACAATTCCGTTAAAAGTTAGGTACTGACCTGTTAGTTCAAACGCACGCCGCGTCCCTGGCAAGCGTGGTGAGGTTCCCTCCCGGTCAGCACAACACTTGAGTTCTTCTTCAAACTCTCTTAGCCCTGTCGGCCAGGAGGCGTCGTCTCAGTATTGACTCTCTGAGGGAAACGCAACATGTCCCCGTCTTCATACGTAAGCGTCTCTGCCCCAGGATCGTCGGAGGTCGCAGGTGGACGGATCGCTGTTGTTGTCGCCGATGAAAGCCGAATGGGCTGCCAACTGCTGGAAAGCGCGCTGAAACGATCTCACTATTGTCTGGATGTCGTCGCTTGCCTAGTCACTCAAGCCGAGATCCTCAAGTCCTTAGATACACACCCTGTTGACGTTGCCTTGATCAACGAACACCTACAGGATGGGCGACTTGGGGGTTTTCAAGTGTTGCAGGAGCTGCGCGCTTCTCAGCAGAAAACCCGTGCCGTCCTCCTGTTCACTTCATTGGAGAATGAGCTAGTGGTAGACGCGTTTCGTGCGGGCGCCAGGGGGCTCTTCTGCCGCACGGAACCCGTGGAATCGCTCTGCAAATGCATTCATGCCGTGCACAGTGGACAACTCTGGGCCTGCAGTAACGCGCTGCAACTCATCCTCAGGTCTTTGGTGAATTCCCCGCCTCTGCGCGTTGTCAGCGCTCGCGGGCGGAACTTGCTTGCCAAGCGTGAGGATGAGGTCGTTAATCTGGTGGCCGAGGGCCTCACCAACCGGGAGATCTCCACCAAGCTCGGCCTAAGCGAACACACGGTGAGCAATTATCTTTTCCGTGTCTATAACAAGTTAGGGATATTGAGCCGCGTAGAGTTGGCTCTCTATGTCACGAGGCAACGCGGACAGCATTAGGAGTTAGGGCGGGATACCTAAGGCTCCTTTCCTGCTGCAAGTGAAAACCTGGCCTGAAACCCGGTCGGGAATCCACTCGGTCCCTTGTGCTCAGCCTTCGCCGCGCAGGGGCTTCGTGGATGACGCCCAGTATGCCCTGTTGGCGAAGAACTGCACCGAGTTCTAGCTACGTGCTCTGCTGGCGGTGGCCCACACCTTCGGCTTTCGGAAGGGTGAGCTGCCTGGCCTTCACGGCATGCAGATCAACCTGCTGGAGAAAACCATCACGCTCGATCCCGGCACGACGAAGAATGAGGACGCTAAGCTCGTGGCCACGACGGAAGAAGTCTTCCAGTTCCTCACCGAGGCCGAGCGCGGCAAGAAGCCGGATGACTTCGTTTTCACTCGCGAGGGCGGCACCGCCATCATGGACATGCGCGATGCCTGGTACGAGATGTGCGAGCAGCGTGTGCTCGGCACGCCCAGATTGGGTGCCAATGAGAGTGCTCCCGAAACTGTGTCCATTTTTGTGCCCACCACCAAACCCTACTGAGTGCTACCGCATTGAACTGCGAAGCCACCAACCCGCAGAGAACGCAACAGTTATAGCACTAGGTGGCGCTCCATCGCACAGCGTCGTAAGTGATTGATTCTTCGTGCGGTCAGTCTTAGAAGGCAGGCTCTCTATCCGACTGAGCTACGGGCGCGCCGTATGCGCCCCGCTGGTTCTGCGGGGCGCGCCGCTGCGATCATTCTAGCAACGGCTGGCAGGCCGGGGAAACTATTTTCCCCGCGGCTGGTGTGTTCTATTTCTTGTTTGCCGGTGGGGCGATGACGATATCCGGCTTCAAGGCCGCCACGGCCCCAATCAGCTCGTCCTTTTCCTTCTGCGGCACGGCGAACTTGTCGAGCGTGGCGACCAGGTGGCCGACGGCGGCTTGCCAGTCGCTTTCGGTGATGCCCAGCCCATCGTGCGCCGCCCGCATGCTGCGGCCGATATAGACGCAGGGCCCGCCGGTGGCCGCGCAGATCTGGTCGACTACTAACTGGCGGATGCGGTTCTTCGAGTCAGTGCTCGCGCCGGTGAAGAACCGCGAGAGCTGCTTATCGGCAATCAGCCGGCCGATAAAATCGTCTACGACCGCCGCGATCGCGTCGTAGCCGCCCAGCCGCTTATAGAGTGTCGGCGGCTTTTGTTGCGCGCCCGCGGCAGCCCCCAGGCCGGCGACCAGTGCCAGCACCAACAGGCCGGCGCACATGCTCTTGAAGCTCAGTCCCTTCTGCATCGTCGTTTCCCTCCCATGGTCGTAGACTTAGAATTCATTCAAGCGCGTAGCTCCTGTTCAAGCCGCGTTTATCCGCTCGCCGAACCAGCTGACGCGGCGAGCGGATTCAACGGGTGATGCAAGACCAGCCGGCGAGGCTGTTGCTTTGTCCCTGGCTGGCCGGAGCGTTATTTCGCTGCGGGCCGGTAGCTCAGGTCGGGCCGATGGACCAGCACTTCGCTCCACTCACGATGAATGGATTTGCCGAGCGACCGCAGCAGCGCGGCCGCGTCCTGCTGGCCCAGCCCTTTTTCGAGCATCGCTACGAATGACACGTCCGGGCCGGCCATGTCGGCCCAGGAGTTGCGCGGCAGGACAAGTACAAAATGCGGGTGCTCGCCGCCGTTCGCCAGTTGGTACCACTCGTAGTGGCTGGGCCAGTTGGTCTTGCCGATGGCTTCATGGATCTTGCGCATGGCGAGGCTGAACTCGTCCACTCCGTCCGCCTTCGCCAGGAAGTGAAACACTTCCAGCATCTTGGGAGGTTCTTTGCTCTCGGATGGCCGGCTGATTTCGGCGCGATAAATCCAGAAGCCGTTGGATCCCCCTGCCGTGTAGGGCGTGAGATTCTTGGCCCCGTCGGCGTTGTCGCCCTCGCCGTATTTTGCGGCCCAATCGTCAAAGTCCTTCCACTTGTGGCCCAGGGTAATGGTCAGGAAGGAGCCGGCGGCATCGCCAGTCTCCACCTGCCAGGTCTCCCAGGTCCAGGTATCGTTCTGCTTTCGATGCCAGTCCATGTGGCGCTTCCGCCCGTCTTCATATCCCGGCTTGGGTACGGTAACGAACACGCGTGCCACGTTGGCGGGTTTTTCCTGCGCCACTAAAGGGAGCGCCAGGGACGCACCCAGAAGCGCGCAAAGCACAGTCATTGATCGCCGCATACTGATCCTCCTCCTTGGGATTGAGTTGTCGAGTGAAAGGGGCCCGAATTCTACCGCGCGTGCGCGCAGAACCCAGCGCTCCGCGTCGGAAATGCGTTTCAGGGAACTCGCGGCGCTGTTATGTTCGGCCGTTTATTATTTTGAGAGGGGCACACTAGCGCGGGCGGCAAGCCGTGTCAAGACCATTCGGCCTGGGCCAGGGAAGCCCCAGCGCCATTGCGGAATTCTTTCTGGACGACTGCATCCAAGGTGTCGAACGCCACGCGCAGGCGGCGTTCACGCCCCTCCACCCTATTTCAGGTAGGTCGCCAGCCAGTCGAGAAAGGTCTTGTACCAGAGCTCGCTGTTCTGCGGTTTGAGGATCCAATGGCCTTCGTCGGGGAAGAGCAGCAGCTTGGACGGCACGCCCTGCCGCTGCAAGGCGGTGAACATCATCAGACCCTCGGTGTAGGGCACGCGGAAATCCTGCTCGCCGTGAATCACTAGCGTCGGGGTTTTGTACTTGCCGAACTCAGCGGCGTAGGTGCCGGGCGAGAGTCTCCTATAGAGTTCGGGGTTGCTCCACGGCGGGCCGTGAAATTCCCACTCGGGAAACCACAGCTCCTCGGTCGCGCCGTAACCGGAGTTCTGGTCATAGCCGCCCGCGTGGCTGATCAGGCACTTGAACCGGCCCTTCGCCTGGGACGCGAACCAGTTCATCATGAAGCCGCCGTAGGAGCCGCCCGCCGCGGCCAGGCGGCTGCCGTCGACAAAGGATACTTCGTGATCGCGTAGTCCACGCCCTTCATCAGGTCCACGAACACCTTGCCGCCCCAGTCGGCGTTGATCTCATCGGTGAACTTCTGCCCGTAACCCGTCGAGCCGCGCGGGTTGATCATGACCACCACGTAGCCCGGCGCGGCAAACATCTGCGCGTTCCAGCGGTAGAACCAACTGTCGTTCCACGCGCTCTGCGGCCCGCCGTGGACAAGCACCAGCAGGGGATACTTCTTTGACGCATCGAAATGCGGCGGGCGCAGCAGCAGGCCGTGGACCTGCGTTCCCTCGGCGCCCGCAAACCAGAAGGACTCGGCCGGGTTGAGTTCGATCCCCGCGAGCTTGCTCTGGTTGTGCCGGGTGATCTGGCGTACGCCGCTGCCATCGGCGTTTGCGGCAAAGACCTCGGCCGGCATGGTGAGACTGGAGCGGCTGAAGATCAGCGTGCGACCGTCGGCACTCATCGAGAGTTCGCCGTTATAGCCGTCCTTCACCAAGACCTTCGGTTCGCTTCCCGCGGCGGCGGCCATTGAATAGATCGGTGCCTGCGTGCGGTCGAGGGCGTGGAAGTAGATGGTCTTGCTGTCCGGCGACCAGGCCAGGCCCTCGGGGCTGCGGTCGAAGTTTTCCGTCAGGTTGGTACGGTGCCCGCTTGCGCGGTCGTAGAGCATGATGCGCCAGCCGTCGGATTCATAGCCGGCCCGCATCTGCGCGCGGTAGGCGATCGCACGGCCTTCGGGCGAATAGATTGGCCCGCCGTCAAACGCCGGGTTTGAAGTGATGCGCTTGGGTTCCGAGCCGCCGGCGACCGGGACGACGAATAGGTCGCCATTGGTGCTGCTGGCTTCCATTTTGTCGGTGACAGCGACGAAGCAGAGCTCCTTGCTCTCGGCCGAGAAGGCGATGTCCTCGACGCCGCCGCGCTGTACGGGGGGCACATCGTAGTCGGCGCCAGGGGTGAGATCGCGCGGCGTGCCGCCCTCGGCCGCGACCAGGAACAGGTGGCTGCGCTTGCCCTCGCTCCACGTATTCCAGTGGCGATAGAGCAGATGCTCGTAGATCCGCGCCTTGACCTTGCTCTTCCCGCGCTCAGCGTCGCGCTGGGCGTTGCAGGCGTCGTCGCGGCAGTCCGGATAGACCTCCGAGGTGAACGCCAGCGTCTTGCCGTCGGGCGACCACTGCACGTTGTCGGCGCCGGTCGAAATGCCGGTGAGCTTGGAGGCCTCGCCGCCTTCCAGGGAAATCAAGTAGACCTGTGGCGTGCCGTCGCGGCTGGAGATGAAAGCAATCCGTTTGCTGTCGGGCGACCACCTGGGCTGCGAATCCCGCCCACTGCGCGTCAGTTGCTGCGGCTGCCCGCCCGAGGTGGAAACCATCCAGATGTTGCTCGCCGTGCGGTTGGCGGCCTTGTCTGGGGTAGCCACTTTGTAGGCCGCCCACTTGCCGTCGGGCGAGACTTGCACTTCGCTGATGCGATCAAGCCCAATTAAAGACTTCTGCATAAATAGATTGACAGGCAGTCAAAAAGAGAGAGGGCAGCGTTGAAAGAAGGAACGGATCACCTGAGGGCGTCTTCGGAGGCGGCGCAGGGCCAGGCGGATGTTCTGTTCGAGAACCTGCAGATGGG
>JACQDH010000056.1 GCA_016201215.1 Acidobacteriota bacterium | reverse complement strand
CCAAGCTCGATGTCTTCGACACGCAGCGCGAGATTCAAGTCTGCACCGGCTACCGCTACAAGAGCACACCGCTTCGCGAGATGCCCGCGGCGGCAGAACAGTTCGCGCAGGTCACGCCCGAATACCGCACGCTGCCGGGCTGGTGCAGCTCGACCTACGGCGTCACCGACGCCGGCAAACTGCCGGCGGCC
Source organism: Acidobacteriota bacterium (assembly GCA_016201215.1). GTDB lineage: Bacteria > Acidobacteriota > Terriglobia > Acidiferrales > UBA7541 > QHYU01. The sequence goes on along the minus strand of JACQDH010000056.1, from coordinate 9,944 downwards.
GCGCGCGAATACCTGAAATTCATCTCCGGTGAGCTGGGCGTGGAGATCGGCATGATCTCTACGGGCCCGGAACGCGAGGCCACCATCGTCCCGCCCGGCACGAAACTCGCGACCTGGCTCTGAGCTGCGGGTCGTCCGGCAGCCCTGATGCTTTCTTACGACCAAGCCCGGCAAAAAGTCATCGAAGCCGGCCGCGCGCGCCGCGGAGTCCCGGCTCGCGAGGTCGTGGCGCTGGGCGGGGCCTTCGGCCGCGTGCTGGCCGACCCCGTCCTGGCCGACCGCGACTATCCCCCGTTTGACCGCGCGACGCGCGACGGCTTTGCCGTGCGCGCGCTCGATGTCCCCGCGCCGGGCCGCACGCTCGAAATCATCGGCGAAGTCAAAGCTGGCGATGCCTTCCCCGGTATCATCGGGCCGGGCCAGTGCGCGCAGATCATGACGGGCGCACCGGTGCCGCGCGGCGCCGACGCCGTGGTGATGATCGAGTACACGAAACCGTCAGAGAGCCGCGTGGTCATCGAACGCAGCGTTGAGCCGGGGCAGAACATCGTGCCGCGCGCGAGGGAAGCCCGGGCCGGCGAGTTGCTGCTCGCCGCGGGCACCCGGCTGGGCTACGCGGAGTTGGCGCTTGCCGGGCAGGTTGGACACCATCGCTTGAGCGTTTTCCAAAAGCCGCGCGTGGCGATCCTCTCGACCGGCGATGAAGTGGTGGGCGTGCAGGACACGCCGGGGCCCTTCCAGGTTCGCAACGGCAACAGCGTCTCGCTGGCCGCCCAGGCGGCGCTGGCCGGCGCCGAACCAGTGCTGCTGGGCAACGCGCCGGATCGCTCCGCGGAGCTGCAGAGCATGATCGAGCGCGGCCTGGAGGCCGACATCCTGGTGCTCTCGGGCGGCGTGTCGAGGGGGAAGTACGACCTGGTGGAAATTGTCCTCGGCGAGCTGGGCGCTGAATTTTTCTTTGATGCCGTGGCCATTCGCCCGGGTCGCCCCGCCGTGTTTGGTGTCTGCCGAGGGAGATTCGTTTTCGGCCTGCCGGGCAATCCGGTGTCCACGATGGTGACGTTCGAGCTGTTTGTCCTGCCGGCGATTGACCTGCTGAGCGGCACCGCGCCCCGGCCGCTGCCTCTGCTGCGCGCGAAGCTGGCGGCGCCGGTGCGGCTGAAAGCTGCGTTGACGCACTTCCTGCCTGCGCGGCTGGACTGGGCGGGTGGCGAACCGGTGGTGCAGGAGTTGCCCTGGCAGGGCTCCGGGGATATTGTGGCCATGGCGGCGGCCAATTGTTTCCTGGTGGTGCCCGAGAAGCGGCTCAAGGCGGCCGCGGGCGATTGGGTGGAGGTGCTGCCCCGCCGCGACCGTTTCTGATGCGAGATGGTAGCGCTGGCATCTTGCCGGCGGTCTTGCGCCGTGTGAGGAAGTGGCGGGCTTCCCGACAAAGACCGTAGGGACGCAAAGAGCGTGGAAGCGCGCCGCCACACGAAGAGGCCACCCCGCCCCGACTCGTCGGGGCGCTACGGAAACATGGCCAAGCTGACGCATTACAAAAAAGGCGGGCAGGTGGCGATGGTGGATGTCACCGCGAAGCCGGCGACTACGCGGACGGCCGTGGCGCACGGCTTCATCCGGATCGCTGCGGCGGCAGTGCGCCAGGTGCGGCGGCTGGAGACGCCCAAGGGCAATCCGCTAGAGGTCGCGCGCATCGCCGGGATCGCCGCGGCCAAGCGCACCGCGGAGTGGATACCTCTTTGTCATCCTCTGCCGCTGACGCACATTGATGTGTCCACCCGCCTGTGCCAGAATGGCGTGGAGATCACTTCGCGCGTCACCGCCACCGCCCAGACGGGCGTGGAAATGGAAGCTCTGGTTGCGGTTTCGGCCGCGGCGCTGACCATCTACGACATGTGCAAAGCCCTGGACAGGGGTATGGAAATCACCGACATCCACTTGGTGGAGAAGGTCGGCGGCAAGAGCGGCCACTACCTGCGGCCCGAGCAAAAGAGCCGGTGAGGTGCCGGCCGTAAGACGATGATGACGTTGCTTAAGACCGTCAAGGTGCTCGTCGTGGACGATAATCCCCTGGTGCGCGAGCTGATCGCCCGGGGCATGGAGCCCCACGCCGAGGTCGCCACCGCCGCCGATGGCGCCGACGCCTTGCTGAAGGTCGTTGACAACCCGCCCGACCTGATCATTTCCGACTATAAGATGGCGGGCCTCGACGGCCGCCAGCTTTACGAAAAGCTGCGCGGGCGCGAGCAGACGCGCCACATCCCGTTCATCTTCGTCGCTGGCCGCGGGGACATCGAAGAGAAGCTCCGGCCGCTGGTGGACGGCGTCGAAGATTTCATTCCCAAGCCGTTTTTCCTGAAGGATTTGGTGCGGCTGGCGAAGAAAGTGGTGGACCGCCTGCACCTGGAAAAGTTGCAGCAGCGCGCCTCGCGCCCGGGCGTAATCCAGGGGCGGCTTGAGGAGATGGGCATCACCGACCTGATGCAGTCGCTCGAGATGGGCGGGAAATCCTGTCGGCTGACGCTGCGCCGCGACCGCGAGGAGTGCGAACTCTACTTTGTGGCCGGCCAGTGCAGGCATGCGCAGCTCGGCGCGCTCGAAGGGGATGAGGCCGTCTATCAAGTGGTGCACTGGACCGAGGGCGACTTCGAGATCGACTTCAACGCCGCGGCCGGCCGCACCACCACCACACGCTCCACCACCGGGCTGTTGATGGAAGCCATGCGCCTGCTCGACGAAGCCAACAGCAATAAGGTCGAGAGCTAGCCTGCCGGATGCGCGTCGCCCTGGTCACGATCAGCGACTCGGTGGCACAGGGTGTCCGGCAGGACCGCTCGGGCCCTGCCTTGCGCGAGCGCTGCGTCGCGCTCGGATGGCAGGTGGTCTCCGCGCACGTCGTCTCCGACGAGCCGTCGGAGATTCATGCGCGCCTGCTGGAGCTGGCGGATTCGGGCGTGACCGATGTGATCCTCACCACCGGCGGCACAGGTCTGGGGCCGCGGGACTCCACTCCGGAAGCGACGCAAGCTGTCTGCGAGAAAATGATTCCGGGCCTGGGCGAACTCATGCGCGAAAAGGGCCGGAAAGCCAACCCCCGCGCCGTGCTTTCGCGTGGGGTGGCCGGCGTCCGTGGCCGCACGATCTTTGTGAATCTGCCGGGCAGCCCGCACGGCGCAGTAGAGTCGCTCGACGCCGTCGCCGACCTGCTGCCGCACGCCGTCGAAGTCCTCGGCGGCGCCCGCCACGACTAGCGATCACGCACGGCGCTGTTGACACGCGGCCCTGGGCCGTCAACAATGCTGCCTCTATGAAGGCTAAGATTTCGCAGAAGCGCTTGGCCGTGCTTGGCGCTGGAAAAATCGGCGGTATTCTGCTCCGCGCGTTCCTCAAGCAGGGCCTCATCTCCCCGAAGCAGGCCGTGGCAACGGTCCAACATTCGGAAAGAGCTCAGGCCATGGGTCAGGAGCTTGGCATCCCCGTCTCGACCGACAACCGCGCGGCGGCTCGGCAGGCTAATATCATCCTGCTCTGCGTCAAACCGCAAACCGTACGGGAAGTGTTGGAAGAAATTCGTGGCGAGGTCAACGCGGATAAACTGATCGTCTCGGTCGCCGCCTCGGTCCCTACGCCGTATCTTGAAAAGTATCTAGCCGCGGACGTTCCCGTAGTGCGCGCCATGCCCAATACGCCTTGTGCCATCGGTTGCGGAATGACCGGCATCTGCAAGGGAAGCTCTGCAGGGGCGTCTCACGTGGAGATGGCCCGTGCCCTTTTCGAGACGGTGGGGCGGGTCGTCGTCGTGGACGAGAAGCACATGGATGCAGTTACCGGCCTATCCGCAAGCGGGCCCGCGTTCCTCTACATCATTTTGGAGTCGCTGGCTGAGGCGGGAGTCAAAGTCGGACTTCCACGCGACATCGCAACGCTCTTGGCCGCTCAGACGGCGCAAGGAGCGGCGCGCGTGGTGCTGGAGACCGGGGACCACCCAGCCCTCCTTAAGGATGGGGTCACGACGCCGGCTGGATGCACCATTGATGGCATCCTCGAACTGGAAGAGGGTAAGCTGCGCGTAACGCTGATCAAAGCGGTCGTCAAAGCCACGCAGCGAGCCGGCGAGTTGCTCTTCGAGAAGTGACGTCGGCTGGGCGTGCTGCCCCACGCCGTGGAAGTCCTAGGCGGCGCCCGTCACGATTAATCCCCTCAGGTGTTGGAGCGCGAGCATCCTGCTGGCGTTTTGGCTGCCGCGATTCGGAAACCGCTAGGGAGACGCCGGCGCTACGGCGAGGGAGTAGCTACAGTCGTCAGGGTGGTGATGCCGCCACGCGCCGACTCTATGCTCTGCTGGCCGGGAGATGACGCTTGTGTTACGATGGGCGGCTGAAATATCGATGCCCAGTCCGTACATCCCGATTTTCATCTTCGCAGTGCTGGCGGCGGCGTTTCCGGCCGTCACCCTGATCCTTTTCAAGTTGATCCGGCCCGACATGCGTGCGGTGGGCGCCAAGCTGAAGCCGTACGAGTGCGGGGTTCCGCCAGAGGGGGGCGCGCGCGGACGCTATTCGGTGCGTTTCTATATCGTCGCCATCCTGTTCGTGATCTTCGATGTGGAGACGATTTTCCTGTTCCCCTGGGCCGTGCAATACTCGGTGCTGGGGCTCTACGGCCTGGTGACCATGTTCGTGTTTTTGGGCATCTTGGTGATCGGCTACGTCTGGCTGTACAACAAGGGCGCCCTCGAATGGGTCTAGGCGCCCGGCAACCGTTGCGGCTCCCGCGCCCGGCCGCTTTCAGCGGTCGGGATTTTTTTTGCTTGGCGCAGCATTAAACCGTCGCTGTCCCGGCGGTAAACGCGAAAACCGCCGGCAGGGTGCCGGCGCCACCAGAGCGGGAAGAGATTGACGGAGTTTTCCGCCGTATGCTACAAGATACGGCTTAAGTTTCCCTGGCTGCTGTGGTTCCACGCAGCCCGCTTCACCCCGATCTAATGGCCAACGACCCAGAGGAAAAGCAGCCGCCTGCCCCGCCTCCAGGGGAGAAACCTGTCGCCCCGGCTCCGCCAGCGGCCGGCGCGCCTCCGGCAGCGGCGCCACCTAAACCGGCGGCTCCGGCGCCGCCCAAGGAAGCGCCTCCCAAGCCTGAGCCGCTCGACAATGAGCTGGTCAAGCACTACAACAGCCGCTTCGGAGAGGCCATCTGCGAAGCCTGGCTCGACCGCAAGCAGGCCATCCTGGTGGTGGACGCCGCCCGGTTGAGGGAAATCGCCGAGTACTCCTGCGACGAGGAGAAGTTCGATCTGCTCACCGACCTGACCGTGGTGGACTGGCCCAAGCGCGAGAAGCGCTTCGACATCATCCTGAATCTCTATTCCTTCCCAAAAAACGAGCGGTTGCGGTTGAAGGTCTGGGCCGGGGAGAACGAGCCTGTGCCCAGCGTTTCGGGCATCTGGGGCACAGCCAACTGGCTGGAGCGGGAGGCCTACGATATGTTCGGTATCGCCTTCACCGGCCATCCCAACCTGAAGCGCATTTTGCTGCCCGACGAGTGGCAGGGGCACCCGCTGCGCAAAGACTACGACATCCTGACGCAGGACACCGCCTGGGTGCGCGAAAACCTCGGGATCGAGAGCGGGCAATAGCCGATGGCTGAGATTCCCACCGCCAACTTTCCAAACGTCGAGACCACCGTGCTCGGCGCCGACGAAATTATTCTCAACATGGGGCCGCAACACCCCGCCACGCACGGCGTGCTGCGCGTCAAGCTGAAGCTCGATGGCGAGAAGGTGGTTGGTTCCGAGTGCATCATCGGCTACTTGCACCGCGGCGTGGAGAAAATCGCCGAGCACCGCAGCTACCAGCAGTTCGCGCCGTACGTGGACCGCATGGACTACGTCGCCGCGGTCTCCAACGGCCTGGGGTATTGCGAGGCGGTGGAAAAGCTGATGGGCGTCGAGGCACCGCCGCGGGCACGCGTGATCCGCACAATCCTCACCGAGCTGCAACGGATCGCCAGCCACCTGCTATGGCTGGGCACGCACGCGCTGGATATCGGCGCGCTCACACCGCTCTTCTACTGCCTGCGCGAACGCGAGGAGATTCTGAAGATTTTCGAGAAGTATTGCGGCGCGCGGCTGACCACGCATGCCTTCCGCATCGGCGGGTTGCAGTACGAGGCCTACGACGAACTGGAAAAGGACGTGGAGCGCTTCTGCAAGGACTTCGAGCAGAAGGTCAACGAGTACGAGCAACTGCTGACGGAGAATCGCATCTGGGTGGGCCGCACCAAGGGCATCGGCGTGATCTCCGCGCAAGACGCGATCGATATGGGCGCTACCGGGCCCATCATCCGCGCCAGCGGCGTCAAATGGGACATCCGCAAGGCTTTCCCTTACGCCGCCTACGACCAGTACCAATGGGAAGTTCCCACCGGCAAGAACGGCGACACCTTCGACCGCTACCTGGTGCGCATGGAGGAGATGCGGCAGTCGCGCCGCATCTGCCTGCAGGCCATTGAAAACATCCCCACCGGGCCGATTATGGCGCGCATCGGCAAGGTGCTGAAGCCGCCGCCGGGCGAGGTGTATCACTCGATCGAAGCGCCCAAGGGCGAGTTGGGCTACTACATCGTCAGCGACGGCACGACACAGCCCTATCGCGTGCGCATTCGCCCGCCGTCGTTCATCAACCTGGAGGCCTTTGACAAGATGGTGCGCGGCCACCTGGTGGCCGACGTGGTGGCCATCATCGGCACGCTCGATATCGTGCTGGGGGAAGTGGACCGCTAAATGGACGCGCTCGTCAACTTCTTCCGCCCGCACCTTCTGCCGCTGGTCTATGCCGTAGTGATTGTGGCCCTGCTGCCGCTCCTCGCGGGCTACATCGTTCTGCTCGAGCGCAAGATCATGGCCGATATGCAGGTGCGGCTGGGCCCGATGCGCGTGGGGCCGCACGGCCTGCTGCAACCCATCGCCGACGCGGTCAAGCTCCTGATTAAGGAGGACATCATCCCAGAAGGCGCCGACGTGCTGATCTTCTGGCTGGCGCCGCTGCTTTCGGTGACCGCGGCGATGCTGGCCATGGCCGCCCTGCCGTTTGGCCCCGCCTTCCAGATCGCCGACCTCAACATCGGGCTGCTTTTCATTCTGGGCATCAGCTCGATGGGCATTTTCGGAATCGTGCTGGGCGGCTGGGCGTCCAACAGCCATTATTCGCTGCTGGGCGCGCTGCGCAGCGCGGCGCAACTGGTGAGCTACGAGACCGCCGCGGGCATGGCCGTGGTGAGCGGGCTGCTGCTGGCGGGGACGCTTTCCACCAGGCGCATTGTCGAGCTGCAGGCGCAGCAGGGCGTCTGGTACGCATTTCTGGCGCCGGTCGGCTTCTTCGTCTATCTCGTGGCTTCGATCGCGGAGACCAACCGCGCGCCGTTCGACCTGCCCGAGGCGGAATCGGAGCTGGTCGCCGGCTACATGACCGAATACAGCGGCTTCCGCTGGGCGCTCTATTTCCTGGCCGAGTACACGAACATGGTTGTAGTGGGTGCCATCGCCGCGACGCTGTTCCTGGGCGGCTGGCTGCGGCCGTTCTCCGGCACACGCGCGCTGGACTTCCTGGACTACGCGCCCTCATTGCTGATGTTTCTGCTCGGTGGCTACTGCTTCTATCGCGTGCCGAAGCAGCCGGTGAGGGTTCAGGGGGGGGTCCTGGCCGCGGTCGGCCTGTTGTGTTTGGCGCTGGCAGGGGTTCTCGGTGCGGTGCTGATCCCACCGCTGGCCGATACCAAGGCGGCTGTGCACGGCGGCTTCTGGTTCCTGCTGAAGGTGTTTCTCTACATTTACGTGTTCATGTGGCTGCGGTTTACTTTCCCGCGGTACCGCTTCGACCAGTTGATGCGGCTGGGCTGGCACTTCCTGATTCCCGTGGCCATCGTCAACGTGATGGGAATCGGCGTAGCCCTGGTGTTGCACTGGCAGTGGCATTGGGGCCTTGCACCGGCGCTGGTGGTGACCACCGTGGCCACGCTCCTGGTGGCGGCGTTCCTCGCCCGGGTGGGTGAGCGCAGGCAAAAACCTCTCGTGGGTGAGACGTAGGTCGTGCGACGTGTTCTGGTTCGTACGTGGCGCGTTTTGGGTCTTGCCTTGGTTCTTGGCCATCTTTATGGCCTGGCAAGCCCTGAAGACCCAGACTTTGTTTGAGCGGACGGTATTCGCGTTTTTCGCTGTTTGGACTGCCTTCTGGCAGAGCTTTCACTGGATTTCGGTGCGGGCGGCGTCAAAGGTACTAAAGGAGATGCAACAAGGAGGAATCTCGGAGACACGCCAGCTTGGTGAGAATGAGGCTCCTTCGTCGGGAGAGGTTGTTGGCTGGGATCTCCGGGCCATTTGGGGAACCAAGTATGTGGTCTTTCTGGTGGTGCCCGTTCTGGTATTTATCGCGCTAATGATCTTGGGGAGTCCACAGTGGCAGGCGAGGTTGCTGGGTAGATGATAGATAAGGTCCTATTCTACTTTTTCGCCGGGCTGGCGGTGGTCTCCGCGATTCTCGTGGTGACGCGGCGCAACGCCGTGCACAGCGCCATCTTCCTGATTACGGCGCTGCTGGCGACGGCTGGTATCTTCCTGCAACTGCGCGCCGAATTCCTCTTTATCGTGCAGATCATCTTGTACGTCGGCGGCATTATGGTGCTGTTCATCTTCGTCATCATGCTGGTGAACCTGGACGTGGCGCTGCACCAGGTGCAGTTCAACCGGCAGACCTGGGTGGCGGGGATACTCGCGCTGGCGCTGGGCGCGCAGGTGGCCCTGGCCTTCCGGCTGGTGCAGAAGAACCCGCAGGGCAGCGAGATCCTGCGCTTGCCCCGGGGTTCGGCCGCGCAACTTGCGCCCAACACGGAACTGGTCGGCCGGACGCTGTTTCAGAATTACATGCTGCCGTTCGAGATCGCTTCGATCCTGCTGCTGGTGGCCATGATCGGGGCAGTGGTGATGGCCAAGAGAAAGGTGTAGGCACTGAGCACGACGATGATCCCGACCAGCCATTACCTGTTCCTGAGCCTGGCGCTGTTCATCATTGGGGTGATCGGCGTGCTCACACGCCGCAACGTCATCATCATCTTGATGTCCATCGAGCTGATTCTGAACGCGGTGAACATCAACCTGGTCGCGTTCTCGCGTCACCTGGGCCAAGTGGACGGCCAGATCTTCGCCATCTTTGTGATCACCGATGCGGCGGCGGAGGCGGCCGTGGGGCTGGGCATTATCATCGCATTTTTCCGCAACCGCGAGACCGTGCTGGCCGACGAGATGGATATTTTGAAATGGTAGTGCCCGAGAAGAAGTGGTCTTGTCATTCCGAGCCCTTCGACTTCGCGCAGGGTAAACTCCGCGAGGAATCCCTCCGGAGAGATTCCTCGGTCGCTTCGCGCCCTCGGAATGAGAGGTGGTTGGGCAGGACGCACAGAAGGAAGCCCTTGACGACAGGCTGACGGATGGCGACTGAATACTTTCTCGAGCAAGTCTGGCTGATTCCGCTCTTCCCGCTGGCCGGAGCGGCGCTGATGCTGCTCATCGGGCGGCGACTGTCAAACAATGCGGTGAGCGTGATCTGTGTCGGCAGCGTCTTTGTTTCCTTGGTGTACTCGCTGGGGGCCGTGTGGCAGCTCCTCGGGCGGCCAGCAGAAAACCGCGTCGTGCAGAAAGTTCTGTTTGAGTGGGTGCCGGCCGGGCCCATGCACACCAGCGCGGGCAAACTGATCGACTTCGTCGCCGAGTGGGGCACGCTGCTCGACCCGCTCTCCGCGGTGATGATCCTGGTGGTGACCGGCGTCGGCTTCCTGATTCACTTTTATTCGATCGGCTACATGGGCCACGAGGGCGGCTACTACCGCTTCTTCGGCTACATGAACCTGTTCATGTTTTCCATGCTCACCCTCGTGCTGGCCAACAACAT
>JACQDH010000020.1 GCA_016201215.1 Acidobacteriota bacterium | reverse complement strand
CGCGCGCGCGATGGCCACTGCCCGCTTCGTACCCGTGCTGATTTCGGCCGGAATCTTGTCGGCGAACCCCGTCACCTCGAGCATTTCCATCAATTCCAGGACGCGCTCTTCGATCTGCTCGGGCTCCAGGTCCTCGCGGGTCTCCAGCGGGAAGGCGATGTTCTGCGCCACGGTGAGCGAATCAAACAGCGCCCCGGACTGGAAGACCATGGTCACCTTCTTAGGATTTCCTGGAGTTGGTCCTCGTCCCAGTCGGTGACGTCCTGCCCGGCGACGACCACACGTCCGGCGTCCGGCTTCAGGAAGCCCAGGATGTGTTTCAACGTGACAGACTTGCCCACCCCGCTGCGGCCCATGATGACCGAAGTTTCGCCTCGATCCACGACAAAGCTGACGTCCTCGAGCACCGCAAGGTCCTCGAAGGCTTTGTAAACGCCCCGGAACTCAATGTAGTGCTCGCTCACTGTAATCCTTCTCCCAAACACCCTCCCGGCTCGCTCTTGCTCCCGCGTTCGTGCCTATTCTTGATTAGCCGCCGCTGGGAATCAAACAGTTTCCTCAGTCTCCGCGCCGCCTCTCAGGCGCTGGAGCGCCGCTGCAAACGCAGGCTTCACGACTCGGGCGCCGTCTTCCCCGGGCGTTGGATGCCCAACTCGCGCAACTTTTCCTGAAGGCTTTGCCGGTGCAGGCCCACCGCGGCCGCGGTCCGCGAGACGTTCCAGCGGTTCTCTTCGAGCTTGCGCGTCAGGTAGGCGATCTCAAACTTGCGCTTGGCGTCGCGGAAGTCGGGTGCGGCAAGCGCGGCGTCGCTGCCCGCGCCACGCGGCACGCCCGTGGAAGGCTCTCCGCTCAGAATGTCCTCCGGCAAATCCTCGGGAGCAATCTCCTCCCCCTTCGCGAGGATCAGGCTGCGTTCGAGCGCGTTCTTGAGCTCGCGGAGATTTCCCGGCCAGTCATAGCGCATCAGGGCGTCGAGCGCGGCGCGCCCGAGCCGTGCGGTGCGCCCGTGACGCGCGGCGTGTAACTTCAGAAACGCCTCGGCCAGCAGCGGGATGTCTTCCTTGTGGGCGCGCAGCGGGGGCAGCTCGAGGGTCACCACGCGCAGCCGGTAGTAGAGATCCTCGCGGAAGCGCCCTGCGGCGATTTCTTCGGGGAGGTTGCGATGGGTGGCGCTGATCACGCGAACGTCCACTGCGATGGGGTGCGTGCCGCCCAGGCGCTCGACGATGCGGTTCTCGAGAGCGCGCAGCACCTTCGCTTGCGTCAGCGGATTCATGTCGCCGATTTCGTCGAGGAAGAGCGTGCCGGTCGAGGCCAGCTCGAATTTGCCTTTCTTCGGCTGCGCGGCGCCGGTAAACGCGCCTTTCTCATAGCCGAAAAGTTCCGACTCGATGAGGTTTTCGGGCAGCGCGGCGCAATTTACCGCGACCATCGGCCGGCTGACGCGCGGCGAGCGGTTGTGGATCTCCTGCGCTAGGAGGTCCTTGCCGGTGCCGCTCTCGCCCAGAATCAGCACGGTAGTGTCGGTGGGCGCCACGCGCTCGGCCAGCTCGAAGGCACGACGCATCGCCGCGCTGGCGCCCAGCATCTGGCCGAACTGGCCTTCGGTGACCAGGCGCCGCCGCAGCCGGTCGTTTTCCTGTTCGAGTTCGACCAGCTTGACCAGATTGGCGACGCGCTTGCGCAGCTCCTCGATGTCGAAACCCTTCACCAGATAATCGGCGGCGCCCAGTTTGAGCGCTTCCACCGCCGTGCGCGCGGTGTCCAGCGCCGACACCATCAGCACGGGCTGCTCGTGACCCTGCTCGCGCATCCAGCGCAGCAACGCCAGGCCGTCTTCACCGACCATCACCACGTCGAGCAGCACGACGTCCGGCCGCTCGCGCACCACATCTTCCCGGGCGGCCGCGGCTGATTCCGCCTCGGCGATGCGGTACTTGTGCTCGAGCGCGCGCCGCATGCCGTAGCGCGCCGCGGGCTCATCATCAACAATCAGGATGGTTCTCATCTCGCTCTGCCCCTGCTTCCCCTTCTCTTGGGCGCCCTACTCGGCCACTGGCAACGTCACGGTAAAGCGCGTGCCACGCCCGTCTTTCACCGGACTCTCCCAGGCCATGGTGCCTTCCATCTCTGCCACGCGCCGCTCCACAATCGCCAGACCCAGCCCCGTGCCGCTGGGCTTGGTGCTGAAAAACGGCTGGAAGATCCTCCCCCGAAACTCCGGCGGGATGCCCGGGCCGTCGTCAGTGACCTCGAGCACCAGGCTGGTGTCCCGCCGCGCCAGACGGACGCTAATGGTGCCGCCAGCCGGCAGCGCCTCAATCGCGTTGACTACCAGATTAGAAACCGCGTCGCTCAGCGCCTCTTCCGAACCGCGCACGAAGATTTCGCTGTCGGGCGTCTCCCCGGCTCGATCGAGCTGCAGGCACACCTGCCGCCGCTCGGCCTCCCGGCCGAGCAGTGCCACCTGTTGTTCGACCACGGCCATGGCCGCCACGCGTTGTGGCCCTCCTCCGACGCGCACTGCGGGCTTGGCAAAGCTCAGCAACTGGCCCAGCTTCGTGCCCAAGCGGTCGATTTCCGCCACCACCAGCGCGCAATCCTGGCGGAGAGACTCCGGCAGGCCGGGGTTCTCAAGCTGGACCTGCAAGACCGTTTTCATCGAACCGAGCGGGTTTTTCAGATTGTGAGAAATGCTGGCGGCCATCTGGCCTAGCAGCGCCAAGCGCTCCCGCTCGGCGAGCTGGCGCTCGAGTGCAAGCTTTTCCTCGATCAGGCGGCACAGATCAATCGCCGCAGGTAACTGCTTGGCCAGGAATTCCAGCGCGGCAAACGTCTCGCCGGAAACAACGGCGCCATACGAGCCGGCCTCGAGCACGCCAAGCTGCTTCTGTGCGCTCCGCAGAAAAAACCGCTCGAGGCGCGCCGACCCGACCATCGCGGGGGCCGACGCCGCGGCGGCGCCATCGCCGTGCACGGTCAGCCGGACGTGTGCCAGGCCAAATTCCTCGCGAATGCGGCCTTCCACGAACGAGATCAGACGGCTCGGGTCGCCACGGCGGGCTTCCTGCTGCATTTCGGCAGTCAGCCGCTGCAGCCGGTCCATCTCCTGACGGAAGGTGCGGCGGAGCGCGCGGCCGGCCAGCCGTTGCAACGGCTCGAAGAAAACCACCAAGACAAAAAGCAGGATGGCGCCGGTGGCCTCTGGCGGCAGGGTCGGCTCGAGCCAGGTCTCCACGCGCCGCACCACGCTGAGGTAGAGCAAGGCCAGAAACGCCGCCGAGACGGCATAAACCAGGTTGCGCTGGCCGCCAATCTCGAGGAAGTTGTAGCGCAGGACGAAGTAGCCGAGCAGCGCGCTCGGCACCACCGCGGCGAGCATCACCGCGGTGGAGAGGCCCGCCGACCAGGCTGAGTCTCGCGGCCCACCGAAGACGTACGTGTAAACGACCAGCAGACTAGCCAGACAAAAGAACAGCGTCAGAGCCCAATGGAAGAGCCGCTGCCTCCGGCCGGGCGCCTGGCGTAGAAAACGAAACTCGAAGCAAACCGCCGCGAGCAAAGCCGCCGCTAGCCAGAGTCCATAGTAGACGCCCAAGTGGCTGCCTGGCTGGAGGAAGCCGAGTGGCGGCCCCTCCGCCAGCCGCGGAGAGGCAATCGGGCCGAAATAGGCGAGGGGAAGGTACGCCAGCCCGACCAATGCCCTCACCCAGGTCAACGAAGCAGTGCCTGCCTTCGTGGGGCGAAGGGTGCGGTCATAAGCGGCATGGAGGTGCACCAGCAGCGGCGGCAGCAACCCAAGTCCAACCGCGACCAGGGCTACGGCGAAAGCCAGCGTGGCTGCCGGGGGGCTGGGGTAGTAGATCTGGGCATTGAGGCCGAGCAGCACGCCGGAGTAGAACAGGAAGAGCGCGAGGGCCAGGAAGAAAAGCACCCGCTCAAACGCCCGTGGCCGGCGGTAGCCGGCGACCAGCACAACAAGGAACAAATCCAGGAGCGCACCAGCCGTAAAACCGATGAGTCGCACATAGACCAAAGCGGACATGGCACCCTGCTGGCTCGTGAATTCTATCGAGAACTTCCGCGGCAATACAACGGCCAAGTGTCAGAAAAATCCTACACAGGTTCAACTAGTTGATTCCTAATGGGTTAGTCTGACATCAACAATCTGACTGATAGCCAGGGCCCTGCCCGCCAAGCCCTTGACATGGATGGCTTTTCTGATATATTAGCACTCGCTTCAGAGGAGTGCTAATTCGAGTCACGCACTCCAGAGACACAAATCCCGATTCATGGAACGGAGGGTAAGCAGCGATGGCTGTCAACGTAACTCCCCTGCATGACCGCGTGCTGATCAAGCGGATCGAGGAGAAGGAGTCCGTGAAGGGCGGCATCATCATCCCCGACACGGCCAAGGAGAAACCCCAAGAGGGCGAGGTGATCGCCGTGGGCGCCGGGCGGATCGAGAAGGGCGAACGAATCCCGCTCGACGTCAAGGCGGGCGACCGCGTCCTGTTCGGCAAGTACAGCGGCACAGACATCAAGATTGAAAGCGAGGAGTACCTGATCCTTCGCGAGGAAGAGATCCTGGCGAAGCTCAGCGGAGCCGCCAAAGCAGCAACGCACAAGAAGTAATGTGGCCGATCCCGGATCATCCGGGCCGGGCAGAAACTTTCAAAATTCCTGAGGAGGATGAAGTCCAATGGCAAAGCAAATCGTGACTGGTGAGAATTCGCGCCAGTCGATCCTGCGCGGCATCAACATTCTGGCCGATGCTGTGAAGATCACCCTCGGCCCCAAAGGCCGCAATGCGGTGATCGAGAAGAAGTTCGGCGCACCGGTGATCACCAAAGACGGCGTGACCGTGGCCAAGGAAATCGAACTGAAGGATCCGCTGGAGAACATGGGTGCCCAGATGGTGCGCGAGGTGGCCTCGAAGACCTCAGACGTGGCCGGTGACGGCACCACCACGGCCACCGTGCTGGCTCAAGCCATCTTCCGCGAGGGTGTGAAGACGGTGGCGGCGGGCGCGAACCCCATGGGCCTGAAGCGCGGCATCGAACACTCCGTCGAGGTCGCCGTGGGGGAGATCAAGAAGCTTGCCCGCGACGTCAAGGGTGAAATGATCGCCCAGGTGGGCACCATCAGCGCCAACAACGACAGGCAGATCGGCAACATCATCGCCGAGGCCATGAAGAAGGTGGGCAAGGACGGCGTCATCACCGTCGAGGAATCGAAGACGATGGAGACGACCCTCGAGGTGGTCGAAGGCATGCAGTTCGACCGCGGCTACCTTTCGCCCTACTTCGTCACCGACCCCGAGCGGATGGAGTGCATCCTCGAGGAACCCCGCATTCTCATTCACGAAAAGAAGATCAGCTCGATGAAGGACCTGCTACCCCTGCTCGAGCAGATCGCCAAGATGGGCAAGCCGCTGCTGATCATCGCCGAGGACGTGGAGGGCGAAGCCCTGGCCACCCTGGTGGTGAACAAGCTGCGCGGCACGCTGCAGTGCGCTGCGGTGAAGGCCCCGGGCTTCGGCGACCGCCGTAAGGCCATGCTCGAAGACATCGCCACCCTCACCGGCGGCAAGGCCGTCACCGAGGACCTCGGCATCAAGCTGGAGAACGTGAAGATCGAGGACCTAGGCCGGGCCAAGAAGGTGACCATCGACAAGGACAACACCACGATTGTCGAGGGTGCCGGCAAGGCCAGCGAAATCGAAGGCCGCGTCAAGCAGATCCGCGTCCAGGTCGAGGAGAGTACCTCCGATTACGACAAAGAGAAGCTCCAGGAGCGCCTGGCCAAGTTGGTCGGCGGAGTGGCCGTGATCAAGGTGGGCGCGGCGACCGAGACCGAGTTGAAAGAGAAGAAGGCCCGCGTCGAAGACGCCATGCACGCCACCCGCGCCGCGGTCGAGGAAGGCATCGTACCCGGCGGAGGCGTAGCCCTGCTGCGCTGCGTCCCCGCGCTCGATAAGCTGAAGGTGAGCGGCGATGAAGCCATCGGCGTCAACATCGTCAAGCGGGCGCTGGAGGAACCCATGCGCCAGATCGTCCAGAATGCCGGCCACGAAGGCGCCATCGTCGTCGGCCGCGTGCGGGAGGCCAAGGACGAGAACTTCGGTTTCGACGCGGAAGCCGGCGAGTTCGGTGATCTGGTCAAGGCCGGCGTGATCGATCCGGCCAAGGTGACCCGCCTGGCGCTGCAGAATGCCGCTTCCATCGCCGCCCTGATGCTGACCACCGAAGCCCTGGTGGCCGACATCAAGGAAGACGAAAAGAAGGTTGCGGCGGGCGCGGGCGGACACGGCGGCATGGGCGGGATGTACTAGGAGAGCTAGGCGTACCGCTGCCGCCAGCCAGCAGGCCATCCATTTCAAACAGGGGCGTTCTTGCGAAAGATCGGGCAAGGATGCCCCTTTCAGTTTTTCTCGCCGGAGGTATCCGTTTCGTGCCGGCCTGCCGCACCTCTTCCTTGCTCCGGGGCAGCGCCTCGGTTATAGTTTTGGCGTCGTTCCCGCACACGATTTACGGGAGTCCAGCGGACATGCCAGGTTTTTTGAAGCGGATCTTGCCGCACGAGCAGAGCTTCTTTGACCTCTTCGTGGAGATGGCGGAAAACGTCCACGCCGGGGCCGGAGCCCTGGTCGAGATGCTCACCAATTACACCCATGGGCCGGCGCAGGCGGAGCGCATCAAGGACATCGAGCACAAAGGGGACGACATTACTCACGGCCTCTTCACCAAACTGAACCAGACGTTCGTCACGCCGTTCGACCGCGAAGACATCCACGAACTATCGAGCAAGATTGACGATGTGATTGACCTGATCGACGCCGCCGCCAGCCGCATGGTGATGTTCCGCGTGGAGGCCGTACGCCCCGGGGTGCCCGAGCTCGCCCGCATCCTGCACCAGGCCACCGAAAAGGTGCTGGCGGCGGTGCGCGTGCTCGAAAGGCAGGACCACATCCTCGACTACTGCATCGAGATCAACCGTCTGGAGAACGAAGCCGATCGGGTCAGCCGCACCCTGATCGCCCGGCTCTTCGAGGAGGAGAGGGATCCGGTGCAGATCATCAAGTGGAAGGAAATCATCGAGGTCATCGAGACCGCCGTCGACAAGTGCGAAGACGTCGCCAACGTCCTCGAATCGGTCACCTTGAAGAGCGCGTGAGCCTCGGCGCCACCAGCCGCAACTCTCCTCACCACCGGAGCCAGCCACCGGCTGATTCTCTCTTTTTCCGAGCGGGGTGGCCGTGTGAGTAGCTTCCACCTCCTGATTCTGATCATCGGGATGACACTGGCGTTTGAGTTCAGCAATGGCTGGCACGACGCCGCCAATTCGATTGCCACGGTTGTATCCACCCGAGTATTAACACCACTGTGGGCGGTGGTCTGGGCGGCCTTCTGGAATTTCGTGGCCGCCTTCACGTTCGGGACGGCGGTGGCCAAGACCATCGGCAAGGGCCTGGTGCACATTGAGGCGATCAATGAGCAGGTGCTGATGGCCGGCCTGGTCGGGGCCATCGCGTGGAACCTCATTACGCTATCGATGGGGATTCCGACGAGTTCCTCGCACGCGCTGATGGGCGGCTACGGCGGCGCAGCGGCGGCCCGGGCGGGATTTGCAGCCATCATTGTTTCCGGCTGGGTCAAGCCCGTCATTTTTATTTTCGTCGCCCCCTTTATCGGCTTGTTCACGGCGATGGTCGTCACCGTGGCGACCAGTTGGCTGGTGCGCCGGATGGCCCCGCAACGCGTGGACCGCTGGTTCCGCCGCTTGCAGCTTGTTTCGGCCGCGGGCTACAGCCTGGGCCACGGCACCAACGACGCACAGAAGGGCATGGGCATCATCACCGCCGCGCTGATCGCCGGTGGCCGGCTGCATACGGACACTGTGCCGGTCTGGGTGATCCTTTCTTGCCACGCGGCAATCGCTTTGGGTACGATGTCGGGTGGGTGGCGCATCGTCAAGACCATGGGACAGCGCATCACTAAGCTCAACCCATTCGGGGGCTTCTCCGCGGAAACCGCCGGGGCCCTGACATTGATCGGCACGGCGCATTTCGGCATCCCCGTGAGTACCACGCACACCATTACCGGCGCCATCGTGGGCGTGGGTTCCGCGCGGCGTCTCTCCGCAGTACGCTGGGGGGTCACGCAGCGGATCGTCTGGGCCTGGGTGCTAACCATCCCCGGCGCCGCCGCGATGGGCGCAGTGCTCTACCTGGTCTTCCGCCACTTGGGAAGCTGACATGCCTGGGGAACCCGTCGAATTCGCTAGCGTCGAGGAAGCGGTTGAAGAGATCCGCCAGGGCCGGCAGATCGTCCTGGTGGACGACGAAGACCGCGAAAACGAGGGCGACCTGACCATGGCGGCGGAAAAGGTCGCGCCCGAGGCCATCAACTTCATGGCCAAGTACGGCCGCGGTCTGATCTGCCTGACGCTGACCGAGGATCGCTGCGACGAACTGAACCTGAAGATGATGGTCGCGCAGAACACGTCGAACTACGGCACGGCGTTCACCGAATCGATCGAGGCGCGGCGCGGAGTGACCACGGGCATCAGCGCCGCCGACCGCGCGACCACCATCCTGACCGCCATCGACCCGAAAACGCATCCGGCGGACCTGGCACGGCCCGGTCACGTTTTTCCCCTGCGTGCGCGGCGCGGCGGCGTGCTGGTTCGCGCGGGACAGACCGAGGCCTCCGTGGACCTGGCGCGCATCGCCGGGCTTACACCGGCGGGCATCGTCTGTGAAATCATGGCCGACGACGGCACGATGGCGCGCGTGCCGCAACTCGCCCAATTCTGCCGCACGCATGATCTGAAGCTGCTCTCGATCGCCGAGCTGATCCGCTACCGCATGCAGCACGAGCGCTATGTTCGCCGCATGGCCGAAGCCGCTCTGCCCACGCGCTACGGTGAGTTCCGCATGATCGCCTACTCCAGCGATGTGGACAGCGAGCAACACATCGCGCTGGTGCGCGGCAACCTGGCGGGCACGCCGCCGCTGGTGCGTGTACATTCGCACTGCCTGACGGGCGACGTCTTCGCTGCTAGCACCTGCGATTGCCACGAGATCGTCGGGCGATCACTCGAGGCCATCATCCGGGAAGACCGCGGGGTGTTCGTCTATCTGCATCACACTGGCCGCGGCTTCGGCATCGAATCGGCCGCTCCCGCAGCCGGCGAACTCCCGCGCATCGTGTATCATGCGCGCGGTCAGCTCGACCGCGACATCGCCCGCCAGCGCCTGGTGCAGCGCGAGAGCGGCATCGGCGCGCAAATCTTGATCGATCTGGGCCTGACGCGCATCCGCGTCCTCACCAACCACCCGCGCAAGGTCGTGGCTCTCGAAGGCTACGGCATCACCATCGCCGACCAGGTCCCCATCGCGCTCCAACAAGAAAAGACCACCCACCAAGTTTTGTAAGTCTCGGCCCCCCGGTGAGCCAGAATTCAGTCATCGTTTAGCGGCGGCTGGAACTTGTCCCGAGCGAAGCGAGGGAGCCCGCCACCGGTCATCGGCAGCCGCCTCAGGGCAGTACCCCTAGCGCCAGCATCCGGCTGGCCGGCATTTGTAGCGCCGCCATCCTGGCGGCGGGGGTTCTTGACACCGGCCGCTTGAATGCACCGGCAAGATGCCGACGTCACGCGGAGATGAAAGGTGGCGCCCAGAAGAGCGCCGCTGCGCAACTCCGCGAGAGGGCGTGCGGTGCACGCACTGCCACGGCGATCTCTCCGGAACAGGCTAGCTGCGATTTCTAGCGGGCAGTGCGGGCGCGACAGTGACGTAGGGGCGAAGCTTTTCGAGCTTGGCTTTGGTGATGCCCCGGATCACCAGCAAGTCCTCCACGCGGCGGAAGGGTCCACTCTTCTCGCGGAAGCGTACGATGGTCTTCGCCGTGGTCGGGCCGATCCCCGGCAACTGCTGAAGCTGCTCGACGGTGGCGGTATTCAGGTCCAGTGTTGTTGCCGGCGGCTGTTTCCTGCCCTGTCCACCCGCCACCAGCACCGCGGCCCAGCAAACAATCCCCAGCAGAAGCGCAATCTGAGTCTGCCTGCGGCCCATGTTGCTTCCTCTACGTCATTCGAGCCTGTTCCCCTTGGGGTCGTACACCTCGACTTCGCCGAAAAGCGCGGCCTGCTCCGCGATCTCCTCGCGGTCGCCCACGACGACAATCTGCGCGTTGGCAGAGTCGAAGTACTTGCGCGCCGCGGCGAGCACATCTTCCACGGTGAGCGCGCGGATCTTTTCCCGGTAGGTTTCGAGGTAGTCTTCCGGCAATTCGTTCAAGTACAGGGTGGCAAGCTGTCCGGCCAAGCCATCCTGCGTGCCGAGGCCAAGCGAGAAGACGCCGCTCAGGTAGTTCCGCGCGTCGGAGAGTTCCTCATCGCCGACCGGCAGGGCGCGCATGCGGTCGAGCTCGTAGAAGATCTCCGTCAGACTTGCGGCGGTGACGGCGGTGCGCACCGCGGCGTGAATGCTCAGGTAGCCGTGTTGCCGCAGGGCATGCACGGTGCTGCGCGGGCTATACGTGTAGCCGTTTTGCTCGCGGATGTTCATCACCAGGCGCGAGTTGAACGCTCCGCCATAAATGCTATTGGCTAGACTCAGTCGTTGCCAGTCCGGGTGGCGGCGGGTGATGGCCCGGCTGCCGACGACGACCTGCGTCTGCACGGTGCCCGCGAGATGCACCAGATACACGCGGCGGCCGCGCACCTCTGGCGGCGCCGGCTCCTCCGACGCGCCGGGCTTTCCTGCCGGCCAGTCGCCAAACGCCCTCTCAATTTGTCGCAAAATCTCCGCGGCGGAAAAATCGCCCACGGCGATCAGCAAGGCGTTGCCCGGCCGGTGGTGCTCCCGGTAGAACTCGACGAGTTGCTCGCGCTGGTAGCTCTCCACCTGTGCTTCGCTGGGCGCCACCAGCGCGTAGGGGTGCGCGCCAAAGAGCACCTTGCGAAGCCGCTCGCCGGCCAGGAAGCCCGGTGTGGTGCGCTCGATGCGCAGCTCCTCGAGCCGCTGCCGGCGCTCCCGCTCGAATTCCTCGCCGGGGAACGACGCGTGCTGCGCGAGGTCTGCCACCAGTTCAAGCAGGCTCTGGGAGAATTCGGCCAGGCCGGAAAAGGAGATCGCGCTCGAGTCCGCGCCCGCGCTCGTGCCCAGGTCGGCGCCCATCCGGCGCAGGTCTTCTTCAATCTGGCGGCTCGTACGCGAAACCGTGCCGGTACGCACCACCGCCGCGGTCATCTCTGCCAGGCCGGGCACCCGCCGGGCGGCCACTGCATTGCCGCTGCGGACAAGCAGTTCCGCGGTGAACTTGGGGATGGAATGAGCCTCGACGAGCACCACCTGTAAGCCATTCGGCAGCGTGCTCACGGTGCGCCGCGGCCAGATCACCGGCCGCTCCGGCCCCAGCGGGGGAACGCTGGTGCGCGCTTGCGATGCGGGAGCCGCGCTCATCGGGCAGCTCCTTTCCCAACCGGCCGGCGAATGACGATGGCGCGGTTGCGGGGTTGCAGGTATTTCTGCGCCACGGCCTGCACCTGCGCTGGCGTGACCTCCAGAAACCCATCGAGCATGGTGTTCACCAGTTGCGGGTCGCGGTCGAACAGGGTGAAGCACGCCAAGCAATGCATCAGGCCGTAGCGCGGCAGGTAGCCGCCCCGACCGCCTTCGAGCTGCGAGTAGTAGTCGGAGCGGAATTTCACCTTCACCTGCTCGAGCTCCTCGCCGGTGATTCCCCTCTGCTGCACGTCGCCCAGCACGGCGTCGAACGCCGCGACCGTCTGGTCAGCCGTGTACTCCGGCTTGTGTAGGATCCGCGTGACCATCTGCATGGGCCCGTTGTAATCGAAGACGTCTCCCATTGGATAGTGGATCCCGCCCTCGGTGTCCACCGCCACTTGCTGCTCCAGCACCAGCCGGCGATAGATGCGCCCGGCGCGGCCGCCATGAAGCGCCTGGTCCAGCATCGCGGCGGCGTACCAGTCAGGCGTGCGGCGCCCGGGCGCGTGGTAACCGATGGCCAGAGCCGGCAGCGTGCCAAACTTTTCTTCCACCACGCCGCGGCGCTCTTCGGTCTGCGGCGGCTCGCTCACATCGGCGTCCGGAGGCGTGGCCTGCGAGGGAATGTCCTCGAAATACCTTCGCGCGAGCCGGAAACCCTCCTCCGGCTGAAGGTCGCCCAGAAGCAGCAAGACCGCATTCGACGGCGCGTAATAGGTCCTGAAGAACGCTTGGACGTCTTCGAGTGTGGCGGCATCGAGATCCTGGAAGTCGCCGTAGAAATTGTGGGCATTGGGCCAATTGCGATAGGCAATCGGAGGCAGGTCGAGCCAGGGAAAGCCGCCGTAGGGCTGGTTCAGCACGTTGACACGGACTTCCTCTTTGACGACGTCGCGCTGGTTGCGCAGGTTTTCCTCGTCCACTTTGAGAGCGCGCATGCGATCGGCCTCGAGCCACAGCACGCGTTCCAGTGCATTCGAGGGCACGGCCTGGAAGTAGTTGGTCACCTCGTAGTGCGTCGAGCCGTTGAGCACACCGCCCGAGGAGTTGATGAGTTTGATGTGCACCATTTTCCCGGCGTTCTCCGAGCCCTGGAACATCATGTGCTCGAACAGGTGGGCGAAGCCGCTGCGCCCGCGCGGCTCCAGGCGGAAGCCGATGTTGTAGTACACGCCCACGGTTGCAATCGGCGCCACGCGGTCCGGCGAAACCACCACGCGCAGGCCGTTCGGAAGTATTGCGCTCTCAATCGGTATGTGAAGTTTGGCCAAGGAGTTCCTCCCAGAGTGTAGGTGAAGCTGGTCCAGCGGGCGCGCTTCAGAGCGCCAAACGGTCCTGTCGTTTCGAGCGAAGCAAAGAATCCCTCAGAGAGATCCCTCGCCCCGGCAACATCGGGGCTCGGGATGACCGATGGCACGTTCAAACCCGCCGCGGAAACCGCACCGCCGCCCTCTCCGCGGCGCCTTGCCACCACACCAACGAGACGCAGGTGCTACGGCTTGCCCAGCACTTGCGCCAAGCGCCGCAACGTGACGCGGGGATTGCGCGCCAGCACCACGGCGCTCAAGCGCGTCAGTGCCGCGTAGGCCTGGCGATATTCGCGCGGGGACCGCCGCAGCGCAGCGACATGCCTGGCCACCGTCCCATAGTCTCCGCGCGAGACCGGTCCGGTCCACGAAGCGCCCGGCCCCAGTCGCTCGAAGTTTTCGAGCGTCTGCCGCAGCAACGGTAGCAGAGCGCGCGTGGCCTGGCGCCGGGTGAAGCCCACCGACATCAGGATGCGCGTGGCCGATTCGACCATGCCGAGCATGTGCCCGGCGACGAACGCGCCGGCGGCGTGATAGGCGGCCTTGTTTCGCCCCTGCATCCGCACCGGCACGCCGCCCAGCTCGCGCGCCATGCGCCGTGCCGTCGCCAGTGCCCTGCGGTCGCCCTCCAGCGCGAAGACAAAGCCCTCGAGCTGCGTGACGCCACGCCCGCTGAAGGTCTGCAGCGGGTGCAGCGAGCCGGTGGCTGCGCCGCAGCGCTCGAGCGGCCTGAGCGCCGAGCGGTCGAGCGCGCCGCTGGTGTGCAGCACCACTTTCCCGCACCACTCCTCACCGCCCATGCGCGCCAGCTTTGCGGCAACGCCCGCGATGGCGTGGTCCGGCGTGGCAATCAGGACTACGTCCGCGCCCAAGACCTGGCGCGTAAGCACGGCGTGGGCGCGGCCGTCGCCGATGGCGCGCACCGCGGCGCGGGCGGTGGTTTCCCGCTGCGTCACCACCGAGCCAATCGGCCAGCCCAGCTCGTGCAGGCGGCGTCCCAGCGCTCGACCCACGCGGCCTGCGCCGACGATCGCAATCGTCGCTGCCATGCCGCCTGATAGCATACCGTGTTCATTCATTTTTTCGTTCGAGAAAAATCAGCGTTGCATTCCTTCTGGACAGCACTCTTCGCAATCGTTGCGTTCCTCTGGGCCGTGCGCTCGACAGTGGTGACGCTCTGGCGCAGTGGCATAGACTGGCGTGGCACCTTCTATCCGCTTGAGGAGCTTCAGCGCGGCAGGGTATAGCGACGGGCTCCAGCCCAGCACTACTTTCTCTTTCGCACAGGCCGGGCGGGAGCGCCGGGCGCGGGCTCCGCGACTGTCGCCGGCGCGGCTTCGTTGACCGGCACTTGGGGCCCGGGAGCTGTTGTCACGGGCGCCAAAGGCGAGAACAGCGCGCCAAGGTCGCGTTGCTTCAAGGCGCGAACGCGGTCGCGCAGCGCAGCGGCGCGCTCGAACTCGAATTTCTTGGCCGCCTCGCGCATAGCGGCCTCGAGCTGCGCGATGGCCTGGCGCAACTGCTCTTCGTTGGTGATGCTCTCGTCCACGAAATCTTCCAGGGGAACGCTCACGTAGTCGGCCTCGACGATTCCCGCCAGGCGCATGTCCACCGCTTTCACAATCGACTCCGGGATGATGTGGTGCTCGGCGTTGAAGGCCATTTGCTTGGCGCGGCGCCGGTTGGTTTCGTCGATGGCTCGGCGCATGGACTCGGTCATCACATCGGCATAGAGGATGGCCTTGCCGGCCAGATGCCGTGCGCAGCGCCCGATGGTCTGGATCAGCGCCGTCGAGCTGCGCAGGTAGCCTTCCTTGTCGGCATCCAGAATCGCCACCTGCGAAACCTCGGGCAAATCCAAACCTTCGCGGAGCAGGTTGATGCCGATCAGCACGTCGAACTCGCCGCGGCGGAGGTCGCGCAGGATGCGCACGCGCTCGAGCGTTTCCACTTCCGAGTGCAAGTAGCGGCAGCGCACGCCGACCTCGGTGAAATATTCGGAGAGGTCTTCGGCCATGCGCTTGGTCAGCGTGGTCACCAGCACGCGCTCGCCGCGCGCGGCGCGCACGCGGATTTCTTCGAGCAGATCGTCCACTTGCCCTTTCACCGGCCGCACTTCCACGTCGGGATCGACCAGGCCGGTCGGCCGGATCAATTGCTCGACCACGACCCCGCCCGAGCGGGTCAGCTCGTACGGCCCCGGCGTGGCCGAAACGTAGATCACCTGGTTGGTGCGGTGCTCGAACTCCTCGAACGTCAGCGGGCGGTTGTCGAGCGCGGAGGGCAGGCGGAAACCGTAGTCCACCAGGTTCTGCTTGCGCGAGCGGTCCCCATGGTACATGCCATGGAGCTGCGGGACGGTCTGGTGGGACTCGTCCACGAAGAGCAGATAGTCCTGCGGCACATAGTCGAGCAGCGTGGGAGGAGCTTCGCCGGGCAGCCGGCCGGAGAGATGCCGCGAATAGTTCTCGATGCCGTGGCAGTAGCCGATCGTGCGGATCATTTCGATGTCAAACAGCGTGCGCTGCGAGACGCGCTGCGCCTCGACAAACTTACCCTGCCGCTCCTGCTCGACCTTCCACCAGTCGAGCTCCTCGAGAATGGTGGCGATGGCGCGCTCCTTCTGTTCGGCGGGCATGACGTAGTGCGACTTGGGGTAGATGGGCACGCGCGCCAAGCTTTCCGCGCCGGAGCGGACTTCCCCGGTCAGCGGGTCGATCTGCCGTAGGGCGTCAATCTGATTGCCCCAGAGCTCCACGCGATAGGCGTTGTCCTCATAAGGCGGATAGATCTCGATCATGTCGCCGCGGACGCGGAAGTTGCCCCGGCGCAATTCCTCGGCGCGCTCGTACTGAATCTCCACCAGTTTCCGTAGCAGCGCCTCGCGCGGGGTGCTATGACCCTTTTCCAGCATCAGCAGCATGCCGTAGTAGGCTTCGGGCGAGCCCAGGCCGTAGATGCAGGAGACCGAAGCGACAATCACGACATCGCGGCGCTCAAACAGCGAGCGCGTGGCGCTCATGCGCAGCTTGTCGAGCTCGTCGTTGATCGTGGATTCTTTCTCAATGTAGGTGTCCGAGGCGGGCAGGTAGGCTTCGGGCTGGTAGTAGTCGTAATAGCTGACAAAATACTCGACGGCGCTGTGCGGGAAGAAGCCGCGGAACTCGTGGTAGAGCTGCGCGGCCAGGGTCTTGTTGTGCGCCAGAACCAGTGCGGGGCGGTTCACTTGCTCCATCACCTTGGCCATGGTAAACGTCTTGCCGGAGCCGGTGACACCGAGCAGTACCTGGTGCTTCTCGCCGGCCTCGATGCCGCGCACCAGTTGCGAGATGGCTTCAGGTTGGTCGCCGCGGGGGTCGTAATCGCTCGATAGTTTGAAGCTCATGGCCTCAGCGCCCGCTATGCGTCGCGCCCAAAACATACATTATAGCCCACACATGGAGGCGCGCTTGAACGGCCCTCTCCCGCTGGCGCTTCAGTCCGATTTGCAGCGTGCCCGCCGAGACCCCGCCGCCTCCGCCAGCCGGCGCTGAGAGTTGCACAAGGACAATTGGCCGTCATTGCCTGTAAAGAGAACAAAGGAAGTAAAGAAGGTAAAGGGGGCGAAGGAGCCCGGGGCGACTCTTTCGTACCAGCAGTGTCGAGCGTTAGGCTAAAGGTCACTCGTCAAGCGCGGCGCCGCCGAAGATTGGCTGTCGGCCGAGTGCGGTGCGAAAACCGTAGAGCAACAGAGCCACGAAGGGCAGAAGGATCAGCACCGCGCGCCAAGCGTACCACTGCGAAAAGTCTAGCGTCACGGGAGCGAGACTCAGACCAGGGTCGTAGAAGAACCAGGCGACAGCCAGCGCGAGGATCCCGAAGCGCAGGAGAACGACGTACACCAGTGCCGACCATAGCAACCCTTCCGCCACGCTGATGGGCGTCAGCCAATCTGTCAACATCAGGGCCAGCAATATCCACGAGACGCCAACAGCCAGCCACTGCTTGCGCAAGAGCACTCGCACCAGAAACAGCAAGGTGATGATTGCCAACGCCCACTCAAGACTGTAGCTTTGCAGGCCCAATAGAAACCCCGCCACCGAGCTCGGCGCGTCCATCCCCAGCATGCCTGAGCCGATGCTGCCCTGGTACGGTACTGGCAGCCAGCGCGGGAGCGCACACGCAAGGTACTCGATCAGAACCATCGCCGCCCCGAACAGGGCGCCCACCACAATGTCGCGCCCCACCAGCGGGTCGCGAAACCCCCCGACGAGAACTCGATTCCACCCGATGAGCAGGTTTGGCCAGTGCCGGCGGACGTACGGCTCGATGGCCATGTAGTTCAACCAGAGGAAGGCGCTCCAGAACAGCGCGTACCCCATTCCATTAAAGAATAATTGAAACTCACCGTTGAGATCTGACACGTGATGGGCGGTCAGAACCCACCAAAGCAAGTAGCAGGCGAGAACGTAGAGCGAGATGCGCAACGCGCCACGGCGATCGCCACGACCCAGACGCAGATTTCTGCGCGCAAAGAAGAGGGCGCCGGCGATCACAATCAGCGTGACGACTATGGGAGCTGGTGCCCCAATCGCCTGCGCGGTTTTCCGCGGCTTCGTCGGCATCCGGCTGGCCCGCTCCCACGGCCCGATGAGCTTGAAGTAGACCGGCCGGCCGCGATACGCGGCCGCAGCAACGTGCATGGTGAAATCGGCATACGGCCCTTCCCAGGCCTCGCGCGCGTCGAACGCCGTATCGGGCACCCACTTCGGATCCACTGGCGTGAAGTTCTTCTGGTCGAGGCCCGCTTCGGCAAAGAGCGCGGCCCAATCAGGAGCGGCTGCAGGCCCCTTTGGGTCCTCGAGCTGCGGCGGCACGGCGCGGAACTCAATAAGCCGCCCCCGGCCGTCCAAGAACAAGCTCAACGCTCCCGAGAACTCATCTGGAGTGACCGGGCTGAACATAGTCAGCGTGACCGGATCGATGTTGCGCAACTGAATCATCGGCTGGGGGCTCTGCCGATACCAAAACCGCGGGAAATTGACGGCATCAACCCCAAGCCGCTGTGCCTGCTCACGTGAGAGCGGGTGCGCTATGCGATACGCCTTGTATTCGCCGTAACCGCGGAATCCGTAGGCCCAATCCGTGCGCTCCGTGTAACCAAACCTCTGTGCAATCTCCCGCGCTCGTTCCATCAATGCGTCGCCACTTTTCTCCACGGGCGCGCGGCCCAAGTCGGTGGAGTAGGGGCTAAGAGCAAACATCGAGGCGATCATCGCCAGAACGCCGCCCAGCAGCAGCCACGCCTTCCGCCGTCCCAAAACTCCTTCTTCACCCGCGGCGGCGACCATCTCCGGTGAGGGTGTCTCGCCAGCGGCCAGGGCTGCGGCCAGAGGATCGCCGCCGGGCAGCGCCGCAGCCAATTGCAGCGCCGAAGCAGACCTCTTGTGCGGGTCTTTCTCCAGACACCGCAAGATGGCGCGTTCGACCCCCGGGTCAATCTCCGCAGCATACATGGAAGGCGGTTTTGGCAGCGCCTCGGCATGCTTCTTCTTCAACTCGGCCAGGCTTGTGGCCTCGAAGGCTCTCTTCCCGGTGAAGACTTCGTACAGCACAAGTCCCAGCGAATACAAGTCGCTGCGGACCGAGGCGCCTCTTCCCTCAAGCTGTTCCGGAGCCATGTAGGCGGGCGTGCCCGAAGTGTCCCATTCGATGACTTCATCGGTGTGGAGCGCCAGGCCGAAGTCCGTGATGCGTGTGCGGCCGTGCCCGTCCAGCATGACGTTCGAGGGCTTCAAATCGCGGTGCAGCACGCCCTTCTCATGAGCCGCCGCTAGGCCCGCGCAGAGTTGCCGCGCAATCTCCAGCGCTTTCGTGGCGGGAAGGCGCCCGATACGCTTCAGCAGCGCGGCGAGATTCTCGCCGTCCACATACTCCATGGTGAGGAAATGCTGGCCATCAACCTCGCCGATGTCGTAGACGCGGCAAACGTTCGGATGCGACACCTGACGCGCGTTGCGCGCTTCGGCGTGGAAACGTTCGAGGAGCGCTGCATCCCGCGCAAGCGCCGGCGGAAGGAATTTCAGCGCCACGGGCTGGCCGAGTTTGAGGTCGTCGGCGCGGTAGACTTCGCCCATGCCGCCGCGCCCCAGCAGGCCGATGATCCGGAAGCGGCTGGCGAGCACGACGCCCGGGGCAAATCCGCGGCCGTGGCCTACCGGAGTTCCCGCGGCGGCTCGGCCCGCGCCCGCCGTGGGAGAGGCCAACCAGCGCGCGTCCGCATCGGAGGGCGTCGCCGTCGGCATTTGTGAAAGCGAACTCGCGGGCGCTCCACACGACGGGCAGAATCGGGCAGATTCTGCCAGCTCGGTTGCACAGTGAGAACAGCGCCGCATTTTCGCCGGATTATGTCGCAGCTAAACGACGTTGACGTGCATTCTAATCCCAACGCAAATCTTCGTCCAGAGTAGAATGTACTCAGGATCCGCCGTTTTCGACACCGCGCGCCAGTTCCACGATGCCTGACGCGGCGCGCCGGCATTCGGCTCAGTGTGGCGGCGGGGTGGATTCGGGCAGGAGCGTGATCTGCGACTGGCTGCGCACGCGCCCGGCATAGCGCACCCTGGCCTCGCCGTCCGCACTGGCCACGGTGACGTCCATCTCCTCGGCGCCCGACTGCGTCACGCTCACCACCCAGCCGGTGCGCAGCGACACGTAGGACAGGCTTTCGCCCGAACCGGTCCACTTCCCTGCGGTGCGCAAGCCGCTCTTGCGGTACTCCTCGGGGGTGGGATCGCGCGGAGCGTGCGGCTGTGTCATCTCGAACCGGGTCAGGATCACCGCGCAAGTTTCCTCGGGCGCGGCGGCCGCAGCGGTCCGAGCGGGGTCGGCGGGCCGGCAGGGCTCATTGCGCAGGTAGGTGGAGTGGGTGCGCCACACGATGCCGGCGAGGGGCGCTGAGGTGGCCGGCCGCTCGGCGGACCATTGCTGCCCCGGCGCGATGCCTTCGGCCGGCAGCGCCGCGCCCGCGGCCAGCTCCCCGAGCCATTCGCGCGCCGCGCTGGCCGCCCTCTGGTCGGAAAGGATTTCCTGAAGGCCTTCTGCCTCGCTGACCTTGCCCTGCGCGTCGAGCGTGAACTGGATGGTGCGCCCCTCGAGTTTGCGGTACTGCTCTTCAAGGGCCGCCGCTTCGGGATCGTAAGTATCGCTCCTAGCGGTAGCCACGGATTTTTCATACGTCGTACGCAGGCGCGTCCGGGCAGCCGGATGCCGCGCGACGTCCGGGCCCACGCTGAGGACCTCCAGGCGCACCACCGCGCCCCAGGTGATCGCCAGTTGCGAGGGCGCCTGCGGGTCTTCGACCAAACCGGTGCGGTGACTCTCCGTCGTGGTGCGGGACTCCATCTGGTAGCGCAGCACACTCCCCGGCGCGAGTTGCGGGGCGAGTCGCACGCGCTGCGCCGTCGGGGCGGCGCGCGGAGTCGGCTTCGGGCCGGGCGGCTGCTGCGCGCTAGCGCTGCTGGCGCAGAGCAGGACGGCCAGGAGATAGGCAAGGGGTTTCATCGCATGCTTGGATGACCACTTCCACGAAAAGGCTTCCCCGGAATTCCGGCGGCTCGGGCAATCCTTCGACCGGCGCAAGTCTCCACGTGATCTCCCGCGTGGCCGAGCGTGTGGCGGCAAGCAGGCGCGCGTCGCTCAGCGATATCGTGTTGAGCGATTCACTATGGAAGCGCGCTTCGGCCGTGCCTTCCGGCGGTTTTTCTGCGCCGGAAGCCACCGTGCCGGAAAGCTGCTGCACAATGTGGAGCCGCACGGCCGGTTCGGAAGCCTGCTGCGCCTCGAACCATTCCCCGCTTTCCGAGCCACGCACGTCCGCCCAGGCGGGCAATTGCGCCGTTCGCGGCGCCTCCCAGGGTTCGCCAAAGCGAATCAGAGTGGCCGGCAGCGCGACCGCCGGCCGCAGCGCCCGCAGCAGCCAGAGGGTCAGCACCGGTGGAACGGCCTCTCCCAGAAGGGGGGAACCGTCGGACTTGAGGTCGAGCAATTGCCCCGAGTGCGTTTCGCGATAGCGCAGTGTGCGCCTCTCTTTCCACTGCGTTAACGCCCCGTACAGAGCCGTGCCCAGCTTCCGTGTTTCCTCGTCGAGCGGCTTGGCAGTCTTCTCTTCCGAAGGAACCGCAGAGTCGTCGGGTCCCGCAAAGTCGTCCAGGGTTTCTTCCAGTTCGGCGCTGCCATCGGTTCCCACGGCAATGACGCGCCGGGTGGCCGTCCAGCGCAGCTCGTTTCGTGCGCCCCGCGAAAACGGCGTGACGTAAGCCTTCGCGCCAATCTGCACGGGCTGCTGGCCCGTCACATGGCTATGCACCGAGAGCGTGATGCGATAACTGTGTATCGCGCCCGCCGTAAAAGTGCGCTGCAGCGGCTTATCCTGTGGCGCTGCGTGCGCGGCCAAAACCCCGAAGAGGACCGGCGTCACAAGGAACGTGCCAGAAGATGCGAAGTGGCGGGCGGAGAGAGTCATTTCTTTGCGGCACGCTTAACGGCGCCGGGCTCAAGCCGGCTGATCTGCGGTGCATCGAGCGGCCCGACAATGCGGAACGTCCGGCTCGCGGAGCCGCCCGGCCGGTTCTCCATCCCCGAGGCAGCGGGCCGGATGCGCAAATCAAGTGCGCGCGAGAAATCCACGCTGCCTTCAGCCTCGTAAGCGTCTCCACGGTCGGAGAGGTGAAGTTTCTCTATGGTGATTTTTCCGGCCGCCAGGGAGAACCGGGCATCCGCTGCAGCGAACTGGCTCACGCCCGCGCGAGCGCTGCCGCCCAGGAAGACGGCTCGCACATCGAGACCGCGCATCCGCACGCCACGCACGCTGAGCATGCCGTAGCCCTCGAGCGATCGCAGCAGGCCCTGGCGGCCGACGCCGTGCGCCGCGAGCGTGAGTGTGCCCGACGCAGCGCCTGCAAAGCGCTCTTGGAGCGACGCAGTGGCGCCCGAGAGCGATTTCAAATCCACGCGTTCGAACTGCACATCGAAATCATACGCGGGCCCTGCGCCAAGCCTCGCGTTGAGCGAGCCTTTGATGCTGCCGCCGTAAAACTCGCCCTGCGCGTCGCGCACAGCAATGCTCCGGCCATCGATCTCGGCCTGGCCATGGAGTTTGCCCAAGCTCAGCGGCGGCACCACAAGTTCCTCCACGCGGAGCCGTCCCGGGCCGCGCAGTCCGCCTAACACCGCATCGAGTTCGGCGGTGTTGCGGCCGGCAGTGGCGAACGGGACCACGCGCTCGAGCAGGCTGGGCCGGGCGCGCAGCCCCAGCCAGCGATCGAGCTCCGCGACATCCAGATGATCAGCGGTCAGGTCAAATTCCCACACCGCCGCGGGATCACTCCTCCGCAGCGTGCCTTCCCAGCGCCCGCCAAAGGCGGCCGCCACCGCGAGCGTCACGCGCCGCTCGCCTCCACGCAGCTCGATGCCGGCGTTGGTGAAGACGACCGGCTGATTCAGGTAGCTCGTGCGCACAGCCAGCCCGCGCAGGTCGATGGTTCCCGAAGCGGTGGTTGCAAAGGGGCGGAAGCTTCCTCGGCAGGTCAAGCGCACTTCTGCGGGGCCTTCTGCGCTCCAACCGCGGTGGACGGTATAGCCGAGCCCCTGGGCGGCGGCGAGCCAATCCTGCGCGCGATCGGTCTGCCCGGAGAGTTCGAGCGTGAACTGCCAGGCCTGCGGTCCGGCCGTGGAACGCGCTTCACCCGGTCCGGCTGTTCCTTGCGCGCGCAATGCATTGTGCGGCACCGCGCCTGAGGCGCCTGGCCTGGGCCGGGTATGGCCCGGCTGAGATGGCGCGACAGGCGCCGCAGTTCCTCCCTGGGCGGCCGTGGCAAATGAGAGAGTCGTGGGCGCCAACTCCAGCCGGCCACGGCGCACCCGCGCGAGGATGCCGCCCACACGGACCGGCGCCGGCAAACCCGCCGCTCGCAGCCGCGCGCCACTGCTCGACAACTCTCCTTGCTCGAGGCGTGGCGGCCAACCTCCCAGTACGAAATCCATCTCCGCGTTGCCGTCGAGGTTCAGATTCTCCGCCACGCCCGGACGAAACGCACGGTGCCACGCCAGCAAGTCCGCGAAATGGATCCAGGAGGAACGCACGCGGAATTGCGGATCGATTCCCGCCTTCCATTCCACGCGCCCCGTGACCTCGACGCTCGAGCGCGGCGCTTCGACCAGGCCTTTGGTGAATTCCAGGCGCGCCTCGGCCGGCAGCCATTGCGCTTCGGCGCGCAGGTTGAGCGCTGGGTCGCCGGGCCGCTGCGGCAAGTCCCACCGGTGCACGCCGCGGAGGCGCGCTGTGCCGGAAAACGACCAAGGCGCGCTCCCGCCGTCCCCGGACGTGTCATGGAGAGGTGTCGAATGCTTCGCCGCAGACGAAGGACTCGCACCCGGTGCTCCGCTGCGCGCAGTCAGCTCAACCTGGAGCTGCCCGCGCACACCGTAGTCCTGGCTGCGCGCCAGACGCAGCGCGTCGGCCAGCGAGGCGCCCTGCCAGGTCACGGCGAGTTCAGCGGGTTGCAGCCGGGCGGAGGTTCCCGCGATGCGCCCGCGTACGCGCAGCGTGCCGGCCTCCTGCAACGCCACGGCAGCCCGTATGGGTCGCGCTTCCAGATCGATGCGCCAGCGCCCGGGGCTCTCCTGTTCCAGAACACCGGTGACCTCGACCAGCGCGAAGGGGTGTTTGTCCGCACCCAGCTTGAAGTTGATCCGCCCAGTGTCCACTTCGATGCGATGAAGACGCGCCGAGACGATCGCTCCGGCAGGGACGGGGCCAGCAGAAGTGGGTGACACCGGCGGAGGCAGCCAGCTCTCCACATTCCAGTGTCCGTCGGGGGCGCGCACCAGGTTCAGGCTGGGCCGGCTGAAGGAAAGAGTGCCAAACTCAAACCGGCCACGCGCCAGCGAACTCCAGCGCAGGCCCGCCGCCAGCCGCTCGGCGCGCAGGAAATATTCGTGGCCGAAGCGCGGGTCTTCCGCGACAGTGATGGAATCGACTTCCAGGCGCACCCCGGCGAGCAGGCTGAAACTGAACTTGCCCACTTCCACCGGCCGGCCGACGGCCGCCTCCAGGCGCGCGTTCAGATAGCGGCGGACTCGTCCGCCCTGGAGCGAGCGGGAAATCACCGCGCTGGAGACCGCCAGAACCAGCAGGGCCAGCGCCGTCCGGCGCAACCATGGACCTTTGCGCATGGCGAGGTCACGAATTGTGGCAAACGGGGGCGACGAAAGGAAGGCCGAAGGCCGCAGGGGTCATTAATGGACCCCGCGAAACATCCGGCTCCAGCGCGTCTTCACCGGGAGGTGAACCACCGTGTCCGCCAGACCGAGCAGGCGGCCGAAGAAGCTGCGGTCGCTGTAATCGGCGCTGGTGGCGTCCACGGACCAGTAGATCAGGATGGGACGGCCCATGACTGCGTCGCGGTCCACGAATCCCCAGTAGCGGCTGTCCCAGCTATGATCGCGGTTGTCGCCCATCACGAAGTATTTGTTTGGCGGAACCACCAGCTCGCCATGGTTGACGTAGTTCAGGATCTGGTCCGCCCACTCGGCCCGCACGCTGCGCTGCAAGAAGTGGCGGCTGCTGGGAGGAAAATTGTCGCCGAAAGCGTCGTAAGGCGCGCCGGGGTCGTGAACCACGAACGGCTCGGGTTGCAGGCGGGCGTTAACGTGCACCTGCTGGTCCGCGATCTTGATCCTGTCGCCCGGAGTGCCGATCACGCGTTTGACGTAGTGGGCGTGCTCATCATAGGGAAACTTGAACACGATGATGTCGCCCCGCTGGATCGGGCGATAAGGCAGCACGCGCTCATACCATGCGCCGCGGCCGCCGAAGATGAACTTATTCACCAGCAGGTGGTCGCCGACCAGCAGCGTCTGCTCCATCGACTGCGAGGGGATCTTGAACGCCTGCACGACAAAACTGGTGCCGAACAGCGCCAGGATCACCGTGACCAGAAGGGACT
>JACQDH010000060.1 GCA_016201215.1 Acidobacteriota bacterium | reverse complement strand
TGCGTGTGGTAATCGAGCTTCACGTGCGAGGCGCCCATGCCAGCGAGCAGGTCGCGGGTGAAGCGGATGAGGTTCTTGGTGCCGTCGGGCGTGGCGTGGCCCACCGTGTCGCACAGCACAATGGCGCGCGCGCCGCAGTGGATCGCCGTGGAGTAGAGCCGCTGAATCGTCTCCGGGTCGGTGCGGATGGTGTCCTCGGTGACGTACATCACCGGGAGGCCCTCGGCCACCGCCAGGGTGACCGCTTTCTCCGTGGTGCGCTGCAGGTGGTCCACCGTCCAGTCTTCCACCAGCCGCCGGATCGGGCTGCTGCCTAGAAACGTGGCCGCCTCGATGGCCAGCCCCACGCGCTGGGAGATTTCGGCGATGGGCCGGATGTCGTTTTCGTGCGTGCGCGCGGCACAGTTCGGGCGGATGCGCAACTTCGAGCGCACAATTTCGCGCGCCAGGGCCTCCGTATCGGCCAGCGCCCGAGGCCCGGCGCCCGGCAAGCCGATGTTCACCGTCTCGATCCCCAGCGCTTCCATCAGGTGCAGGATTTCGATTTTTTCTTCGATCGTGGGGTCCTGCACCGAGGGGTTCTGTAGACCGTCGCGGAGGGTTTCGTCGTTGAGCGCGACGCGGCAGCCCTGCAGCAGGTCGAAGCCGCCGACGGTGTTCCAGTCGTGAATCAGTTCCTCGTGGGTCATCCGGCTCGCGTCAAGCGGAAACGCGCTCCTTTCGGCACGCTACGATCTCGGTTCTGCCTTCCGTTCTCGAAAGCTCCGCGACGCTCAATACCGCAGCGTATAGCTGCGCGGCATCTGCTTGGGGTCGGGCTTGTAGAGCGTCTTGCAGAATTCGCAGCGATAGATTTCCGCCTTGGGTCCGATCAGCGCCTCGATCTCCTTGGGATAGTCGTACCAGCGCTTCAGGTGCCCCGCGCAGACCTTGCCCTTGTCGTTTTTCTCGTCGCAGGCGCGCTGCTTGTGTTTGCAGATCTTGATCTTCGGCACCGCGGGCTTGGCTTCCTCCTGGCCCGCCACCGGAGCATTGGTTTCCGACATGCGCTGGGCGACCTCCCTCGTTCGGGCGTCCTACTTGCGAAACCAGAACCTTAACACAGGGAAAACAGAGCCGCGGATTTCTTCCTGCTAGCTTTCCTAAATCCGGTGTCCGCGGAACACCGCGCGCATGGCCCCGCGGGCGCTCCGCCAGCGATGACGCCACTCCGGCGCGAATAGAAACTCCAGGAAACGGTCGGCGGCCTCGCCGAGCTCCTCGTTGTAACCGTACCACCAAGCCTTGGGCCAGTGCGGCACCCGGTCCACGTCCACGTATTTTACTTGAACCAATTCCAGCAGGCCAAGGCGCGAATGCGTGCGGCCCCAGCCGCTTGCCCCGCGGCCGCCATGAGGCGCTTCGGAGATTCCGAAGTAACTCGCCACGTCGTTGACCATCACCGCTCCGGCGCGGATCCGCGCGGCTAGGCGCCGGCCGCGCCGGCTATCGCTCGTCCAGATGCTCGCCGCGAGACCGAACGCTGAATCGTTGGCCATGGCCACGGCCTCCTCGGCGTCGGCCACGCTGCGCAGGGCCAGCACCGGCCCGAAGGTCTCCTCCTGCATCATGCGCATCGAGTGGTCCACGTCGGCCACCACCGTCGGCTCGAAGAAGCACGGGCCCAGGTCCGACCGGCGGCGGCCGCCGGCCAGGATGCGCGCGCCTCGCGCAATCGCCTCGCGCAATTGCGCCTCCACCCGTTCCACCTGGCCTGGACGAATCATCGGGCCGACCTCGGTGTGGGGATCGCTGCCCGGCCCCAGTTTGAGAAGCTGGGTTTTTGCGGCGCAGCGCTCGCTGAAGCGCTCGGCGATCTCATGCTCCACGTAAATGCGTTCGACCGAAAGGCAGGCTTGGCCGCAGTTGGTGAAGCTGCCCCACACGGCGGCGCTCGAGGCCACTTCGACGTCGGCATCGGCCAGCACGATCATGGCGTCTTTGCCGCCGAGTTCCAGTACACACGGGATCAGCCGGTGCGCGCAGGCCTCGGCGACCCTCTTTCCGGTCGCCACACTTCCCGTGAAGATAATCTTGTCCGGGCCCGCTTGGATCAGCGCTGCCCCAAGTTCGCCGCCGCCCTGGATCACCTGCACCAGATCAGCCGGAAGACCCGCGTGCGTGAAGAGCTCCCCGACCAGCGCCCCGCACCACGGCGTCAGCTCCGAGGGCTTCAAAACCACCGCGTTGCCCGCTACCACTGCCGGAATCGCCTGGCCCAGGGGGATCGCCAGTGGATAGTTCCAGGGCGCGATCAGGCCGATCACGCCGTAGGGTTCGTAGTGCAGCCAGCCGGACTTGGCCTTGACTGCCGGGTTGTGGTGGGGGACGCGCTCGGTGCGCAGCAACTCCCCAGCCTGCGTCGCGTAGTAATGGGCTGTGTCGAGCGAGACCAAGACGTCGGCGAACAACGCCTCGACACGCGGCTTGCCTGACTCGCGCGTCACCAGGTCGGCGATTTCCTGCCGCCGCTCGTAAATCGTCTCGCGCAGCCGCCGCAGCCGCGCGCAACGCGCCCGCAGGGGCTCCTCCGCCCAGGCCGCCTGAGCGCGACGCGCCCGCGTCAGGATCTGCGGGACGTCAGAGGGCGGCGTCACCCGGAATCGCCCGATGACGTCTCCGGTCGCTGGGTCGATCGAATCGACGGAAGAGGATATCGATGCTAGCGCTGCCATTAGGGCTGATTCTACCTGAATTTGGTGTCTGCGTACCGCCGGCCTTCAGGCCACCGCCCAGCCCTACTTCCTTTCCAGCCGCCACGGCTCTGCGTATTCCACCGATACCATCCACAGGCCCTGCGGCGGCACCGTGGGGCCGGAGCGCGAGCGGTCGCGCAGCTCGAACAGCCCGGCGAGATCGGCCGAGGTCAACTTCCCGCGGCCGACTTCGAGCAGTGTGCCCATCATCTTGCGCACCATGTAGCGCAGGAACGAACGCCCGCGGACCC
>JACQDH010000059.1 GCA_016201215.1 Acidobacteriota bacterium | reverse complement strand
TCACTTCGCCGCCGCAGTGACGTCGAACCAGACTAGGAGGAAGCAATGAGAAAACATTCTTACTTCATTCTGCCTGGACTGGTCGTTCTGGCGATCGCGCTGGCGGCCCGGCCCGGGAATGCCGCCCCCCAGGATCCGGAAAAGGCCCTCGAGCGAGCCCAGGAGGCCATGCGGGGCGTTTGGATAGAGGACAGCGACCGCGGCTGGCTGGGCGTGGGCATCGCGGAAGTCACCGCGGAAAAAGCGAAAGAACTCAAGTTGCCCGCGGTGCGCGGCGCGGTGGTCACCGAAGTCGAGGCCAACAGCCCCGCCGCCAAAGCGGGGCTCAAGGCCAATGACGTGATCACCGAGTACAACGGACAGCGCGTCGAGGGCACCGCGCAACTTCGCCGCATGATCCGCGAAACTCCTGCCGGGCGCACGGCGCAGTTGACCGTGTGGCGCGATGGCCGCGCGCAGAACCTCTCGGTCGAACTGGGCAACTTCCCCGATCCGATGGGGAAAATGATGCAGAAGCATGCCCCGAAGGAATTCCACTTTGACTTCCAGATGCCGGAGTTCGGTGGCAACGTCTTCACGATGCCGCGCACCCCGATGCTGGGGATCGGTGCCGAGGACCTGAGCGGCCAGCTCGGCTCCTACTTCGGCGCACCCGACGGCGAGGGCGTGCTGGTCACCGAGGTTCGCTCCGGCGCTCGCGCCGAGAAAGCGGGCTTGAAGGCCGGTGACGTCATCATCAAGGTGGCCGGTGAGCGCGTGCGCACCGTCAGCGAGCTGCGCGAGAAGTTGCGCGAGAAGCGCGAGGCCAAGACCGTGAGCCTCGGTGTCCTGCGCAAGGGCACGGAGATGTCGGTCAACGTCGAACTGGAGCAGCCGAAGCCTCCAGCCGATCGCAAGCGGGTCATCAGCCGCCGCATCTCCATCTAGCCGGGCTCTTCATCCCGCGGCCGTTGCCGAAGGGCCGCCTGGGCATCCGCCCAGCGGCCCGTTTTTTTTGGCGGGGGACAGATGTTGTCGCGAGGTTGAGGGTTTATAGCGCCGCCATCGCTGCGGCGGTGCGCGAATCGCCGCGAGATGCCGGCGCTACACAGCTCTTGCCGCGAAGCGATGTCAAGTGGCTCGTGAAGCGGCGGGTTTCCACGGTTGTGTCTCCCGGTGCTTTATGCCAAGAAGCCCGCCATGTGCGGCGCGTGGCTCGGGCTACTCGCGAAGGATGACGGCTTTGGAGCCTGGTACGCTGAGGCGGACGAGTCGGTGGCTGACGTCGAGGTAGAGGTTGATTTCGAGATCGGAGGTGCGCACGCGGAGGAGTTCGAGCGTGGCGCCCTCGACCGACTGCGGGCCCAGTGCTTCCACCGTGATGCTGCCCGGGGTCATCTCCTGCGGGATCAGCACGGGAAAGGTCTGCGCGCCCTTTGCCTTCCAGTCGTAGAGCCGCGCCAGGATGGCGTACTGGTGATAGAGATTGTTGTCCAGGATGACGACGCGGGGCGAGCCGAAGGAAAGTTCCTGGACGAAGGGCTGCGCCCCTTCGAGCTGTAGCGCCACTTTCGCCGTGCCGCCGCTGAACTCGACCCTGGCGGAAGCTTTCTTCTGCGCCTGTGTGGACCACTCGTAGTGGAGCGGGGTGCCGTCGGGCGCAAGCTGGAGCCGCGCGGTGACTTTCGTTGCGGCGCCGCCGGAGAGCGGACGGATCTCGGTCGAGCCGCGCGCGACCCAATCCGCGCCGGCGCGGGAAATCTCAAACTCCTCAGTGCCCACGGCCTGCCCGTCGAGCAGGATGCGGAATCTGCCTTTGTCCTCGGCGAGCAGTGCTGCACCGCCGGCCGGGCTCGCGGACTTCTTACTCGGCGCGCTCTGCGCCGCAACGCCCGGAACCAGCCCGAGGCAGAACCCCAGGGCGAGATTCGCCCAGGCAGGCAGCCGAACCGAAGACCGGTTCACGCGTTCACCTTTCCTGTCGAAGCATCGGCTACGCCCAGAGCGCGTTCCGAGACCCCGAGCGCGAGGATCTGTTCGACGATGCGGCGCGGGTCGGCGTTGCTCTCCACGCGATAGTCGGCCTGCTGGTAGAACGGGAGCCGCTGGGCGTAGAGCTGCCGGAAGCTGGCCTCGTCGCGGAAGAGCGGGCGATCGGTCATCATGACGCAGCGCGCGAGCAGCAGCTCGATCGGGCAATCGAGCCAGATGACCACGCCAGCGAGCCCGCCCCCGGCAGCGCCCGGTGCGTTGCCGCTTGCCCCAGTGCTTCTTTCGAGGCCACCGAATTCGCACAGCAGTTCGACGTTTCGCGGCTGCGCGAAGGTGCCGCCGCCGAGCGCCAGCACCGTGGGTTGGCCCTGCTCGGCGACTTCCCCGAGCACTTGCAGCAATAGTTTGTGTTCGATGTTGCGGAAGGCCGGTTCACCGAGGCGGTCGAAGATTGCGGTGATGCACAGGCAGGTGTGCTCCTCGATGCGCTCGTCGAGATCCACGAAGCGCCAGGCCAGGTGGCTGGCAAGCAGGCGTCCGATGCTGGTTTTGCCGCAGCCCATGAAACCGACAAGCGAAATCAGTTTGCGCTTGGGAGTGGTGCCGGCGGGCGGCATGAGGTTTGGCGCGGTTCCGGGCCCAAGGCTCGGCGCGTTACTCGCGCTTTCGGATTTTGATTGTACCACTAAAGGAAGAGAGCTCGACCTTAGCATGCCCCTCGTTGAATGTCCCCAGGATGCTCTTGGAAAGCTGGGGGAGGGATTGGCGCTTGCCATGGGGATCGGGTTTGAGGTGGGCCTGGTTTTCGACGATGCCTCGCAGCGAGGTGGCGCTCAGATCGAACGAGTCGGTGTCTGAAAAGAAGACTTCGATCAGGCCGCTGTAATTCTTCAGGATGTAAATGCCGTTGCGGCGGAAGTCGCCGTCGAACAAGATGTGGCCCGAAGTGGTTTGCACACGGACATTGTCCATTTGCGGTTGGAGGAGCTGCACGTTGCCGCTGATGGAGGTGGCGTTGATGCGGCCGAGGCAGCGCGTGCACACGATCGAGCCGCCTACTGTCTTGATCACCAGGTAGCCGCCGACCTCCTCGAGCTGGACATCGGCCGCAACGGTCTCAAAACTCATGTCGCCATATACGCGCTCGACGATCACCAGGCCGGAGTCAGTGCGGATCTGCAACTGGGACTCTTCGGGGACCGTGATCTGGTAATTGGCGTCGAGGTCGGCAGCCTTAACGTTCGCGGAGCCGATATGCGTAGTCACTTCGATGCGGTTGTCCGCCTGCTCGGTGTCCACTTCCACTTTGTCGCTGGTGTGGTTGCCGATGACCACGACTTCCGGCTTCTTCCAGGACTTGACCTCGATGCGCCCGCGGACATTGCTGTTGACGGTGACTACGGGGCGTCCCTGGACAGTGAAATGCTTTTCCATGCGATGCGCCGAAGCCGGTACAGCCAGCAGCAGCGCCGCGGCCAGAGCCAGCGGGGCGCTGCAAACACGAGTGACGCACTGGGCTGTGGTGTTCATTAGTCCCCCATCGCGCCGCGATCTACCATCATCGCCAGCAGCTCGGCCTTCTGCTGGTAAGCCGCATAGAGATACTCACGGGCCAATTCGTTCTGGGGTTCGTCGTGGACACTCTTTTCACACAAGGCGATGGCGTTGTCAACTATGCCCAGGTTCTGGCGCAGAGAAGCGCTGACGTCGGGATCGTGCTGGCGGATGGCCGCGGCCGTGCGCCCGGCCGTGTTCAACTGCGTGTGCAGTTGCGCCGGCGCGGGCAGCAATTCGGTCACGCTCCGCGAAGGCTGGCCGGGAGGAAGATTGGGCTGCGTGCCGACCAGCACACCCGCGGCCAGCAGGACCACCAGGTAGGCGGCGGCCAGCGCTGGGCGCAGCATCACGCCAAACCAGTCCGCGAGCCAGCTCACCTTCTCCGGTGTGTGGAGGAGGCCCTGGGATTCCAGCTGGGTGCGCAGCGCGACCCAGATGCGCTCGGGCGGCTCCGCCTCTTCGGCAGAGAACTGCGCGGCCGCCGCCTCGATCGCTTCCAGATCCGCGACGAGGGCGCGGCACGGCCCGCACAGGCCGAGGTGAGCCGCGGCGGCTTCCGGAAGCCGTTCGCCCGCCTGCTGTTCGAGAATTTGTTCGAGTTCGTAACACTGCATTGTCGTCATCGCTTCTGCCTAATCGTCGCCGGCAGTTTCTGATTTGGCCGCCTGGCGATCTTCGCGCGCCTTACTGCGCAGGTGTTCCTGCAGCAGCTCGCGCAGCCGCATGCGCGCCTTGTGGAGCTGCGACTTGGAATTCCCGATCGAACATCCCATGATCCCGGCGATCTCGTTGTGTTCGTACCCCTGTATGTCATGGAGCACGAAGACCGCTTTGTAGCCCGGCGGCAACTGCTCAATGCACCGCTGCAAGTTGATGCGGTCGATCGAGCCGGTCAGCAGCAAGTCGGGCGCGCCGATGTCCCTGCGCGGCCCGCCGGTTTCCTCGTCCGGCTCGGTCGTCTCCTCGAGCGAGGTTTCCGGC
This sequence comes from Acidobacteriota bacterium, assembly GCA_016201215.1. Lineage (GTDB taxonomy): Bacteria > Acidobacteriota > Terriglobia > Acidiferrales > UBA7541 > QHYU01. The sequence continues at coordinate 3,231 of JACQDH010000059.1, read as the reverse complement.
AGGGTCTTCTTGCGCAGCTTCATCAGGACGACGTTGACAGCGAGGCGGTGCAGCCAGGTGGAGAAGGCCGATTCGCCGCGGAAGGTGTCAATCTTGCGGAACAACTGCAAGAAAGCTTCCTGGGTCAGATCCTCGGCTTCGGCTGTATTTCCGACCATGCGCAGACACAGGGCGTACACGCGCCGACTGTGCAACCGGTAGATGCGCTCAAACGCCGCAGCCTCACCCTGCTGAGCCAGGCGGATGGCCTCGGGCTCAGTCAGTTCGCTGGGTTCCGTTCGTCTCGGTCGGGCCACCGCACCCGTCGGGACGCATCCGTGTGATGGGATGCGCACCCCGCTCCCTGAGTTGTCCCTGCCGTTGTTGTGCAACGCGGCAGATGCCGCCCGCCGCTCCCCAGGTTTCGGAAGTCCAGGCGCGGGTCGGCGCCGCCCGGCAACCTGCCGGGTTTCCGGCAAGTGCGTACTATTCTCTTCAGATTCGGGTCGCGCGTCTATCCAGAACCTCGCGCGACACTTGCGCAGGCACCTGCAACTTTTGACGGAAGGATGGGAGCTCTTCGTTGGACAGGGCCACCAGGAACGATTTCAACAGGACGATGGTCTCCCGCAGGCAGGTGTTCAGGTCGTAGTGCAGGACGTCGAGTTCTCTCCAGCAGGCATCGGGATGGATCGCGGCCCCGGTAACAATCTCCTCGGTGGCTTCGCGGAATTCCTTCTGGAGCTCTCCTACAGTGCTCACCAGGGTGTGCAGCTTGTGGAAGAACTTCGACCGGCTGGCAAAGAGAACCTTGGAGAGCAAGCTGCTTCGCCAGGCGTTCGTCTGGGCGGTCTCGCCGCGGAAGAACGCGGGCTTGAGCGGGGCCACGTTGGGCAGCGTGCCGAAGTGCCGGCCATGTCCTTCGATGGCGCTGAGCACGGGCACCAAGCGCGTAGCCAGCAGATCAAACAGGTCGGCGGAGACGCCGGCTTGTTCGCGCGCGCATCCCAGCGTGCCATCGGCACGCAGAGAGAAAGCCTCGTTGAGCGTGACGCTCAGCATCCCGTAGAGGAGTTCGAGCTGCTCGACCGTTTCGTCGAACAGCTCGTCCTTGTCCGCAGGCAGCCAGGCCAGCCAGTCGTCCCGGACGCTGCGCAGGCGCTGCGGCCAGTTCTTTGGGCGGGTTTCTCCCAAGTCGCCTCCGAGAGGGAGCGCATTATACCAGAGCGGGTGGCCGTCCAGTTGAATCGTTGACGCTCCCCGTAGCCCCCGCTATACTGCCGCACGATTCCTTCGGAAAGGATCTCCGCTTGCCTTTTGAACCGCTCGACCAGTTCCTCCAGAGGCAGAAAAAGCTGGAACAGATCGCCGCCCTGGGACACGACCCCTACCCCCACAAGTTCGACTACACGGCGACGCCGGCGGAGGTTGTGGAAAAATACGGTACGCGCACAGCGGCCAAGCTGGACACCGAACGCGTGCTGGTGCGCGTGGCCGGCCGCATCCTGACGATGCGGCTGCACGGCAAGGCGGGCTTCGCGCACATTCACGGGCAGGGCAAGCGGCTGCAAATCTACGTCAAGCTGGACGTCGTGGGCGAGCCGGGCTTCCAGCTCTTCCAGTTGCTGGACATGGGCGACGTCATTGGCGTTGCCGGGCACTTGTTCCGCACCAAGACCAACGAGCTGACCATCTGGGTCGAGCAACTTACGCTGCTCACCAAGGCGCTGTTGCCGCTGCCGGAGAAATGGCATGGGTTGGCCGACGTGGAGTTGCGCTACCGCCAGCGCTACCTCGACCTGCTGGTGAGCGAGGGCGTGCGGGAGATTTTCACGCGGCGCGCGCAGATCGTGCGCGAGCTGCGCAACTTCTTCGACGCGCGCGGCTACATCGAAGTGGAGACGCCGATGATGCAGCCGCTGGCCGGCGGGGCCACCGCGCGCCCCTTCATCACGCACCACAACACGCTCGACATTAATCTCTACCTCCGCATTGCCACAGAGCTGTACCTGAAGCGCCTGCTGGTCGGAGGCCTCGACCGTGTCTATGAGATCAATCGCAACTTTCGCAACGAAGGCATCTCCACCCAGCACAACCCCGAATTCACCATGCTCGAGTTCTACCAGGCCTACAGCGACTACCGCGACCTGATGGACTTGAGCGAAGAATTGCTCACCGGGCTGGTGCAACAGGTTTGCGGCACCACGCAAATCCATTACGGCGAACACGAGATCGACTTCAGGCGTTGGGAGCGCCTCTCCATGCGCGAGGCCATCTGCCGCCACTGGCCCACCGCGGCGGGTGCCGCGCCGACCGGGCAACAGCTCGCGGCGGCCGGGGGGCCGCGCGCGGCTGTCGAGCGCTACAATGCCTGGGCGCGAGGCGGCCACGCCGAGCCGACTGCCAGCGCTGCAAAATTCTCCGACGGCGAACTGACCGGCCTGCTGTTTGAGGCCGTGGCCGAGCCCAAGCTGATTCAGCCGACGCTTCTCTACGACTATCCCACCGATCTCTCGCCGCTCTCCAAGTGCCGCCCGGACGACCCTTTGCTCGCCGAAAGGTTAGAGATTTTCATCGGCGGGCTGGAGCTGGGCAACGCCTTCTCCGAGCTGAACGACCCGGCCGAGCAAGAACGACGGTTCCGCGAGCAGGTGGCCCACGGCGGGGAAGAAGTTCCCAAAGAGGTGGACATGGATTACATCCGCGCGCTCTGCCATGCCATGCCGCCCGCCGCTGGCGAGGGCATCGGGATCGACCGCCTCACCATGCTGCTCACCGATTCGCATTCCATCCGCGAAGTCATCCTCTTTCCTCTGCTGCGGCCCGAAGCGCGCTCGTTGGCCGCGAGCGCGGGGGAGCGGCCAGACCCCGGCGATGCAAAATGACGTTTGAGTGGCTGGTTGCGCGGCGGTACCTGCGCTCACCGTACAAGCCCCCGGTGCTGCGACTGATCACCCTGCTTTCGGTCGCCGGCGTGACGGCGGGCGTGGGCACGCTGGTGATCGCCTTGGCGATGAACAGCGGCTTTCGCCAGACGATTCAGGACCGCTTGCTCGGCGTGACCGCGCACGTCAACTTGACGCGGCCAGGTGCCGAGGGTCTGCGCGACTACAGTGCGCTAGCTGATCGACTTAGCGCAGTACCGGGCGTGCGCGCCGTCTCCCCGGCCATCTACCAGACCGTGCTGCTCTCCGCCGCCGGCCGCGCGCGGGGCATCGTGCTGAAGGGCATCGATCCGAAACTCGAGCGCCG
>JACQDH010000055.1 GCA_016201215.1 Acidobacteriota bacterium | reverse complement strand
GCGGCCCTGGCGCGCGCCGCTCGAGAGATCTTCCTGCTTGGGCACACCTTCGGGCAGCTCGCGTGCGCTCGGCGGCAGATCATAGAGCACCCAGTGGACCCAGGTGCCCACGGGCGCATCAGGGTCGTCCATGATCAGGGCAACACTCTGCGTTCCGGCCGGGAGGTCTGACCAAGCCAGCGCCGGAGACACGTCCGGGCCGTCGCAGGTGAATTTCTTGGGGATGATCCCGCCGGGCTGGAACGCGGTGGTCGTCAGTTTCAACGACATGGCAGGCGCTCCTTTCGCGCTGCCGGCTGTCTGGCCGAGGAAACCAGCGCCGGCCAGCGTCAACAGAGATAGCATGGCGAAAACGCTTCGGTTCATGGGAGCGAAGAGCAACTACCACACGGAACCATGCTAGGCGAACCGCCCGCCGCAAGACAAGAGTCTCAGGCCCCGACCGGGTGAAGGAAACGAAGGCAGAACCGCTATTTCACGCCGGAGATTAAGTCCACGGAGTCAATGATCCCAACCACGGCCATATCAATGGGCGCGTTGGTGCGGCCGACCGCGGTCATCGCCCCGAACCCTTCGGTGACAATCAGCACGCGCTCGCCAATGCCCGCGCCCACGGCGTCGAGCGCCAGGACAACCTCGCCGCGGTCCGAGCCATCGAGGTTGAGTGGCTGGACGACGAGAACCTTGCGGCCTTCATGCGAGGCCGCCTTCTGCGTCGCCACTACGTCGCCGATGATTCTGCCGATCAGCATCGCAATCTCTGTGTAGCCCGCCCCGCCGGGCCGGCTGGGGGTTCAATCTGTCCCACTTCCCCGGATCTGAAGACGCGGGCCACAGTGCCCTCCAGGCTCCTAGCTCTGGCGTCTAGCCTCCGGGGATGTTGATTGTATCCACGATGCCAACGATGGTGGCCTCGGTGGGGACATCGTTCGGCAGGAACGGGAAGCTGGCTTCTCTGCCGCGGCACCAGTAGATGGTTTCGCCAGCGCCGGCACCCACCGAATCCACGGCCACGAACGGACGGCCCTTGTCGCGCCCGTGCCGGTCGATGGGCTGGACGAGCAACAGCTTCTTGCCATCAAGCGAGGCATTCTTCATCGTGCAGACGACGTTACCGATTATGCGGCCAAGCATCATGTGCCAGACTCGAAGCTCGGAGAGATTCCTCGCTGCGCTCGGAATGACACCATCGGCGCCATGACTATTTCTTGCGGGCGGCGGCAAGCTCGGCCTCGTGCTGTGCGTCGAGCTTCACCGTGTCCACGATGCCGACGATGGCAGCGTCCACCGGGCGATCCTTGCATTCCGAGGCCATGCGCGCCGAGCTGCCGGAGACGATCAGCACGGTTTCGCGAAAGCCCGCATCCACAGTATCCACGGCGACCAGATAGCCGGGCTCATCGGCGCCTTCGGGCGAGATCGGCTTCACCACCAAGAGCTTTTTCCCTTCCAGCCGCGGGTCTTTCCGCGTGGCAACGACCGTGCCGACGATGCGCGCAAGAATCATGATCGAAAGCTGAAACCCCAAAGCCGAAAGTTCAAAGTAGCGCCAGAAACCCCGAACCCAAATCGCATCCAGCGGCGGGCTGAACTTGCCCCGAGCAAAGTCGAGGGAGCCCGCCAGGTTGCTTCAGAAAGTTTCCTCGCGAAGTTTACCCGGCCTCGCCGGGGCTCGGAATGACAACACCTCAACCTGAGCCACGCTCAAGATACCGGAACCGCGTCCACCCCGGCTCCAGATGACAAAAGCGAAGGGACGGCAGAAACTCCGGCGCCCACTCGCGCGGAACGCCGGCGCCGCCGTCCGGCTTGCTCCGCGGGCTACCGGGACGCCGCAGCCATCGCGGACTTGCCGATGGGCAGCACGTCTTCGAGCGACTGATGCGGCCGCGGGATAACGTGGACAGCGATCAGCTCGCCCACGCGCCGTGCCGCCGCCGCGCCGGCGTCGGTGGCTGCTTTGACCGCGGCCACGTCGCCGCGCACCATCGCGGTCACATAGCCCGAACCGATCTTCTCCCAGCCCACCAGCGTGACCTTGGCCGCCTTGACCATGGCGTCCGAGGCCTCGATCATCGCCACCAGGCCGCGCGTCTCGATCATTCCCAGTGCTTCACCCATTCTTCATCCTCCACTACCGGCCGGAGCCTGAGTTCCTGCGGGGAACAGAAGTCTCGATGACCCTCAAACTAGAAACATGGCGGGTTCCCTCGCGTCCGCTCGGGACAAGTTCAGTCCGCGGCTACACCACCCCGGTTCCATTTCCGCGTTCACCGGCGTGCGCGATCGCTGCGCACGGCTTCATCGATCAGCGCTTCCAGCTCTTCACGCGTCAGGCTGACGCGATTGCCCGCCGCAGCCGGCTCTACTGCTTCCGACGTGACCGGGCATTCCGGGCCCACCTGCGCGGCGGTCGTGGTGCCGTAGCGCGCGCGTGCCGCGAGCAATTTTTCCACATCTCCGCTGGAAAGCAAGACCTGTTTACCGAGCAGCTCGGTGACCAGGGACACCCGGGCAAAGTGCTCGACCGTCTCCATGCGGAAGAAAGCGGTCAGCAGGTCGGGGCCATAGGTGACCACGCCGTGGTTGGCCATCAGGATGGCGTCGAAATGGGAAACCAGCAGCTCGAGCGCCTCGGAGAGCTCCGGCGTGCCCGGTGTGCCGTAGCGCGCCACCGGAATGCAGCCGAGCGCCAACACCACCTCGCTGATCAGCGCCTTGTTCAAGGGCAGCCCAGCGGCGGCGTAGCCGGTGGCCACCGGCGGATGGGCGTGGCAGACGGCGTTGACGTCGGGCCGCCGCTGGTAAATGAGGAGGTGCATGGCCAGCTCGGAAGAGGCGTTGCGGCGCCCGGAGAGTTTGCGCCCCTGCAAGTCGGTGAGCACCAGGTCGTCCAGCTCCATCATGCCCTTGCTGACCGCAGTGGGCGAGGTGAGGATGCGGTGTGGGTCGAGCCGCACGGAGATGTTGCCGTCGGTCGAGGCCACGTAGGCGCGCTGGTGGATCCAGCGGCCGACCGTGCAGACGTCGCGGCGGTGCTCGTCCTCGGTTTTCAGGTGACCCGGGGCGATGGAGTCAGGGCGCATGGCTTGTGGTGCTACTTCCTAGGACCGTCGCCTACGCTCAAAACCTTGGAGCGATAAACCTCTACCAATAGCAACCACTCCTCGAAAGACGCTACGAGCTGTTCAAAAGTAATCTCTCTAGGAGAGAGATGAGACACATTGGAATGTTTATTTTTGTTTGTTTCTTTTCGGACGCGCTCCAGGTTTTCGACAGGGATATTCAGTTCCACCTTCTGTAACAGTGCTGGGACCCCTCCCTGTCTCTTGAGGCTCTTGGAATCAGTTACCGTGATGGCCGTCAAGACGCGCTCATAGTTAGCACCAATCCTAAAAAGCGCCGAGTTAAAATAATGACCGGCAATCCATTGAGAATCAGATGGCATCGCTCCGCTCGCAAGATGTTCAGCCATCTCCGTGACCATTCTGTTCCTGCTCGGCGGCTGAGGCAGCTCGAGGTCGCGATAACCGAGCTCCTCAGCTCGCATGAGGGCGTACAGTGCTCCGAAAGCGTACTCCAACAAATCAAATAGCTCAGGTAGCTCATGCAGCAAACTGGCAAGTCGCAACGCCAAATCTCTCAGACGCTTAGAGGGCATCTCGAACCCACTCCCGACACAAGACGAAATCAGTCGTGTGCCTAGGCGTAAATGCCGCGGAGCTTCAGCGCAAAGGCCACGCGGTCAATCGCCAGCATGTAGGCGGCAATGCGGTTGTTGACGCCGTGGGCTTCGGCGTAGCGCACCACCTCGTCGAAGCTGTGCTCCATGACGTCCTGCAGGCGCTCGTTGACTTCGCCCTCGCGCCAGAAGAAGCCCTGGCGGTCCTGCACCCATTCAAAGTAGCTCACCGTGACGCCGCCGGCGTTGCCCAGGATGTCCGGGATGACGAAGACGCCCTTCTGTTCGAGGATCGCGTCGGCGGGCGCCGTGGTGGGCCCGTTGGCGCCCTCGCAGAGGATGCGCGCCTGGACGCGGCGGGCGTTCTGGCTGGTGATCTGATTCTCGACCGCGGCGGGCACCAGGATGTCGCACGTCTGGAACAGCACTTCCTGGGCGGAAAGTTTCGTGCCGCCGGCCGGGAATTCGGGCAAAGGCTTGCCCTGGGCATAGACCCAGTCGAGCAGGGCCGGGACATTGAACCCCTTTTCGTTGTAGAGCCCGCCGTGAATATCGGCCACGCCGACGATCTTGTAGCCGGCGCGGTGCATCAGTAGGGCCGACACTGAGCCCACGTTGCCGAAGCCCTGGATGATGACCCGGCAGCCGTCGCGTTTCACGCCCAGCTTGGTCAGCGCCTTGTCGCAACTGATCATCACGCCGCGGCCGGTGGCCTCCTTGCGGCCATGCGAGCCTCCCAGGTCGAGCGGCTTGCCGGTGACCACGGCGGTGGTGGTGTGGCGCACGTGCATCGAGTAGGTGTCCATGACCCAGGCCATGGTCTGCTCGTTGGTGCCCAGATCCGGCGCGGGGACGTCGCGCTCCGGCCCGATCCACTCGGTCAGCTCGGCGGTGTAGCGCCGGGTGATGCGCTCCAGCTCGCCGTTGGAAAGCTTGCTGGGGTCGCAGATCACGCCGCCCTTGGCGCCGCCGAACGGGATATTCACCACCGCGCACTTCCAGGTCATCCAGGCGGCCAGCGCGCGGATCTCGTCCAAGGTCACGTCGGGGGCAAAGCGGATGCCGCCCTTGCACGGCCCGCGCACGATGGAGTGGTGCACGCGATAGCCGACAAAGACCTCAAAATGGCCATTATCCAGGGCCACCGGGATGTACACCGTGATTTCCTTGTTAGGGTACTTCAAATACTTGTAGAGGCCTTCTTCCAGACCGAGCTTGTCCGCGGCCACCTCAAAGCGAGCTTCGGCCGATTCATAGACGTTGAGTTCGTTGGGTGTGGCGACGGCGGCCATCGCAATTTCTCCTTGCTCAGCGCCCTCTGGGGTGTGGTGCGCAAACCGCCCGCGAAGCCTCGGCCTGATGGCCGCGCGAGCAGGCCGCCATCAGGCGGGGGTCAGTATAGTAACCTCGGGTGTGCCACGCAAGGCGAGGAAGTGTCGAAAATTAAGGCATCAAACGCGTAAGAAACAAGCCGCGGCGGGCGGCGGCACAACAGCAGCGCGACGCGTCAGCGGGGGCGGCGGCGTTCGACAAACTCTTCGAGCAGCAGCCGGGTCAGCCGCTCGCGGTTGTGCCGCACCACGCCGTGCTCTTCCAGTAGGTTGTCGAAAACGCAGCGCAGGCCCATGCGCTGGAGCTCGCCGACGTCGGCCTGGATCGCCTCGGCGCCCTTGGCGCGATAGCGCCGCGCCACCGCCGGGGAGACCGGTTGGTTGTTCATGACCACCCAATCGAACAGCGGCCGCCGGGTGTGCCGGTAAATCGCGCGGACGTGATCGGCCACGGTGTACCCGTCGGATTCGCCCGGCTGGGTCATCAGGTTGGCGATGTACACGCGTGTGGCCCCTGATTGTTCGATGGCTTCGGCCACGCCCGACACCAGCAGATTGGGAATGATGCTGGTATAGAGCGACCCCGGGCCGATCAGGATCAGATCGGCCTGCGCGATGGCCTCCAGCACTTCCGGCAACGGCGCCACGCGCCGCGGCGCCAGCCGCAGGCGGCGGATGCGTTTGCGGCTGCGCGCAATCTGCGTTTCCCCGGCCACCACGCTCCCATCCTGCATCACCGCCTCGAGCGAGACATTCTGTGCCGTGGACGGAAAAATCCGTCCGCGGATGGCCAGCACCTCGCCGCTCAATTGCACCGCCTTCGGGAAATCTCCGGTGACGTGGCTCAGCGCCGCCAAGAACAGATTGCCGAAGCTGTGGCCCCGCAGCCCGCGGCCGGCATGGAAACGGTATTGAAACAGCCGCCCCAGCAAGGTTTCGTCCTGCGAGAGCGCCACCATGCAGTTGCGGATGTCGCCCGGAGGCAGGATGCGGTACTCGCGGCGCAGGCGGCCGGAGCTGCCGCCGTCGTCGGTGACCGTAACCACCGCGGCCAAATCGGCGATGGGCAGGCGCACGGCTTCGGCGCGGCTGCGCGCCACGTAATCTTTCAACCCGCGCAGTACCGTGGACAGACCTGTGCCCCCGCCCACCGTGACGATGCGGACGGCTCGCGAACCTGGCGTGGCGTCGGGTTTCAATGCCGGAGCGTTCTTCGAGCTAGCCGCCGGAACCTTCGCGTTCCGGATAAAGAAGTTCGGTGAAGCGCGGATCTTCCTGCAAGAATGCGAAATCCTCGTCGTTGCGGGCGTGGTAGCGGTTTTCGGGCCGCAGGTCGATGGCGACTTTCAGGTTTTCCATCGCCGATTCGGCTTCTCCGGTCAGGCAGTCCAGCGCGGCCATGGCATAGAAGATGTAATCCGCCTTGGGCGCCAGTCTGCGGGCCCGCAGCAGGTGCTCGCGCGCCTCGTCCCAGCGGCCCAGGTTCATCATGGCCACACCAGACTGATAATGCTCCTCGGGCGTGCGCGGCACGGGCATGGCCGCCCGGGAGATGCGTTGCTCGCAGATGCGCAGATGCACCTGGGCGCGGTCGGCCAGCTCCTTGCCGGGCCCGGCCATGACTTTCTGCAGGATCTCCTTAGCCTTGTGAAACTTTTGCTGCTGGAAATACCGAACCGCTTCCTCGTACTGCTTGAGCTGCTGCTGGCCTCGCGGGTCCACAACTTCGCGCGGCGCCGTTCGAGGCTTGTTGCCGTTTGGCATTATCTTTTTTTTCAAGGACTTAAGCCTGGAAGTCGGGGCCGCTGAGCGCCGGGCCCCGCGTCGCTTGCTCGCCTTGCTGCCGCGCGCCATGGGCGGAATGCTAACAGAGTCTACCAGCAGCGTCAACGGCCTCATTTTCGTATAGCTATGAGTCATGCGAGGAGAATCCGCCTGTTCCGCGGGCTTTTTCCCCTTCTGGAAGTGCCTGCGCGGGCCGCGCGGACCGCGTGCGACAACGGCGCGGAAGCAGCGCTTTCGACCCGGTTTACCTGTCATTTTGAGGCAACGCGCCACGGTTTGCCAATTGGCCGCCCAGCGGGGCCTGTGCTATAAGTACCCTCCCGGCTCTGCCGGGAGACCTGTGCCATTTATTAATTTCCCCGCTCGCGAAATCAACTGCAAGCTGGTTTACTACGGCCCCGGACTAGGCGGAAAGACCGCCAACCTGCAGTGGATCTACGACCACACCGGCGCCGGGCAAAAGGGCAAGATGATTTCGCTGGCCACCGAGACCGACCGCACGCTCTTCTTCGACTTCCTGCCGCTCGATCTGGGGACCGTGCGCGGCTTCAAGACGCGTTTGCATCTCTACACCGTGCCCGGCCAGGTGTTCTACGAGGCCAGCCGAAAACTGATCCTGAAAGGTGCCGATGGCGTGGTGTTCGTTGCCGACTCGCAAGAAGAGCGCATGGACGCCAACCTGGAAACCCTGGAGAATTTGCGGGAGCACCTCAAGGAGCACAAGCTCTTGTTCGACACGATTCCCTACGTGCTGCAACTGAACAAGCGCGACCTGCCCAACATTCTCCCGGTGGACGCGTTGAGGAAGCAGTTGCAAGCCAAGGGCGAGCCCGTGGTGGAAGCCGTGGCCGTCACCGGCCAGGGCGTCTTCGAGACACTGAAAGAAGTCGCCAAGCTCGTCCTCACCGAACTGAAAAAAGGCGCGTAAAGACAGCTCGATTCCTGCAGGCGCTCTTGCGCCGAGCAAGGCGACAGAAACTTCTTTCGCCCGCGGCAGAGTGCATGCCTGCTATCATTTCAGTATACGGAAGGTAATTTCAATCGTGGTACGGACCGGAATTGGTTTGCCGCCCGGCCCGATTGCAGGTTTGAACGACCACTTTCGCACTGCCTCGACTGCTCTTTGGTCCAGACCCGGAGATACGCTCTTCTTGACGGTGATGCCCGTGGCACGGCCTTCAGGAGTGATGATGACCTCGAGAACCACAGTGCCTTCCACTTTCTGGCTGCCTTCCTCATCGGTGTAGCTGGGGTTGGGGCATTGAACGCACCTGGGAAAACTCACGCCGCCCTGGCCCGCCTTGAAGACGCCGGGGGGAAGAGGGGGCGACTGGGACGGCTTGCCGAAGAACGCCTCTATCTCCTTCGTCATGGGGATCGTTCCATTGCTTTGGCCAACCGTCTCGTTACTCTCAGAAAGCTTAGAAGCCACCAGGACGATGCCGACAGCATTTTCAGCCCGGGCGAAAGAGCCAGTGACAACGATCTGCGCTCCAAAATACTTGCTTAGGAATCGAGATGTCTTTGGATCAAACACATCCTCGGTATTGAGCTTGCGCTCTTCCAGCGCGGCCCTCACTCTCGCGCGGTCAAAGATTTCGAGGTCCTTGCCTTGCTTGGCCAATGCCGCACCGAGCTGGTCAGTAAGTTGAACTCCGAGTGGCCGGGATTTGTCATCTGGCGACACTAGATCCATCACGACAACCCTCTTCAATTGGGACTTGGCGATCTGTGCAGAGAGGCGCGCGGCGAGAGCGTCGATTTCGGCCTGCTGGGCGCGCGCAGGCGCGGCGGCCATCAATGCTGCGCAGACCGGCGCGAGCCAAAAGACGCTGGACAAATGGCGGCGAGCGACGCGCTCAGAATCCACGTTGTTCACTGTCCCTCCAGAAGGTTCCCGGGACGTGGCCCAACTGCATAGGTATTACACTGGAGGTATTTCTGGAAGAGTACCTAGTGCGTTTAAGGATCAGCACGGCACGGCCTAGCGAAAGCTGGCGAGCGCGGCGGCCTCATCGTCGAAGTTGGGAATGACGTTGAGCAGGCGCGTCAGGCCCAGCACCGCGCGGACGCGGCCCTGCGGGCTGAGCAGTTTCAGGCTGCCGCCGGTGCTCTGCATCGAAACAAACGTGCGCACCAGCGTGCTGATGCTGGAGCTATCGACCTGCTTGACGCCGCGGAGATTGACCAGCAGCTTGCGCGCGCCTCCTTTGATCAGACGCGCGAGCTCGGCGGCCAGCAGGTCGTTGGCGGGGCCGATGGTCGCGCGCCCTTCGAGGTCGAGGATGGTCACGTCGCCGGACTGCCGCATGGTGGCTTGCAGGATCACGACCGCCTCCGCGCCTGCCCGGCCATGAAGCGGCAACGGGCTAGCACTTCCGCGACGGCGCAGGGCCTCGCGCGCATTATACGCCGGAATGACGCCCGGGAACCTGACCGCCTGCGCAGAAAAGCTTCCAGGAAGTTGGAAATTGCCCGGGTGGCCGCAGAGCGCGGCGAACCCCCCGGTCAGGAGAAGCTGGCGAGCGCCGAAGCTTCGTCGTCAAAGGTGGGGATTGACTCCACCAGGCGCGTGACGCGCAGCGCCTCGCGTACGCGCCCCGCCGGGCAGACCAGTCTCAGGCTGCCGCCCGCCCGCGACACGCTGATGCAGTTGCGCACCAGTGTGCTGATGCCCGTGCTGTCGATCTTCTGGACTCCGGTCAGATTCACCAGGATCTTGCGCCAGCCACCCTCGGCCAGGCGCTGCAACTCGCGGTGCAGGCGGTCGCTGGCTTCGCCAATGGTGAGGCGCCCGCGCGCATCAACGATGCGCACATCCCCGGCTTCGCGGATGGAAACCTCGAGCTCCACGACCCCTCCTTGCACGTCTCACCTGCCCGCCGGTGTGGCTCGACCCACCGAACGATAGGCGCAGCGACGGCGCGCATTATACGCCGGACAGACGATTCGTCCACGCAAGGCTTTGCGCGACACCCCGGCGCCCCCGCGGCTTGACACACCCCGCGGTGCAGACTAGCTTCCCCGGGATGAAGGCGCTGACGCTACATCCGTGGAAGGTCACCTCGGCTGAGGCCCGCCAGATTCAGGTCGAGCTGCGCGCGCGGATGGAGCGCGACGATCGCCTGCCCGCCCTGCGCCTGGTGGCCGGGGCCGACGTGGCGCTCGACCTGCGCCGCAGCAGGGCCATCGGCGGCGTGATCGTGTACCACCTCCCGGAGATGCTGGAAGTCGAGCGCGCCACGGCCAGCCGGCCGCTGACGTTTCCCTATGTGCCCGGCCTGCTGAGCTTCCGAGAGATCCCGGTGCTGCTCGCGGCGTTCGAGCGGCTGCGAGCGGAACCCGACCTGATCTTCTATGACGGGCAGGGGTACGCACATCCGCGGCGGTTCGGCATTGCGTGTCACCTGGGCGTGTTGCTGGACCGGCCTACCATCGGCTGCGCGAAGTCGCGCCTGATCGGCACGCACCGGGAGCCGGGGCGGGCGGCGGGGAGTTGGGTGCCGCTGGTGGACGCCGGGGAGGTGATCGGGGCCGTGCTGCGGACGCGCGAGGGCGTGAAGCCGATCTACGTCTCACAGGGCCACCGCATCTCGCTTGCGCGGGCCATCGAATGGACGCAAGCGGTCGGCGACGGCTATCGCATCCCGCGGCCCACCCGTGAGGCGGACCACTTCGTGGAAGCGGTGAAGCGCGGCGAGTGGCCGGCGCGGCGCCGAGCACCGGGCAAACATTCCGCGAAGATGGCGTGAGGTGGCTGTTCCGCTCTGGCACAGTGCTTGTTTCGCGCGCTTTTCCCTCTTTTCTCTTGGTAAATTTTCGGGTGAATTATAATTGGCTGATCCCCGCGCCGCTGGCGCCAGGTTATCGAGAGAATCTATGAGCACGCCGACCCAGACACCACTCGCAGAGTTTTCAGAAAGCAGCTTGCAGGAAATTCAAGCGAGCCTGGAAAAGCTCGAGCGCCGCGACTGGTGGTTGTGGTCGTTGGCGATCGTGGTCATGCTGCTGCTGACCCTGGCGGTGGCGTCGCTTACTTTTCCGGGCCTGCTGAAGATCGAGGACCCGTTCTTCCAGTACGGTCTCAACCAAGCCGTGCGCGGGCTGGTCGGGCTCGTGCTGCTGTTCAACACCTACACGGTCTATCAGCAGGTGATGATCAAGCGCCTGCGGCGGCAGCTCTCCAAGCAACTCGATGCCATGAGCCGGCTGGAGATGCGCGCCGTGGAGTTTCGCAAGCAGGCTTCCATCGATGCCCTGACCGGGCTGGCCAACCGGCGGTTCGGCGAGCAGCGGCTGGCGGCCGAAGCCGCGCGTTCACAGCGCTACGGCCACCCGCTGACCGTCCTGGCGCTCGACCTGAACGAATTCAAGCAGATCAACGACCGCTACGGCCACCCGGCCGGAGACCAAGTGCTCAAGGAGTTTGCCGCGCGGCTCAACAGCGCTATCCGCGTCTCCGACCTCGCTGTGCGCATGGGCGGCGACGAGTTCCTGGTCCTGCTGCCGGAATGCCCGCTCGAACAGGTGCACGGCTTACTCGCTCGTTTGCGCTCGCTCGTCGTGGATTTCCAGGGACACAAAATTCCCGTCAAATTCTCCGCCGGTTGGGTGGGGTACGAGCGCGGAGAAACGCCCGCACAGTTCCTGGCGCGCGCCGACCAGACCCTCTACGCCGACAAGCGCGCCGGTAAATCTCGCGGCACCGAAGTTCCCGTCACGCGCTAGAGATTCCGCCGGATTCAGAAATCAAAAAAGAAGGCAGGCACAAGCGCGCGTGTTGTGCCGCCCTGCGCGCGCAGCCAGCCGGAGGGCCTCCTGCCGCGGACAAAACTCTCCTGGAGTTACGCATCGCAAACCCGCAGGAACCCTGAGGGGCGACTCCTCGCGTGAAGATGTTAAGATAACGACCGAGGAGTTGTTATGGGAAACCCACCTTCGCCAGGGATGGGGTCGAGCCGGCGACGCAGCCAAAGAATCTTTGCCCAGGTGCCCATTGTAATTCGGGGAGAAGGGAACCCCGCGCTCCCTCTCCAGGAAGAGACGCAAACGCTGGTCATCAATGCCCACGGTGCGCTGGTGCTCCTGGCCACCAAGGTAACCCAGGGACAAAAGCTCATCGTGAAACACAAGCGCACCCAGGAAGAGCAGGAATGCCGTGTGGTCTATATGGGTCCGGCCGAGGGGGGAAAAACTCAGGTAGGTATCGAATTCGCCGTCGCCAATCCAGGCTTCTGGCACGTCTCTTTTCCGCCCACGGATTGGACACCGCATCACGAAGACGCCAAGGCTCGCCCTCACTAACCCAGACTTTGAGGATTTCTAACCGCCCAGAACTTCGGGGGTGTGTGAGCAGGCTAAAGGGTTAAAGCCGCTCGTCGCTCTGCGAAAACGCAAAACCCGTCGGGAGTTACACAACCAGCTCGGGAACTTCCAGTTGTCCACTGCTGAATGCCTGCGTGAACGCGTGGACCACTTTGGGATCAAAGTCGGTTCCCGCTCCCTTCAGAATGATCGCTTTGGCTTCAAAGTGGGAAAGTGCCTTGCGATAGGGACGATCGCTGGTCAGCGCATCGTAAACGTCCGCGACGGAGATGATGCGCGCTTCCAGGGGAATCTCTTCACCTTGGGTGGGGTGGTAGCCGGAACCGTCGAACTTGTCGTGATGCGCCAGGATGATGGGGATGACCCGGCGGAGAGAGCCCCCGACCGGCTCGAGCATCTCCACGCCCTTTTCGATGTGCTGCTGAACCTCATTAAATTCGTCCTGCGTCAGCCGGGCCGCCTTATAGAGGAGTTCCCGGCTGGTATCCAGCTTCCCGATGTCGTGCAGCAGGGCGGCCGCGCGGACGTCTTCGATCCGGTCATTGTCGAGTCCCAGGCTCCCGGCAATTTTCGCGGCGTAGATCGAAACCCGGTAGGAGTGGTTCTGAGTGTATTTGTCCTTGCAGATGAACTGGCGGAGGATCAGCAGGACGCCATAGTAGGTTTCGCGGAGCTCGTGTAGGTGGGCTTCCTTGCGGTCATACAGCGTGCCCATGGCATAGGCGATGACCATCAACGTGCCGCCCCACACCCCAATGTCGAACCATTTGCTTTCCGCCAGGGTGACGCCACTGTGCAGGGCAAACAACCCGGGATTGAAATAGGTCACCAAGGCCACTAGGCAGATGCTGGCGACCGCGGTCAGCGTGGCGTGGCGTCGCCCGTAGAAATAGGCGGAGAACAGAGTGGGCAGGGCATAGAAGCCCAAGACCATCCGGTGCAGGGCAATCAGAGAATTCAGCAGGCCGGCGATCAGAAACAGCGACAGGAGCAGCCACAATTCTCTGTTGACTTCCAACAAGCGACGCAACAGTGAGGATTTCATAGCTTCCTTTCCGTTGCGGCAGCCGATTTTCGGTCGGTCCTAACCCTTGGGCACCCTGGAGATAATCCTCCGGTCCGAGAGGGAAAAGCTAAGCTTCCGAACAGCCGACCTCACGCTGCCACGCGGCTCTGAACCCTTGCGTGATGCAAAGCCTGCCAGTAAGCATCTTTTCCGCGCCGGTTTTGGTCAATCCGCATCACTCGGGGCTGTTTCCATACTGATAATAAGCTTCCTGTGGAAGAGGTACTACTGCGGACAGCGGCCCCGGATAAGAAAGGGAGGTGAAAACCTGGCGGCCTTCACCTCCCGGGGTGGGGTGGGGTGTTGCTGGACAGAACTGTATTGCGCCCCGGCTCAAGCCGGGGCGGCTGCTACACTCGCGTTGTCGCCTTTCGGACCCATACAGGAGACGACCACCACAGGTCAATCGACCTTGCGCGCGGAATAACACACGGGGCCGGGCGTGTCAACACTTGAATTGCGGCCCCGGTGCTAGCGTCGATCGCGCGATGCAGGGCGGGCAGCAGAGGCCTGGCGGGCGGCGTGGTCTAGGATTTCACGCACCCTGCGTCCCAAAAGGCTGGGACCGTACGGTTTCTGCAGGGCCGCTGCTCCCTGCTGTAGCACCGCCGAAAGGGAGTGCATCTCTGCACTGTAGCCGGAAGTGAAGATCACGGGCAGGCCAGGCTTCGTTTCGCACATTTTCAGATAGGCGTCCGGGCCGGCGAGTTTCGGCATCACCACATCGAGCACAACCAGGGCGATGGAGTCCGGCTGGGCGAGAAAGAGTACGAGTGCCTCAGCTCCATTGGCGGCCAGCAGGAGCCGGTAGCCCAGACTCTCGAGCGTCATGCGGGCCATTTCCCTAACGCCGTCATGGTCTTCGGCGACCAGGATCGTCTCGCTGCCGCCGCGCACGGGTTCGTCGTCTGGCCTTTCTCTCAACTCGGCTTCGGAAGGCGCAACACCAGCAACCGGCAGATAGACGCGGAAGACGGTGCCCTGGGCCGGTTCGCTGTATACATGGAGGAAGCCGCCGTGCTGCTTGACCACCCCATAGACGGTGGCCAGGCCCAGGCCGGTGCCCTTGCCCATCTCCTTGGTGGTGAAGAAAGGCTCAAAGATGTGCTCGATGGTGGCGGCGTCCATCCCAACGCCGTTGTCGGAAACGCTGAGCACAACGTAGCGTCCGGGCCGGGCGTAGGAGTGGTGCCGGTAGTAGTCCTCGCCTAGTTCCACGTTTTGGGTCTCGATCACCAGCCGACCGCCGCAGGGCATGGCGTCCCGCGCATTCAGGCAGAGGTTCATTAGCACCTGTTCGATCTGCGAGGGATCCGCCCGGATGGCTTCTAATTCGGGTGACAGGACCGTTCTCACCTCGATGTCTTTGCTGATTACCTTCTCCAGAAACGTGAGGAGTTCGGCGACGAGGTGGTTCAAGTTGAGGTTGCGCGGTTCGAGGAGCTGGCGCCGCGCAAACGCCAGCAACTGCCGGGTCAGGCCGGTGGCGCGTTCGATCTGGGCGCGGATCTTCTGAAAATAGCTATAGAGCGAGCTTTCGGGCGGGGCCTGCTCCTGGCCCAGTTCGGCCCAGCCCATGATGGCACCCATCACGTTGTTGAAATCGTGGGCGATGCCGCCGGCCAGTTGCCCGATGGCCTCGAACTTCTGGATCTGGCGAAGGTGTTTTTCCATGGCGCGGCGCTCGGTCACATCTTCGGCAATGACTTCAAAGGCTTGCAGCTCCGTGTGTTCGTCGAACACCGTCCGGCCGCTGAGCCGGACGGTAATCAGACGACCGTCCTTCCGCTTCCACTGCACCTCGGCGCCATCCACGCGTCCCAGCCGCAGGCCCTGCTCAACGAGCTTCTCGCGATCAGCAGGGTCGCAATAAATATCGGCCTGCGGGCACTTGGAGAGCAGCTCGGCCTTGGACGCGTAGCCCAGCATCTGCACCAGCGCGGGATTGACCTCCAGGAACCTGCCGGTAACGGTGACGCGATAGATCCCGTAGGTGGCATTCTCGACCAGCTCGCGGTGACGGGTCTCCGATTGCAGCAAGGCATCTTCGGCGCGCTTGCGCTCGCTGGCCGTGGCCAGTACGTTGGCCACCGCCTGGAGAAAATCGGTGTCCTGCGGGGTGAACGTCCACTTGCTCCGGGTGTGGGCGCCGAGAACACCAAACGGCCGCTCGGGACCCGGGATGATGACGCTCATCCCACTCACCACGCCGTGCTCATGCAGCAGCGCCGGCCCGCTGAATCGCGTATCGGTGCGGAGATCCTCGACAATCACAGGGCCATTCGACGCGAGGGTGTAACCAGCCTGGGAGTCCATGCCCGTCCCGACGGTGGCCTGCCCTACGAGGCCTTCCTGCCAACCCACGCCGGCACGCAGCAGCAAGGCGCTGCCGTCGGGGAGCAACTCCAGAATCTTGCAATACTCGACACGCAGGGTCTGCGCCATGATCCGAACCGCATCCTCCATCAGCGCCGTCAATGCAGTCCCACGCAGCGCGTGCTGGCCCAGTTCGGCGACGGCGGTCTGCTGCCGCGCGCGGACCTCAAGCTCCCGCTGGGCCCGCAGACGCTCGGTAATGTCGTGTGCGACGACCACCCGCGCAGGCCGCCCGGCGAATTCCAGGGTATGATGCGTCACTTCCACGTCAATGATCTGTCCGTCCTTGACGCAGTGGCGCCAGGGCCCAGAAAACCACAGCGGTTCTGGGTGCGCCGCCAACTCCTGCAAGAACCGGGGGACGTCCTCCGGCGGGCAGATGTCGGTGAGGCGCATATGTAGAAACTCCTGCCGGGAGTAGCCGTAATGCGCGAGGGCGGCGTCGTTGACCTGAAGGAAAACCAGCGTTTCGAGGTCAAAAACCCACATCGGCACCGGGTTGTGCGCGAACAACAGGCGGAAGCTGGCTTCGCTCTCGCGCAGCGCCTGCGCCGCGTGGGCATTCTCGTCGCGCAGGGCTTTTTCCTCGAGCGCACGCCGGACAGCCACGGCCAGGCGAGCCAGGCGATCCTTGAGGACGTAGTCGGTGACGCCCTGCTTGATACACTCCACGGCGACTTCTTCGCCCAGCGTGCCGGTGACCAGCAGGAAGGGAATATCCTTCCCCAGTTGCCGCAACTGCTCGAAAGCTTCCAGCCCCGTCCAGTGCGGCAGCCGGTAATCGGCTAGAATGATGTCGTAGTCGCTCCGGCGCAGGCGTTCGGCGTATTCCTCCGGAGCCGCGACCACGTCGGCTTGGACCTCGTATCCCGCCGTCTTCAGCTCCCGCAGGCAGAGCTCCACGTCGGCCACGTTGTGTTCGACCACCAACAACCGCAGGGGCCTGCCGAGGTCTGCTGGCGCTGCCACGGGAATATGGGACGCGGGCTGGCTCATCACGACCGACCTCGCCGCGGAATCTTACAAGGAGGCAGGCAGAGGCTCCGGCCGGCCGGCAGCCCCGCGTTGCGCGGGAGCCGTCCAGTGACCAAGGACGGTTTGGGCAAGGCTTGGTTCATCGGTTGCTTCTCGGCTATCCCCAGGAAAACGCCGACGAGGGAGGGGGTTCGTTGACCAGCAGCCAGTACAATCCCAAATGCTTGACCGTCGCCCGGAATTCGTCGAAGTCCACCGGCTTCTGGATAAAGCTGTTCACCCCGCCTTGATAACTGTCCATCAAGTCCCGTTCTTCCTTCGAGGCGGTGAGAATCACCACGGGGATGGCTTTGGCGCGGGGGTCGCTCTTGATCTGTCGCAGCACTTCGAGCCCATTCACCTTGGGCAGCTTCAAGTCCAGCAGGATTAGTCTGGGCGGGCGGTCCAGAGTGCGGGCGCTGTAGGCTCCCCGGCAAAAGACATAGTCGAGGGCTTCTTCGCCGTCGCGCACCACGAGAATGCGGTTGGCCAGCTTGTTCTGGCGGAGCGCATGCAGGGTCAGCTCCACATCGGCCGGGTTGTCTTCGACGAGCAGGATTTCTATCTCGTGAGCTGCCATGCGGCACCTCGCGACATCCTGTTGTCGATTGCCGGGGCGCGCCGGAGCGCTCCCAGCGTGAAACAAAAAGTAGCGCCCTTGTCGAGTTCCGCTTCGGCCCAGATCTCTCCGCCATGCTTGCGGACGATGCGCTGGACGAGGGCCAGGCCCACGCCCGTTCCTTCAAAATCCTCCTGGGCGTGAAGACGCTGGAAAACGCCGAAGAGCTTGTCGGCGTACTTCATGTTGAAACCGACGCCATTGTCGCGGACGAAGAGCGCCCCCCGCCCGTCGGCGGCCCTCTGCCCGACTTCGATGACGGCGCGTTCACGTGGCCGGGTGTACTTGAGGGCATTGGAGAGCAAGTTGGTGAAGACCTGTTTGATCAGGCCCGGGTCGCACTCCACCGACGGCAGGCTGCCGATCTGCCATTCGATCTGCCGGCCGCGCGTCTCTCCCTGGAGATCGGTGAGGATCTCTTCGACCAGGGCGTTTAATCCTGTGCGCTCTAAGTGCAGGGGCTGGCGCCCCACGCGGGCAAGGTTCAGCAGGTCGTCCACCAGCCGCCCCATGTGCTGCGTGGCCTCATGGATGCGATGCAGGTAGTGCTGGGCGGAGGGGTCCAGACTGGGGCCAACATCTTCCAGAAGGATCTTGGCAAAGCCGTGCATGTGCCGCAGGGGAGCGCGCAGGTCGTGGGAAACCGAGTAGCTGAAGGCTTCGAGTTCTTTGTTTGCTGCGGCCAGCTCGAAAGTGCGCGCGGCAACCCGCTCCTCCAGCTCCGCGTTGAGCTTGCGGACTTGCAGCTCGGCTCGCTTGCGCTCGATGGCATAGCGAATTGCCCGCGCCAGCAGGTTCCCATCTACTTGCCCTTTGACCAGATAATCCTGCGCGCCCGCCTGCACGGTCTGGACGGCCACCTGCTCGTCCCCTAAGCCGGTCAGCACGATGATCGGAACGTGCGGCGCCTGGGCCTGCGCCGCGAGGAAGGTGTCATGTCCCCGGCTGTCCGGCAGTTGCAGGTCCAGCAGGACCACATCGACGTCTTCCACGCGGAGGCGTTCCCGGCCTGAGGCCAGACAGTCGGCAGCCTCCAGGACAAACGGAGCCCCCGGCACCTCCGCCAGCATCTCCAGGATCAGGCGGCGGTCCCCGGGGTTGTCCTCCACCAGCAGAACGTGAATGCATTGTCCGTTCATCTCTTGTGGTCCGGCGGTAGTTTCACAATGGCCAGCCAGAAGTTCTCGATGGACCGGACCACCTTGACGAATTGCTCCAGGCCGATGGGCTTGCTGATGTAGCAGTTGGCATGAAGATTGTAGGTCTTCAGCACATCCTCCTCGGCTTTCGAGGTGGTCAGGATCACCACCGGGATGCGTTTCAGCGCAGGATCTTCCTTGATTTGCGCGAGCAGTTCGCGGCCATCCATTTTCGGGAGGTTGAGGTCGAGCAGAATAAGGTCCGGGCGCGGCGCATCCCGGTAGGGTCCCTGCCGACGCAGGAGGCCCAGCGCGTCAACGCCGTTGTCCACCACCATCAGGTTGTTGCGGACCTTGCTCTCCTTGAGAATCTCCTGGGTCAGGCGAACGTCGCCGGGGTTATCTTCCACCAGGAGGATGTCAATGGGTTCCGTTTGTGTTTCCACTTGCATGGTTGTTGTGCTCCTTTAGCGAATCTCTCCGTGATCCGGAATGGTGAAGCAGAAGGTGGCGCCATTTCCCGGCTGCGATTCGACCCAGATGCGCCCGCCGTGGCGCTCCACGATCTTCTTGCAGATGGCCAGCCCGATACCGGTGCCGGGATATTCGGCTTTGCTGTGCAGCCGCTGGAAGATGACGAAAACGCGTTCGGCGTGCTCCGGGAGAATGCCGATGCCGTTGTCGCGCACCGAAAAGAACCACTCGGTGCCATTCCGCTGCGCGGAAACGTGAATCTGTGGGGCCTGCGCGCTGCGGAACTTGATGGCATTCGAGATCAGGTTCTGAAGCAACTGGACCAGTTGTGCTTCGACGCCCATCACGCTCGGCAGGGGATCGCAGGTCACCTGCGCGCCGGTTTCCTGCACGGCCACCTTCAGGCCCGTGAGAGTTCGATTGAAGACCGCTTCGCAGTCGGTTGGCTTGAACGACTCCGGGTGCTGGGCCGCCCGGGAGTACGCCAGCAGGTCCCCAATCAACGCCTGCATGCGCACCGCACCATCGACGGCATAGCCGATGAAATCGTCGGCCTCGGGTCCAAGCTTGCCCTTGTAGCGATTGGCCAGGAGCTGCGTGTAGCTCGCCACCATCCGCAGCGGCTCCTGCAGGTCGTGCGAGGCGGAGTAGGTAAAGGCTTCTAGTTCCCTGTTGGCGCCTTCGAGCTGCCGGTTGATAGCGGCCACTTTTGCCTTCTCCACATCGATGTCTTCCAGAATGTTGAGCAAAGCCCGTTGGGTGTCCTCCGAACGCACTTTTTCCGCGTTGAAATCCTCCAGGATGTTCAGCGTGGCTTGCTGGAGCTGCTCTAGCCTGACCCTTTCGGCGTCAAAATCTTCGAGAATATTTACCGTGGCACGCTGAACGCCGCCCTGCCGGAGCTTTTCTGCCTCGAAGTCCTCGAGGATATTCAGGGTGGCGCGCTGCACATCCCCGAGGGCTCTGAGTTTCTCCCGCAAATCGTCGGCCGGAAGTTTGACGCCAGTTGTCATGCTCCCTGTCTCACCGCGACTTCAGACGCCTTTCTCTTAAGCTCTTCGATCTCTTTCTTGAGCTCAATCATTTTTAGCTCGCGCCCCACTGTGAGTTTCTGGAATCGCTCGAGCTCTGCCAATCGCTCCAGCTCTGCCAACCGCTCCAGCTCTTTGGCACGTTGCTCTGTAACCTCCGCTTCGGCGCGCCTTTGGGCGGTGACGTCGCGGGCCGCAGCGAACACCCCCAGCACGTTGCCCGGGGCATCCTTGTACACCGAGGCGTTGTAGAGAACGTCGGTCAGCCGACCATCAACATGACGGATGGTCAGCGGGTAATCGGTGACCATCCCTCTGGCAAACACCTGCTGGTAGCCTTCCCGAGCTTTCTCCGGCTCGGTGAAGTAGTTGGAGAAGTCGGTGCCGATCAGCTTCTCGCGTGGCTTCGTTCACGTCAGTGATCTTGCCTTCGGGGCTGATGGTGACCAAGGGGTCGAGGCTGGCCTCAATCAGGCTGCGGGCATACTGCGCCATGCGAATTTCGTCAGTGATGTCTTTCGACATCAGCAAGAAGCCGACGGGCTTGCCCGCAGCGTCAATACGCGGCGTAATCACCACGCGCGCGGTGAACTGGTCACCGTTCTTCCGCTTTCGGTTGATTGTCCCTTCCCATTTCCCCTGGCGGAGGGCGGCCTCCATGATTTCCCCCGGCCTGCCCGCCTGCACATCCTCGGGCACGTGAAGCATGGATGAGTTGGCCTTGCCGACCACCTCGTCGGGCTCGTAGCCGTAGAGGCGGCGGGCGCCCTCGTTCCAGAGAAGAATCCTGCCGCTGAGGTCCTTGGCAATCACGGAATATTCGGTGGAGGACTCGAGGATATTGGTGATGAAGTCCACCGCTTCTTGGGGCTCACAGACAATCGACCCGTCGAAGAGCTTCGATCTCGGTGCGAGCTGGAGATCGGGCGGCCTGGTGGGGATACTATTCTTCGAGAGGTTCCGTTCCTTCTCTTTAGTCGTTCGGCCCATGGATTGTCTTCGCCCTCCTGCATAGGCATCTCGTCGAAAGCGGCCGACTTGTGAGGGCCCCTCTGCCCGAAGGCCGTCGTCGGTCATGGCGGCCAAGGTCTGCAAGACCATCCGGCTGCCTGCGTGCGAGTGCCGGAGTGTTCTCTAAGTTCAAGTGATCGCGGGAAATACCTGAGCACGCCCGTGAACAACCGGGGCGCCCCGACGATGCGGCTCGGGCCGACCAGCGAACCCTGGCTATCGGCCAGACGTGCGGAATACATGGTTGAGCGACTCGCCGCAGATCATCGGGTTCACGGAAGGGGGAAATAGACGGAACCCCAGATTTCTGGAAGGGGGATTCTATTCTGCTTGAACGGCGCGGGAAGTCAAGCGAAGCAGTGTGAAACAGTAACCGAAGCGCTCCCCGCCCGGTGTCACTTGGGCAGATGGGCTACGAAGTATTGCTCGAGCCCTCTCACTACCTGCTCGAGCCCGCGCCGGACGTTGCGGTCGAGCGCTTGCACCACGGCAGGGACATCTTTGCCGTTCACCGGCTCGTCGTAGGAATAGAACTGCGTCCAGACGGTGGTGCCGGTTTTGATCTCATAGAGCTCGATCTCTATGGCCACGCGCGCGGCGATCTGCGACCCGGAGATTTCCTCGAAGTTGTGCAGGCGGCCGCGCAGGATGTAGTCTCCCTGGGCGTTGCTGCGCAGGGTTTGCACCGTGCGGTAGCGACCCGATTCACGCAGCATCCGCAGCAGCGCGGCTTCCACCATCTCCGTGGGCGGCTCGGCCCAGCGGTGATAGTCGTAGGTGCCCAGTTGCTCGGGCCCGGTGCGATAGACGATGCGGTCGTCGCGGTAGAGATGCGGCGCGGTCAGCCGGCCCACCAGCAATGCCACTGGATACGGGTTCGCCGCCGCTGCCGCCGAGGGCGTCGCAGGCACCTCGAGCGCGTAGTACTTGCTCGGACGCACCGCGCCCCCGCAGGCGGCCAGCCCCCCAGCCGCGATCGCAATGGCAAGAACTGTAATTCTCTGACGCATAGCGAATCCTCCTTCCTCCGCGCGCGGCTACGGCTGCTTGCTCTGGCCTGGCTTGCGGTCAGGCGGACCCGAGGAGCGAATCAGGGTCGAGGGCCGGGCCTTGATCGTGTCGGTGAACTCTTTCAGGTTCTCCGTGGTGTGGCGCATGTTTTCGAGCAGCTCGTCGATATTCTCCGCGTTGACGTTGAGCGTGCGGTCGAGCTGGCTGGTCAGTGACGACGCCGAGGCCAGCGTCTGCCGCAGGTCCGCCACGGCCTTGCGCACGTCGGCGCGGTTTTCGCCGATCATGGCGTCAATGTGCGCCAGCGCCTCGTCGGCCTGCTTCACGGTCTTCTTGAAATCCTCGATCAGCGGCCCGAGCTTTGCGCTGGCGGTGTCCACATGGGTCATCGTGGATTTCAGCTTCGGCCGGTTTTCTTCCAGCATGCCGCGCACGTTGCCGAGCGTGCCGGAGAGGTTGGCGCGGTTTTCAGCGCTGAGCAGGTCGTTCACACGCACCACGGATTCCTTGAGCTCGGTGGCGCGCTCGTTGAGCGTCTCGATGAGCTGCCGCGCTTCCGGGCCCAGGGCGTTGAGCTGGGCCGTGATAGCGTTGAAATCGACGTACGGCTCCGCTTGCAGCACGTCGCCAGCGCGGGCGCGCGGCGCCGGCGCGCTGCCGGCGGTAATCTCCAGGTGGTTTTCGCCCAGCGGGCTCAGGCTCATGATCCTTACCGTGCTGTCTTTCTTCACGGGGATTTCCGGTTTGACGCTGAAGGTGATCTCAATCCGCGAAGGATCCTGCGGGTCGATCCGCAGGCCTTCCACGCGTCCCGAACGGGGCCCGCCGGCGTAGCGCACCTCGGCGCCGGGCTCCAGGCCCCCGGCGAATTTGAAATAGGCGCGATAGTTCGTGGTGGAGCGGACGAAGACCCCGGTGAGCGCAAACAGCGTCACCAGCAACAGCGCGGCCGCCACCAGCACGAACAACCCCACCAGCGCTTGCTCGCGTTTGGGTTCCATCGTCAATCTCCTTCCGCTGCCCTAAGGCCCTTCCGACCGAACACAAGCTACGAGCGCCGCGGCGGGCGCTCTTCGGTCAGCATCTGCAGGTAGTCGAGCTCCTCGGTGACTTCCGGCTCGGGCACGCGGTCGAGGAACTGTCGCACGCGCGGATGCGCGCTGGCACGCAGTTCTTCGGGCGTGCCGATGGCCATGATGTTGCCCTTGTCGATCAGCACCATGCGGTCGGCAATCAGGAAGGCGCTGGCCAGCTCGTGCGTTACGACCACAATGGTCATGCGGAACGCCTTCTTCAGCTTCACGATCAGGTTGTCGATCCCCGCAGCAATGATCGGATCGAGTCCCGCCGAGGGCTCGTCAAAGCAGAGAATCTCCGGATCCATGGCCATGGCCCGGGCCACCGCCGCGCGCTTTTTCATTCCCCCGCTCAACTGCGAGGGCATGTATTCTTCAAAACCTGCCAGGCCCACCTGCTCGAGCTTCAGCCGGACGATGATCTGAATGGTCGAGTCCTCGAGTTGCGTGTGCTCGCGCAGGGGCAAGGCTACATTCTCGCCCACGGTCAGCGAGCCGAACAGCGCCCCGCCCTGGAAGGACATCCCCAGCTTCTTGCGGATCTCGTCCATCTCCCCCAGCGGAATCTGGGCGATGTTCTTTCCCTTGACCCAGATCTCGCCGGCGCTGGGTTTCTCCAGGCCGACCAGGGTGCGCAGCAGCGTGCTCTTGCCCGAACCCGAGCCGCCGAGGATGACCAGGGTCTCATAGCGGCGGACGTCGAAGTTGATGCCGTGGAGCACCTCGCGCTCGCCATAGCGCACGCGGAGGTCGAGCACGGCAATGATGGCATCGTTTATCTTGGCGTCTTCGATCATCGAGTCTCCGCGCGCGCCGCAGCCTTGCGGCTACTTGGGGCTCAGGAAATAGAACAGCGCGGTGAAGACCAAGTCCACCGCAATGACCAGGAAAATGGACATCACCACGGCCGCGGTGGTCGAGCGGCCCACCTCTTCTGCGCCCGCGCCGACCGAAAAACCCTCGTGGCACCCCACCGCGGTGATGGTCATGCCGAACATGATGCTCTTGATCAGGCCGGAGGAGATGTCGCGCAGATAGAGGGCGTCGAGCGTGGCGCGCAGGTAGCCGGTGAAGGTGAAGCCGGCGTTGGTGACGCCGAATAGCGCCCCGCCCAAGATGCCCATCAGGTCCGCCCAGGTGGTCAGGCAGGGCAGCATCACGAACATGGCCAGAAATTTCGGCGTGACCAGAAACTGGATGGGATCCAGCGCCATGGTCTGCAGCGCGTCGATCTCCTCGGTCACCTTCATCGTCCCGATTTCCGCGGCAAACGCCGAGCCCGATCGCCCGATCACCACGATGGCCGTCATCAGCGGGCCCAACTCGCGCGTCATGGAGATGGCCACCGCGCTCGAAACGTAATGCAGCGCCCCGAACTTGCGCAGCTCGTAGGCGCCCTGCAGCGCCAGGATCACCCCGATGAAAAAAGTGATCAGCGAGAGGATGGGCAGGGCTTCGACGCCCACAGCCATGGCCTGGTGCACCGCGCGCTCCAGGCGAAGTGCCCGGCCCCTGAATGGCCCGATAAAGGTGAAATACGCAGCCCGGCCTCCCAGCCGGGCGAGTCCGCCTACGTAGGCTAAGCCACTCAGGGTCGCGCGACCCACACGAACGGTGACTGCCAAGAACTCCTCCGCAATAAACCACAGGCCGCCCCGCCCATCCTACGCGCTCAGGGCCTGGGCCTCGTTCTCAAAAACCTCGAAAACCTTGATCAGCCGCGAAAGCTCCAGCACCTCGCGCGCGGCCGGGCTCAGCCCGCAGAGTATCAACCGGCTGCCCAGATCGCGCGAGACCTTGAGTGCTTCCACCAGCGAGGCCACGCCGGAGCTGTCAATATACTTCACCGCCGCCAGGTTAGCGATCACCCGCGGCGCGCGCTTCTCCCGCAGCACTCCCAGCAACACCTGACGCACCTCGGGCGAGTTATACAGATCGATGTCGCCGTTCACTTCCACGATGGTGGCGCTGCCCGACTGGCGCGTGGATATATGCACGATCGGTTCTCCTTCACGAACCTCGCGGGGTTTCCTTCTCGGTCAGATATTTCACCAGCCGCAGCCGGTTCCGGCCCCCGGTCCGCGCGTACTCGACTTCGTCCATGATTTCTTGGATGAAATGGGTCCCCAGGCCGCCCGGCCGCAGTTCCTCGAGCGGCCGGGCGTGCAGCTCCGCCGGGGCCACCCCGCGGCCTCGGTCCACCAGAATGAACTCCAGCCCGGGTGAAGGATGTCCTGCGGCGCCGGCCCCCAGCCGTCGGCAGGAGATTTCAATGGGCTGGCCGCGCCGGTCCTGGTAGGCGTGGCGGATCACGTTCGTGAGCGCCTCGTCCACCGCCAGGGTAACCGAGCGACCCTCCTCCTCAGACAATCCCACCACCGCGGCCAGTTGCTGCACAGCACCGCGCACCACGCACAGCAACTCCGGGTCACTGGGCATTTCAAGTGTTAGAAGGAATCCCTCGTTTTCGTGGCTGGCCACGTTCCCCCGATTGTCCCGGCGCGCACTGCAGGAACTGCCTTTGTGCCAAAGATTGTCCCCCATTTCAACTCCTTTCACTCGCTGGCACACAAAAGGACCCTGCGCGGTGAACGGAAGGAAACCAGGTCGAGGTCCAGGAGAAAGACCACGCAGGAAGGGGTTGCCTCGCTGCCACCACCCCGCGAGGCACGTTGAAAGACGGAGACGCTAGCTGCGCTGCTCGATGGGCACGTAGGCGCGCTGGTCCTGGCCCAGGTAGACCTGGCGCGGCCGGGCGATCTTCTGTTCCCCGTCCAGCAGCATCTCTTCCCACTGCGCGATCCACCCCGCCGTGCGCGGGATGGCGAAC